>CAJTTO010000001.1 GCA_910579275.1 uncultured Lachnospiraceae bacterium
ATTGTCTCATATTTGTCAGGTTTGGTCTAGGTACATGCTATCCACCGTTTACGAAATGTTGATAATCCCTGCGCTGGAATGGGGCGTCAGTCAAGTCCAAGTTGTAAAATGATATGCGGGCAGTCATATGGTTATCAAGTCCCGCAGATACATACAGGAATCTGGGTTCTCCATGGAAGCAATAAAATTTATAATCAATCAGTCCATCACCGTTACTGTTATGCATCATCTTCTCAACAATGATTCTCGGCTTCACATTTTTATAAGGATATTCCCTGCTTGCATAATAATATTTTCTCTTCAGAGCCTGATTTATCTTTTTCCTGACATCAGGCGTCAAATCCTGTTTCTTTTTACAGAGCACGACACTTCCTGAATCATGGGTGCATTTGCCAACAAATTCCTCCGGTAATTTGTCTATATCAATATCGTTTGCATCATCATAAACCCCCAATAGCGGAATCAAATATTCTTCTCCTATTTTATCTGTTACATATTTACGAACCTGATATTTATCCACCATGACAGAATAGCGTTTATCACGGTTGTGTAATTTTAACCACTGTATTTTTTCATTGAAAGTCATGGGATTTTTTAAATTTAATTTTTTCCCTGTGCGAATCCTGAAAATCATCTTTAGGTAAATTTCATCCGGAATTACGCTGCAGATATTCGTAAAAAAGATATACATTTTTTTCAGGATGGGGATCTGCATCAGTTTAATAATCATATTTATGTCCTTCTTTCTGCGCGTCATCCAATGGAGTTATTTGAATCTCGCTAACCAGTGTGCGACATCACGGTTATTTAGTTCCTTCGCTTTTTCAAAGCTAAATGGTGTATTCAGAAAAACCTTAAAATCTTCCAGAGAATCAATGCCATAAACAAATATATTCTGTTTATTATAAAAATCCTCATGTACAATATGTGTATTATTGGTAACCAGCTTTCTTCCATTACATAAGGCATCAAAAACACGCAGCGTATAGCCTGACTGACCGTTATCTGTGATGTCCAGCAATACTTTTCCGCTTATTTCCTGATTAAGCATTTCTTTAAATTTTAATATTTTTTTGTACTTCCTATTTTTTAACGCCAGATACCATTTCGGAGCCGCAAAATAAAGATTACTTGTTAAGAAACCCTTGCTGCTTAAATCTGCAACCATTTTTTCGGCGGTCTGCAGTCTCTTATGCTTATCCCTGCCCACAAAGCTAATATCATACGAAGGAGGCTGGCTCTTATCCAAATCACTATACCAGCTTGGACAAAAGAACTGGGAATTATAGGTGTAATTGTATTTTTTGGCATCCTCAAAATCAAACCCCCATAGCTCATATCCCATTTGCCGTATTTTTTCTATCCTCAGATTTGAATTGTCATTCATTATGTTCCAATAATACAAAATACATCTCTTGTCTGGGTTGCGATCCCTTATCCACTTTAAAAGGAATTCATTGGCACCGGAGTCAAACACAATATTGACACTGCCCAGATTATTCATGTCTTGATGAATCCATATTTTTTTCATTGGCAGATTATGTTTAAACCATGTCATGCGGATAAATGACAATATTTTGGAATTACTCCCCTTAAACGCCCATTTAATGTCAATATCCGGTTCCTTTGTGTACTTCCAAATTGAACTGAATGCAGATGAACATGTTATTATTGTATATTTCATTATTCCTCAACCCTTATCAGCTCTCCAGAAAAGCCAGATATTTCCTTCCTATATTTTCCCACTTAAAGTTCTTTTCCACATGCATCCGGCTATTTTGTCCCATAGTCTGCCTTAATTCCATATCCACGCACATTTTTACAAGACTCTCTGAAAACGCATCCACTGAAGATATCATTCCATTATCAGTGACCAGTTCCTTGCTGCCTTCACAGGGAGTCATGATAATGGGCAGACCGCATGCCATTGCCTCCAGTACAACGTTTGGCATTCCTTCTGATAAAGATGGGAGGATAAATATGTCTGCACTCTGGTAATACTCCCTTACATCCTCTTTATTTTTACGCCCCTCAAAGCTCACGTAGCCGTCCGCCTGCGTTTTACGAACCAGTTCTTCCAAATCTGCCCTGTACGGACCATCGCCAACAATAATCAGTTTTACTTTTTTATTGCATAAGTGCCATACCTCTTTTTGTATTCCCGCCATTTCCGGTATAATGTACTGAAGTCCTTTTCCTTCTATCAGTCTTGAGACAAACAGGATTTTGATTTCTTCTTTATTTTGGTCTTGTTCCCTGGGACAAAAAAACTGGCTGTCAACGCCATTTGTTATGACATCAATCTTGTATCTGTCCTCAAATCCTTGTGCCCGCTTACGCAGGCCCTCACTGTTTGCAATAAGTCTGTCTGCATTTTTCCATATGCATCTTATGAATGGCGAAAGCGCGAGGTAAATATATCTGAACCTTTTCTGGGCGCCAGGAATGTCCCCGCCGCCAAACCTGATCACATATGGGAGACGGTATTTTCGTTTCAGGTGCAGGGCAATCGGACCGCTCGGAATTCCAAAAAAGGTCAGGCATATATCAAAATTTGTTGTCCTTAAAAGTTTGTCTGTCAGTTTCCAGGCATTTACCAGATACGTGAACATTTCATAGAAATTGCTCTTCTCCTTATTTTTACGCCTGCACCGTACCCTGTGTATCAGTACACCGTCGGAAGTCGTCTCTTTAATGGGAAGATTTTCATACTGTGCCGTGACAATTGTGACCTGGTGCCCTGTCCGTGCGAATTCCCTCGACAGGAAGAAGCAGGCGTTTGCACCGCCTCCGCCTATCGGGGGATATTCATGTGATACAATCAATATTTTCATATACATTCCTCGCTGTATAATTTAATTCTGAGTTTTATATCTGACCAATCAATGTATTTGTGAAACCGCCGTTTCGCGAATACATTAGTGGGACAATTTTTATATTTTTCAGATAGTAAAATATCTATAAATGTGGTAAAATATCTATATGTTTATTTCTGTGTGAATACTGTGGCAGGAACAGTTATTTTCTGCTCTCTTAATATTGGAGGGAGATTGAAATGAGCATAGAACAACTGCTTTCCGGTGAATCAAAGAATGTAGAATACAAGGAGAGCCGACCTGAAAAAAGCATAAAATACATGAAGTCTGTGATAGCTTTTGCGAATACCACGGGAGGATATCTCGTTTTTGGCATTAGGGATACGACACGGGAAATTGTCGGAATTCCAAATGATATTGTATTTCAGGAAATGGATGCCATCACAAATGCGATTTCGGACAGCTGTGAACCGGTAATTATTCCAGATGTCTATCCTCAGACGGTGGATGACAAAACGGTCATTGTGGCAGCTATCGCTCCCGGAAAGCAGCGTCCATATTATATCAAGTCGGATGGTCCGACAGAAGGCGTATACATACGCGTATCCGGAACATCCCGAAAAGCAGACAGAACCCTAACCAGGGAAATGCACTACGAATCCGAAGGGCGTTCCTATGACTCTGTCATTCGTACGGATCTGAAAATTTCCGATGAAGAAATTGCGCAGTTGTGTGCAGATATGAAATCAATAGCAATCGCAAATTGCAAGAATGATATCCAGAAGCAATCCATAAAAACCATAACAAAAAATGTGCTTCTCAACTGGAATATTCTGGCTGAGTCTGCGGACGGCAGTATCCATCCTACAAATGCCTGCATTTTTTTGATGGGGCAGGACGCTTTTCTCTCAAAAATCCAATGCGACATGTTTAAAGGGACTACGCGTGATATATTTATAGACAAACGGGACTATGCTGGTCTGTTGTGGCAACAGATAGAGGATTCATTTCAATTTGTCCTTCGTAATATCAGGCTTGGCGCCAAAATTGAAGGCGTGTACCGCAGAGACATATATGAACTTCCACCGGATAGTATCAGGGAGCTGATCATCAATGCTGTAATGAACTGTAGTTTTCTACAACCTTCCCATGTACAGGTTGCTATTTATGACGACAGACTGGAAATCACATCGCCGGGAGGTCTGTTGCCGGGAGTTACGTTAGACAGAATGAGAGAGGGTTATTCCCAGATAAGAAACCGCGCATTGGCACATGCCTTTTCATATATGAATTTGATTGAGGGCTGGGGAACCGGGATTCCAAGGCTTATTCGTCAAATGAAAGAATATGGTTTAAGGGAACCTGAATTTATTGATATGGATGTCGCGTTGCGAATTAATCTTTATCGTCTAGCAGATGAAATACAGTACAGCACCGTAAAATTACCGGAGAGTGCGCTCAAAGTGCGCGATAATGCAAAAGTGCGCTCAAAGTGCGCTAAATTTAGATTTAAGCGAACAAGAAAAATTAGTTGTTAGCTATATTGATAAAAATGAAAGTATTACATCGGCAAAATTAATGCAATTGCTCAATGTTAAAAAGAGGCGCGCACAGATTATACTTTCCAATCTGACAGCGTTGGGAATAATCCGCAGGGAAGGCATATCAAGAAATACAAAGTATGTAATCAACCAATAATATATTGACTGAAATGAAACAGTTCAGCTCAGGACTTTGCATTTACTGCAAAGTCCGTAAGAAAGCATAGTGGCAGAGATGCATCAAGCCACCACGAAGTGGTTTTGCATGGCTTGATGCCTGTAACAGGAAGCCAAAGGCTGAACTGTTACCTGAAATGTGCAAGCTATTAATACATGCTGTTGCTTTTTAAAAAATTGCATATTATAATATCAAATATGAAAAAGATTGCGGCAATAGTTCTAAAAACGGCGGTTTTGTGAATTGTTGCACATTTCATAAAACACAAGCTACAGGGATAGTAAATAATTGTAAAAAAGATTAATTGCGTAAGGCTGGTATACATTTGATGAATATTTTATTAGTGAATTATGAATATAAGCCACAATGTGGCGGAGCAGGATTTGCCACGTACAATCTGGCAAAGGAGCTGGGGAATCAGGGGCATCATGTGGAATTGATCATAGGATGGGATTATAGATTCGGAATTCCGGAACATCTGTCAGGTGTCCCGATGTACGTAGTAAAGCTCAGGAAAAAAAGCGTGCATGAATCCAGTCCTGTGGGTGTGCTGGGTTTTATCATAAAGGGAATGTCCCTGATTTCAAAACTCACCAAAAAAAATGATTATGACGTTGTTCAGTTTTTTTTCAGCATACCGACAGGACTGCTAAAGTATGGAATCAGGGAAAAAGTACCATATATCTGTTCATTGAGGGGGATCGATGTCCCAAGTGCGCGCAAGGATAAATACGCATTCCTGCGCAATATTCTAAATATGGTTAACAGGGATATCGTAAAGAAGGCTTCCGCCGTCACTGCCTTAAGTAATGAACTTGCAGGCTGGTTTAATAATGCCTACCCTGATATATCTGTCCAGGTGATACCAAATGGTCTTGACCACAGGCTGTTCGTTCCCAAGAAATACTACAGAAATGAAATAAAGAAGTTTGTGACCGTTGCAAGACTAATCAGGTGCAAAAATATAGAGTTATCAATGCGTGCATTCAAAAGGGTACACGAGCAGTATCCGGATATAACGCTGGACATTATTGGAGAGGGATATCTGCATGAGGAGTTAAATGAGATAATCCGAAGGGAAGGAATGTCAGCGTATATATCTTTAAAAGGATATGTTGATTCAGAAGAAATTGCGGTAAAACTGTGCGGGTATGATGTGTTTTATCTGCTTACGGTTGCAGATTCGTTCGGACAGGTCTTTATTGAGGCGATGGCGTGTGGTCTTCCAGTAATATGTGCGGATATAGGGGGACCCAAAGAGATTGTTGTGGATGGTGTTACGGGGATAAAGGTTGTGCCGGATGATGTCGGCAGCGCGGAGGAGGCATTGAGGTATGCGATAGAACATCCTGATAAAATGCAGGAATACGGTGGAAACGGATACCAGAGGGTACTGGACAGGTATTCCATTGAAAGCGTTGCGAACAGTCACATGGCCTTATATCAGAAGGTATTGGAGGGCGGGCGAAATCGGGGTCTGGATAAATGATAACAAAATATAAAAATACACTGTTTTCTAATATTGTATGGTCATTGCTTGCAAAGATATTTGCAATGGTTTTTTATTTTTGTGCAGATGTTTTTTATGCCAGAACTCTTGGCGTTGAGAAATATGCAGAATGGGTTTTCTTTTTTTCAATTGCGCATATGGCGTTTTATATCGGATGGTTTGGTATTAATACTTCAGTTAAGGTACACATAACAAGGGATGGGCAAAAAGATAATTGTCTAGGTGCCGGACTGATGGTAAGGATGGTATTTAGCACAGTTATATTAGTATTTGCTTTTTTCGCAGCGCCTTTTATAGCTTGTAAAGCAGGCTATCCACAGCCATATGCAGAGTTAAGGAAGCTGATGTATATATTATGTGGAATGATATTCTTTAATTCCTTTACAGAATTTTTTAAACATTTGTATATCGGGACGCAGGAATTCAAAAAATTGTTTATGGTTACAGCCATTGAGTATTTTCTTTATTGTTTTTTTACCTTATTACTTCTTGTGATTAATAACAATCCGGTCAGTATAGCAATCGGATATTGTGCGGCGGGGACAATACTGCTTCTGATTAACCTTGCTATGACGATGAGAAAGTATGACATTCGACTGATATGTAAAGGAATGGGCGACAGGCAATTACAAAAGAAAATTATGGGATATGCAATGCCATTAGTTATTACTTCTCTTGGAGGTTTAATTTTAATGGAGATGGATACGTTTATGCTTGGTTTGTTTGGCACAGAGAAGCAGGTTGCTGTATATTCCATTGCCAAGCAGCTTGTGTCAAAAGCGACAAATGTAAATATGGCAATATGGACAGGAAGTGTTGCATCTCTGGCAGTGATAACAAAAGAAAATTTTGAGGACAGGAAAAGAAAATTTAAAAGTGTCAGCAGGCTGAACAACATAGCAGCATTGCTTATATCGGGATGTTTTATATTATTTGGAAAAGCAGCCATTGGTTTTGTGTATGGTGACGCGTATATGGATGCCAGTGAAATCCTTATTATTTTAATACCATATTACTTTTTTTACTGTAGTTCATCGCTGTACGCCAATTTTTTAGACTTTATGGGGCGTGCAAAAATAAGGGCATTCTGGTTTGTGTCAGTCATTGTCATAAATATTTCTCTCAATTATCTGATGATACCGGTTTATGGTGCATTTGGAGCTGCTATTGCGACAATAGTTTCGCTGGTGCCATATACATGTTATTGTCTAAATGATGTCCGGAAAATATTACTTTAGTGGTTAAAAAGATTTTTTATATCATCTTTTCCTCAAATATGCTATACTGAATACATGGAAAAAATTAATCTAACTAAGTTTTTTAAGGAAAACAGAAAGATATAAAAGACAGATAATATATCTGTTGAAAAAGAAAATAAAATATAAGAAAATGGTTGATGCATTGGACATTTCATTATAGGCGGTTAGAAGGATAGCAAGCATATATAAAAAGTGTGGATATTAAAAATTCGAGTTTTAATAGCCGAAGTAATATTTAAAAATAATGCTTCCGTTTGTTCACTCAGATAATATGTGAAGGAGAAAAAATATGGCTTTTTTTAATAAAAGGAAGAGTTTCTGGGCTTATACTGCTATATTTGTGCTGGTTTGTATTTTGGGATATAGTCCGTTTTGGACTCAGGGAAAATCTCTGGTGTGGAAAATAGATGGATTAGGACAGTATTATACGTCGTTTTTATATATTGGACAGTATCTTCGTAAATATTTTTTTAATTGTCTCCGAGGGAACGTTGCCCTGCCGCTATTTGACATTTCAATAGGAATGGGGGAGGATGTCATTGGGACGTTGAATTATTATGGATTCGGAGACCCTTTAAACATTTTGGCGGTATTTGCAACAGATCAAAATGGTGCATATGTATTTACGGGAATGTATTTCCTGAGACTTTATCTGTCAGGGCTATGTTTTAGAAAGTATTGTTCCTATTTTGGACTTGATGAGACATTGTCTAATGCGGGAGCGCTTAGTTACATTTTCTCCGGGTATGCTTTAATAGGTGGTGCAAGATATATGCAGTTTTTAACCCCTATGATTTATCTTCCGCTTATGTTATTGGGATGTGAAAGGATTTTCCGCGAAAAGAAAACACTGCTGTTTACGTTTTCGGTTGCATTTGCGGCACTATGTAATTTTTATTTTCTATACATGACAAGTCTTTTTCTGTTGGTTTACTGTATTGTTCGCTGTATTTCAATCTATGGAATTAAACAGATGCCGGAAATATTGAAAATGGCAGTTATAAGCATCGGATGTTATCTTTTGGGCATTATGCTGGCAGCTCCAATTTTACTTCCTTCAATAAATGCATATTTAAACAGTTGTAGAAATTCTCCAGACCTCAGAGGAAATTTATTTTATATTGGAAACTACTTATTGAACAAGGATAAATGGTCTCAGTATATAAGAGGATGGAATACAAAGCTTGCTAATAATTACTGGACAGGAATTCCTCTATTGCAAGGTATTAGTTTGGCAGGGGCGGTGTTTACTTATAAAAGTAAGCGGAACAGGCAGTGTGCGTTGGCAGTAATTTTGGGAACCGTTTTCTGGTGTATGCCGATAACAAGTACTATTTTAAGCGGCTTTGGCACAGTTTATACAAGATGGGTATATTTGCTGTATTTTGCATATGCAGTAGTCTTTATATGCTTTTTTGAAAGATTCAGGATAAATATACTGGGTAAATGGATGATACTTTTCGCAATTGCATTAAATATTTGCGTTAATCTGGTAACATTGTATGGAGACAGCGGTGCAAACTGGAACGATGAGTTTGTGGAATTTTCAAAGATACGCAGTTATGTAGAATCGCCAGTAAGTGAGTCAGTATCAATATTGGGTGATGGGGATATGTACCGTATTGCAAATGAGACCTATACAGACATTAACGGACGACCGGAAAATATTGGCATGCTTAATGGATATAATGGTTTAAACTTCTGGTTTAGCATTATAAATGGCAATGTGCAGAGAATGATTGACCAGACAGGTACACCTAAAAAAACGGAGTGGCGTTCTTATGGACTAAATAATATTACCATATATGAAAGCCTGGCGGGGGTCAGATACTATATAAGTCAGGACAATGGCATACAGAAGGCAGGTTATGAGTGTGTCGAGGATGTAATCTTTGGAGATGTGTGTTGGAAAGTGTATAAAAATAAAAATGCGCTGCCGTTTATTTATACGTATAAAGAATGCATTGCTGAGGAGCTCTTCAATCAGCTTAACGAGATGGAAAAAATAGAAGCGGCTTCTATGTATATTGCACTTGATAAAGGTTGTATAAATCCTGTCAGCCAGATAGAATCGGGTTTGATGTATGAGTTGGAAACGCGTAAGAAAATGACCCGGCAAAATGCTTTTATTGAATGTGATGCCGGAGATGATGAAATATATCTTGAAATGGGATCAGAGGAGCTTCAGGGTAAAATTGGCAAATATATTTTAAATAATAATGAAAACACTTTATATAGAGGAAATACCAATAAAAATGTAATATATAATTTAGGGACAGGATTTGCAGGCAGTAAATTGGTTTTTTCACTGGATTCAGATGACTTGACAGCTGAAGAAACAGCTGCAATACTAAAACAGACAAAGTTATATGCAATGGACAGTGACAAGTATGAGGAAATAGTTCAGGAGAGGAATGAATTAAGCAAAAGCAGCATTTGTGCAACTGGAAATAAAATAAAAATCGGGAATGTTCATGTAAAGGAACCTGAATGGATGATGCTTGCGCTGCCTTTTAGTGGCAACTGGAAGTGTTATGTGGATGGGAAGGAGACAGAAATTTATAAAGGGAATACGATGTATATGGCAGTAAGGCTGGAGAAAGGAAGTCATGAGATATTGTTTGTATATAGAAATGTTTCTTTTTATATAGGTGTTGTATTAAGCTTGACAATATTATTTGCCATAGTACTCAGGGCTGGGATGGTTAAGAATATGAACATATAATGTGAACTGCCCGTTTATAATCTGTCAAATTGTCGAGTTCACAATTTGACAGATTATAAACGAGTATGGCAATAGACAAGTTTTTAAATCCCTTATCCAATCAGGCATTCTTTTCCTTTAAACGCAAATCCGTATTTGCGTATCTGGCCTGGGATAAAACCGGATGCTATAAGCTCTGTCTCATACTGTTTTTCCTCAATCTGGGTATGGGCATTTGCAAGGGTATCCGCAAGTGTCTGCTCGTCCTCGTCCGGATCAAGTACCTTAAATTCCAGAATAAAAGCCTTTTTGGTCTTATCAAGTGGTTCTATCATTACATCGTACCGACCGAATCCGCTCTCCCTGTTGGAACGGACTTTGTAAGTGCCAGATAGGTTTACCACCATGCCGAGTACAAAACCATGGTAGAAACGTTCAGGTTCCGCCTGGTCAGAAGGTTTGTTTCCGCTGTCAAAGGAGCTGAATGTGTTCAGGGCAACTTTGTTCATGAACGTGTTCATCTTTTTGACGTTATCATTCAGCAGGGCTTTGATAAATTCATTGTAGTATACTTCCGAATCATTTTTGAACCAGCCCTGTACCATTTTGCGGAACATCCGCCTCACTTCAAGATTCGTAATGGCAAGCGTATACCAGACATCCCCCTCTTCACCGATGCCGTTCTCGTCCGAATCCAATGTCCTTAGGTCTAGCACTTTCAGGTATCCTGTCGCAAGCAGGAGGCTCCACACCGTTTCCGCGCTGCCGTTAAGCTGGTCAAACACTATTTTTTCGTCAATTTGAACCTCGAAGCTTTTTCCCTGTATGAGATCTTCCATTGCCTGCTTTATATCCGGACTGCCTTTTTGAATCAATAAATTTACAAGTCCGTTTCCGCTTGTGTTGGACCAGTAGGTGTCATATTTTCCCTTTTTATTGATAAAAGACACAACTGACCATGGATTGTAGATATCTGTGCAAGCACCAAAGGTAAATCCGTCATACCATCTTTTCACTTTTTGTTTCTGCTCTCCTAATCCTGCACCATCAAGCGCTGCAAATACTTCCTCCTCTGTAAAGCCAAATGCTGTAGTATATTTATCGGAAGTCGTCGTGATGACATCTAGGTTATTCATGCCTGTAAAAATACTTTCCTTTGCGATCCTTGTTATCCCGGTGATGAGTCCGCGCTCAAGATATTCATTTGTTTTGAAGGTGGCATTAAAAAAACTGCTAAAAAAACGGACTGCTTCCTCCCAATATCCTGAAATCCATGCTTCTTGCATGGGTGTGTCATATTCATCCAACAGGATAATTACTTTTCGGTTATAAAAACGCTGCAAAAAACCTGCCATTGAATGGATGGCATCAGAAGCCAGACTAATGCTCATTCCGGGTTCGATCTGCTGATAATATGCCTGTTCTTTTTTGTTTAACAGATTTCCTTTTAACAGGAAATCATATTTATTATACAAATCGGATATCACTTTTGTGATTTTAAATTCCATGTCCTCATATTTTGCTGCCTTGATGTTGGCAAAGCTTAGGAATATCACTGGAAAAGTTCCCTGCAGCTTCCTGTATCCGTAGTCTCCGTCAGGGAGTGTTTCCTCCCATATGGAAAGTCCTTCAAACAAATCGCTTCTGTCTGCGTACTTGTTTGAGAAAAAGCATTCCATCATGCTCATGTTTAGCGTTTTTCCGAACCTTCGGGGACGTGTGATTAAGGTAACCTTATCTGCGTATTCCCACCACTCCCTGATGAAATCTGTCTTGTCGATATAAAATATGTGTTCCGTTCTCACTTCTTCAAAGCTCTGGTATCCGAGTCCTGCCCTGTTTTCGTTCATGTGACATCCTCCCCGTCTGGCATCAATTGTAAAATTCCTGTCATGTATTATTATGACCTTTGTAACAGTATATCACACAGAAGCAAGGAAATCATCTTATTTTAGTTTAACAATTTAATGGATTTTACCTCCTGACTGTGATATAATTCAGATACCGAAATCATAGTATATTTTCTGCAAAAAAGGACAGTATTTTGGTAACATATATGGAAAGGCTGCGGTGGTTTGAATGAAAACAATAGAACTGATTGTGCCGTGCTATAATGAGGAAAAATGTATCTCACTGTTTTATGACAGGATAAAAGAAGTATTTTCGGATATGCCGGGGTATCGTTTTATCATAACCTTTGTGGATGACGGCAGTAAGGATAACACGATGAATGAGATAAAAACGGTCGTGGAGCGTGCTGATGCGGGAAAGGTGCAGTACATTTCGCTTTCACGTAATTTTGGAAAGGAAGCGGCGATGTATGCAGGGCTTTCCAAAAGCGTGGGCGATTATGTTGCGGTGCTTGATGCGGACTTGCAGCATCCTCCTGAGCTGTTGAAGGAGATGCTGGATGCAATTGAAAACGAAGGCTATGACTGTGCATCAGCACGCAGGGTCTCCAGAAAGGGAGAGCCGATGGTAAAAAGCGCATTGTCAAAGGCTTTTTATCATGTGATCAATCACGTGACAGTAATCGATCTGGTGCCGGGAAGCACGGATTACCGCCTGATGAAGCGCAAGGTTGTGGAAGCAATTGTGGCAATGTCGGAGAGTGAGCGTTTTACCAAGGGAATCTACGCATGGGTAGGTTTTAAGAATAAATGGATTGAGTATAAGAATGTGGAACGCGCGGCAGGAAAAACTAAGTGGAATGTCAGGGGGCTGTTTCGTTATGCCTATAGTGGTTTTCTGGCATTTGCCACAACACCACTCAGGGCGGTCATATATTTTGGCATGTTTATTGTTTTTGTCTCGGTTCTGGCGGCAATTCATGTATTCAGAGCCGCCCTTAAGACACCAGGCGAAAGGACAGGATACGCATCGATCATCATTCTGATGCTTTTTTTAGGTGGTGTGATTATCACAATTCTTGGCATGATTGGGGAATATCTGGCAAGAATATATATGGAGGTCAAGCGCAGGCCGATTTATTTTGAACGGGAAAGCAATATTGATGATAACGTTGCGAATGACGAGAAAAAACACTAGACATGTTATGTGGCAGTTTGAGGGAAAATCATGGTTTTTCGAGCTTTAATAGGGAAAAAGCAACAGAAATTGCATAAATACATCTAAAAGACCACACAAAGTCTTGAATATGAAGTCATATTTTATAAAATGGAAGTGTATGTATTATCATAACGAAATTTTACAAAATATGCATTGGGGTGGAAATCATTGAAAGTACAAGAAGCAGTAATAGTGAGAATCAGGGATTTATGTAAAGAGAAAAATATGAAAATATCGCAGCTGGCGTACGATGCGGGGATGCCGCCATCGACTTTGAAAAATATTATGAATGGCAACAGCAATAATACTGGAATAGTGACCATCAAAATAATTTGTGATGGGCTTGGTGTCTCACTGGATGATTTTTTCCGGTGCGCACTCTTTAAGAAACTGGATGAGGAGATTGTATAATAGATAGGCACTTTTTTCCTTCATATGGAAAGCGGTTAACACCTGGAAATGATACCAGGTGTTTTTTATGCGCAGGGGTGCGTAAGGAAATTAGCAGCTCCGTGCAGAAAAAAAGACCCAAATTATTAAAAAAATATAAAAGAATTATAAAAAAATAAATGGATAAAATAAAGATTGACTTAAAAGTAGGAAAAAAGGGTTCAGATTATTGATTTACGATAGTGAATATCTTATAATTTTAAGCTGAATTTACAGTGTAAACTTAGTTGGGAAAAGTTGGTAACATGAGAAGAAACAATAGATTTTATGCGCGCGTTGCAGTGCTGTTTATGATGATGCTTCTCACGGCATGTATTGTGTCGTGGAACCATGCCGGGAAGTCCTCTGCCATAAGCAGCGGCGCGGAGTCCGTACAGGATGGCGGCGGTGCGTTTGAACCCACGGTCTGGATTGGTGACAGCCTCGGCATCAGGTGGTGGAAAAGGGATGCGGATAATTCGTATCACGTCTTTCTTCCTGGGGCAGTGAAGGGACGGAAGCTGAACGTGACGTATGGCGGTGCAGACTCCATTTTTGTGGATGGGAAAAAAATGAAAAATGGCAAGGGGTACGTGCTTTCAGCGGGACAGCATACGCTCCGGATGGAGGGAGCAGAAGGCGCGGGACAGGACTTGCATGTGTGGTATACGTCGGATATCCCGGTTCTGTTCGTGGAAACAGAGTCAGGGAGTACGGAGCAGATACACGCGTCAAAGGATGTATCGGAACCCGGCAGAATGATGATTATGGACAGCCGGGGGCGGAATTATTTCGAGGGGGATATGGAAAGCATCCACTGCCGCGGCAATTCCTCGTTTGAGGATACAGAAAAGAAGTCATACATGATAAAGCTGGAAAAGAAAGCGGACTTGTTCGGGATGGGTTCGGCGAAGAAATGGATTCTGACGGCAAATGCCTTTGACGACACACTGCTGCGAAATGCGACAGCCTTCTCGATTGCGCATATGCTCGGGCTGGACTTTACACCGGAGGTCTGCTTTGTGGATGTGTATATGAACGGCGATTTTATGGGCAACTATCTGTTGTCCGAGAAAATAGAGGTCGGGAAAAACCGCGTCAACATCAGGAACCTTGAAGATGAGGTCAAAGCCTTGAACCAGGGGGAAAGCCTGGAAGACATGGAGTTTTTCATGGAGCAGCAGGGGAGGCTTTTTAGCACGAAGGGTTACCGGATTGCGCAGGAGCCGGAAGATATATCCGGCGGATATCTGCTGGAGCTTGAGACAAGTGACCGGTACGGGCTGGAAGCCAGCGGCTTCCTGACTTCGCGGATGCAGCCGGTCGTATTTGCAAGCCCCCGGTATGCATCCTATGACCAGGTTTCCTATGTGGCAGGGCTGTACCAGGATTTTGAGGATGCAATGTTTTCGGCGGACGGTTACAGCCCGTATACAGGAAGGCATTACAGCGAATACATTGACATGGATTCCTTTGCGCGGAAATATCTTGTGGAGGAGCTTGTAAAGAATCTGGATGCGTCGTTTACAAGCCAGTATATTTATAAATATGATGACGATATCAGTACGAAATTTTATGCCGGGCCATGCTGGGACTACGACAAGTCAATTGCTGCGTCGGGCATCACGGAGGACGGGATTGATCTGCATGACCCGGACGGACTGTATGCCGCCGTGCAGGAAAAGGATTCTGATATCTGGTACGCACTGTACCAGCATGAAGATTTCAGGAAAGAGACAGCCACAATATTTTTTTCGGAACTCGAGCCGCAGCTCAGGCAGGGAGCGGCGGAGCTGGTATATGGGTTCAGTGAACAGATTGACACTTCCAATGACTGCAATATGATACGGTGGAATACGTTTCCGCAGGCGGAAGGACTTGGGGAAAAACAGGCGCTCAACGATGCCAAGGTAGCGGAGCTGGTTGATTTTATCGGAAGGCGTCTTGATTTCCTGGAAAAAGAGTGGGGGTATCTGCGGGATGAGTGAGTACAGGCATGAGTACAAGTATATCTGTTCGGAACAGCAGCTTGCGCTGATTGGGAATAATATTGACGGACTGATGCAGCCCGATAAATATGCGGGAAATGGGAAAGGATATGTGGTAAGGAGCCTTTATTTTGACGATTTTCAGGACGGCTGTCTATATGACAATATCAACGGAAATGACCCGAGGGAGAAATTCCGGGTCAGGATTTATAATGCGGACAAGTCCTATATCCGCCTGGAATTAAAGCGGAAGGAAAAGGGAAAGACCAGAAAACGATCGTGCCGGATAGACGAAACACTCTGTCGGGAAATGATGCAGGGCAGGCCGCTCAAAATGGATGCCGTGGATGCCGACATTTACAGAAAGTTCTGCCTGTGGCAGAACGAAAGGCTTTTGCAGCCGAAGGTCATTGTGGAATATGACAGGATACCCTATGTATACAAGGACGGCAATGTGCGGGTAACCTTTGACATGAATATAAGATCGGGAGGCAATGTGGAAGGTTTTTTGGATAACATGCTGATAACGAGGCCTGTTATGCCGCTGAACCAGCATGTTCTGGAAGTGAAGTTTGACGAACTGATTCCGGATTTTTTATACGCCGCGGTACAGACCGAAAAACTGCGACAGACAACATACTCAAAGTACTATATCTGCAGAAAATACAATTCGGAGGGAATAAAATTATGAGCTTTAATGATGTCTTCAAAAAATCATTTTTAAACAATATCAGCATGGCTGATATGTCGGTGCAGCAGGTTTTGGTCGTATTCGGCATCACGTTGTTGCTGTCACTGTATATTTTCTTTATCTACAGAATATTTTCCAGAAAAAACTTCTACAATAAAAGCTTTAATGTGGCGCTTGCCGCGACAACGATGATTACGGCAGCCGTCATCATCACCATCCAGTCAAGCATCGTGGTATCCCTCGGTATGGTGGGCGCGCTGTCAATTGTGCGTTTTCGTACCGCGGTGAAAGACCCGCTTGACCTTGTATTTATGTTCTGGTCGCTTGCCGTCGGCATCATATGCGGCGTAGGGTTATTTGACATCGCCGGAATTTTGTCCATAACGGTGACGGTCATGATTTTTGTGCTGGACAGGCTGCCTGTGGCGCAGAGCCCTATGATACTGATGATTCAGGGGGTATATTGTGATTTGGAGGATGACATCTGCCAGATTGTCTCGGAATACACGAAGTTTTACAAGGTAAAGTCAAGAAATATCACACCTGACCGGACAAGCATTGTCATAGAACTCCGGATAAAGGACGGGGGCAGCCTTGTCCAGAAAATAAGCGGAATCGAGGGGGTTGCGTATGTGTCCATCATTGACCATGACGGTGAAGTGACCTTCTGACAGGATGCCGTGTGTTGACGTGCGGACACAGACTGATATATACTATTGTCGGGGACTGGAGATCATGCGGCGCAGGAACCATTTCGAACCGCATGATATCCTTGTCTTTATGGGATAGAATAAATAGGAATGGGGAGCGGGGGATATGAGACTGGTTATTGACTGTTTTAAACTTGTAAAGGGTGCAGGAAAAAGCATTGGAATCTATAATCTTGCGCTGAATCTTGTGCGGGCGCTTGCCGCGTCTGATGAGGGGAACGAGCTTGTCGTTTTTGGAAATTCATATAACCGAAAAGATTTTGACATACCGAATGTAGAATTTATAGAGATTGACAAAAATCCCCTGAATAAACTGATCTGTATTATGTGGGAACTCTTTGAAGTGAGCATCCGTGCGAAAAAGCAAAAGGCGGACAAGGTGCTGTTCCCGAGAGGATATGCATCCATGCTCCATCTGACCAGGGAAAGCGTTATCATCCATGATATGATACCGTTTTACTATCACGAACAATATCCCGATTATTTGAATAAACTTGAGAATTTTTATATTATGCGGCGTCTGAAGGCTTCCGCGCGCAGGGCGGACGACGTGATTACGATATCCGAGGCGTCGAAGCGGGACATCATGAAATACGCGCATGTTTCGGGTGATGACATTATTGTCATCCCGAATGGATATAATGCCATTGCGAAAAAAGAATTCGCTGAGCCGGATGCGGCTTATATCATGGCGGTCACTTCGGCGCTTCCGCACAAGAATGCCGAGGGGATTGTGAAAAGCTATGAGAAGTACTGTCACATGACCGACAGTCCGCTGCCGCTTACAATTGTCGGAATTGATGATTGTAGTACATTTACTTCGGATTCCCTGACCATGAAGAACATTACCTGTATCAAGTATGTGGAAAAGAACGAGGATTTTTACCAGCTGATATACGGTGCAAGTGTTTTTTTATTCCTGTCCCTGATAGAGGGCTTTGGTTTTCCGCCGATAGAGGCGATGCAGCTGGGAACTGTCGTGGTCTGCTCGGATGCAAGCTCGCTTCCGGAGGTGGCAGGGGATGCCGCGGTATATGTCAATCCCAAAGAGTATGGCAAAGTGGCGCGTGCGCTTGCAGGCATTCTGGGTGACAAGGAAATGTGCAGCACGCTTCGCCAAAAAGGTCTGGAGAACGTAAAGCGTTTTTCTTGGGATAATACAGGGGAGTGCTACAAAAAAGTGCTATTCCCGTTCCAGTGACCGGAATCCGTCTTTTAAGGAATTCCCCCTCAGCTCAGTGTTGTGAATCATATAATTATATGATGAGGCGGGAAAGTAGTCATATCCTGTAATCTGTCCTTCTTTCGGACAATATATGGTGATTCCATTCATGTCATATTCTTCCATTGGAGAAGTATCATAATTCTTTTGACAGATATAGCAGGGCTGTGTCAGATTTTGCTTGATAAACACAATGTCATCCACGAAATAGTGTTCCCAGTATGGTGAGAGGACAAAAAACATGGCAAATATGACACAGCCTGAAAATAATTTGTAAAAGCTGGCAGAGCCATATTCTTTTTGCCATGTTTCCAGCCACATTCCAACAGAAATCATCGGCGCTGCAATGAGAAAGGCAAGTCCGTACCGGATAAAGGGCGCCAGAAGCAGCCATGCCGCAATGCATATAAAAGTGCACAGATTAATCAGAATCGTATTCCGGCAGAGTTTTGCCTTTACCGCGATTTTGTGCAGCAGCAGGGCGCTGTCAAGGACAAATGCCAGAACATTTGTGAGGATAAGCATCTGGGAGTAGCGCTCCTGCGCTTCCCACCATATAGGAAGCCACTTATAAAAAGGCATATCAATCAGGCTGGGGTCGTACAGGCACCTTGCCCACACTTTGATGGTGGAAGAGTCAATATTGACATAGCGCACAGGCATTTTCCAGTCAAATTGGAACAAGTCAATTGCGGCAAAGGGATAGAGCAGCCAGCCTGATATGATGACATTCCGGATTAGGAAAGGCGCTGCTGTCAGCAGACCGAGGGCAAGATAGATAAAAATATCCTTTGTCCGTTTTGACCTGATGAGACAGACAAGAGGGAAGATTACGAGCAGTACAAGCAGTCCGGTGGACAGCTTGAGTGTCATCACGTATACGGAAAAGACGCTTAAAAGGGCAAAGGCGTCAATGTTTCCGGGGTCATGTTCAATGGTCTCGCACCAGCGTGCAATCAGGTAGAGCGCCATGTACATTGTCGCGTAGTCGGATGCGGGGGAGATGCATCCTGTCAGGTTGACAAGAGCATAGAACAGTATGCCGATACAGCACATATCTGCCATATGGCGCGTGCGTGTAAAAAATCCCCGCAGGCGGTACACAGACCACAGGATGAGGACAATTGCGATAAAGCCGGTGGTACAGTGAAGCGACTGGCCGCACAGGAACTTTAGGCTAAACAGCGCGGCAAATGCAAAATAAGAGCTGTTGTACGCAAAATGCCACTGCAGGTTTCCGAGTCCTTTTACGACGCCGTATTCCTCATACCACCTGACTGCCTGCGCATGGTAAAGGCTTGTGTCTGTGTGAATCGTTCCGCGTGAGGTACAGAATGCGATGAAAAGGATCAGTCCGATATAGAGCAGCCCGTTCCAGCAAAAAAAAGGTATTTTTCAGTTTTTTCAGGTACTGTAGATAAAAGGAACGCGGATATGCGATAAACGCGGCAATGCAGAGCAGAATCAGAAGCAGGTTTGCAAGCGCGCCAATTTTACAGAAGAGGCTGAGGAGCTGTGTGTACACGGTTGTGACAGCGACACCACATAGTATCAGCGAAAAAAAGGAAAATGACAGCTGTCTTTTCAGGAAGACGGACAGCAGCTTGAAAAAAACCAGTCCGATTAGAAAGGTGACGATAAAAATGTAAAGCCAGTTGAATAATACCGATATCATAGTAATCCTCCGTTTCTGCCATGTTAAATGATCGTTATACATGGAAAGTGATATACTGTAGTTTGTGCCTGTAAGTACTGAATATACATGCCTATGAGATCAGGAGGCAATGTATACGTATATTATAGAATGGAAAAATTAAAATCGTAATAATTTCTTGCATTTTACTTAAATAATGGGTAGAATAATACTAAATCATTACTTTACAGCAAATACACTTATCATTTTTGATTAAATTTTGCAGGAATGGAGAAGGAACATGCGCGGAAAATTAGATAGTGACAGCGTAGTGTATGGATTGTCTGCCATGATTGGCATCGTGGCATTTATGGCGATATATGGATTGCATGTATTAAATCCGGTCTATGATGACTGGCTGCTGGGGCAGGGGGATCTGACACAGCATTATCTGGGCTGGTGCTTTTACAGGCGCAGTGACTGGTTCTTTCCTGTTGGTCTTACAGATAATCTGGCGTACCCATCTTTTACATCGGTCATTTTTACCGATTCGATTCCGGTTCTGGCTGTTTTTTTCAAGCTGCTTTCACCCATTCTTCCAGAGACATTCCAGTATTTTGGATGGTGGGGAATTGTCAGCTTTGCCCTGCATGGTTTTTTTTCGGCGAAAATACTACGGGAGCTTTCGGTGGGGAAAATGCAGGCGCTTATTGGCAGCGTTTTTTTTGTCTTATCGCCTCTTGTCATCGAGCGGATGTTTAAACATACCGCGCTTGGCGGGCACTGGATGATTCTTGCGGCTGTCTACCTGTTTGTCAGGCATGGAAAGGATTACTTTAATACGAAAAAGGCAGTGGTATGCTGGGGGATCCTTGGGGCGCTAACGTCAGCAGTGCACCTGTATTTTCTTCCGATGTGCGGTGTCTTTTTGTGCGGATATCTGTTGTGCAGCTTTTGGAGGGAGAGACGGTTCCGGTGGAAGTATCTGCTTCCGGGAATGTCGTTTGGCGGCATGCTTTTTACCAGCACATATCTGCTGGGCGGGTTTTCTACACGCGCGGTTTCGAGTGACAGTGGGCTTGGCGAGTGCAGCTTTAATTTAAACGGTTTTTTTAACGAAAAAGGGTATTCCCGTTTTTTTGATGCCCTTCCGATGTACCATGAGCTGCAATACGAAGGGTTTGCCTATCTTGGGCTTGGTATTTTTGTGCTGCTTACGACAGTAGCAGCCTTTGTCGTGATGGATTTGACAAGGAACGGCGGCAGCTGTATCAGAGGAAAACGAGTAGAGCTTTTGACAGTGGGGCTGATGACAGCCGGGCTTGTAGTGTTTGCGGCATCGCCGGTCGTGACATGGAATGACAAACTGCTCTTTGTGTTGACGGACAGCAGTACACTGACGCATTATTGGAGTATTTTCCGCTCAACCGGTAGAATCATATGGCCAGTCAACTATATGATTTATATTGCTGCGATTGTCTGCAATGCGAAGCTGTGGGAGCGTGTCTTTGAAAAAAGCGGGGGGCGCGGCAGGAAGGCGGCAGCTGCCGGAACCGTGGTGGTCGCTTTGTGCTGTCTTTTGCAGATTGTTGACATCAGCGGCAAGCTGGCAGAACAGAGAGTCCAGTTTGCAGGAAGGACAACCTATGTCTCCCCGTTTCAGGATGAAACATGGGAGGAACTTGCGGGAAGTGAGCGCCTGCGGCATCTGGTCTGGGTTCCGAACAGTTTTGAGAACAAGGAGATTTTGGAGTTTGCAAAGTGGGCGTATGACAATCAGCTCACGATGAATATTTTCTACTTCGCGCGGGGCATTGGCGTGCTGGAAGACACACAGAACAGCCTGCGCAGTCCGGATGACACATATCTTTTTGTGTTCAGGCGGGACATGGTACAGGAATACGCGGACTGCGGGCTTCATTTTTACGAGGCGGACGAATATGTTGTCGGGACAACGTTTGCGCTGGAACAGGAGGAGTATGATTTTAATGCGTTTTGACTTGTTGGCACAGTTAAAGAAAAGGATTCCAAAACACACAATGATTTGCTTTGCATCCGCGGTGATTGTGGGATGGCTGACACATTTTTATATGCTTACCCACAAGTTCCTCAACTGGGATGATGCAAACAGTATGGGGACGTATGGCAGCGGCGACTATCTGGGAAGATGGTTTTTAAAGTATATCCATCCGCTTGGCGGAAGATACAGTGTGCCTGCGGTACATGGCTTTCTGCTGATACTCTGCATTGCTGTGTCCGCGTGTCTGATTCTTGAGATTATGCGGATTAGAAGCACGACGGGGGCAGTGCTCACCGCCGTGGTTCTTGAGACGTTTCCAAGTGTGGTCAGCACGATGACATTTATGTTTATGGCACATACTTCGGGGATTGGCATTCTGATGGTGACGCTTTCTGTGTACCTTTTGCGGAAATACCGCTTTGGATGGCTGCCATCCACAGCACTGCTTATCTTTGCGCTTGCAACGTACCAGAGTTACGCCAGCTTTGCGATAACACTGATGCTGATTGGCATGATATCGGATATTTACCACGGAAAAAAATTTCCCGAAGTGCTGCGGACGGGAATCCTTTGTGTTGCGGTGCTGGGGGTGGGCGTGCTCCTGTACATGAAGCTGTCGCATATCATCTACCCGAACATTGATAACGAGACGTATGGCGGCGTGGGCAATATGGGACAGATTGCCGTCCGTGACATGCCGGTATTAATCGGAAGATGCTATAAGCGGTTTCTGGAATATTTTCTCTGGAAACCATTTGCGTTTGTGAGCAGAACAGCGCAGACGGCAAATGTGATTACCTGTGTGCTTGCGGTTGTGCTTTTTGCATACCTTGCGGTGGAGCGAAAAATGTACAAGGACGTGCTTACATTTCTGATGCTTGCGCTGCTGTGCTTTTTTGTCCCGCTGGCAGCGGCATTTATTTATTTTATGGCGCCCGATGTGAATTATTCCATGCTGATGCTGTACGCGTATGCACTGATTTACGTACTGGTGCTTGCGCTCCTTGAGTACTGCATGGAGGACTGGCACGAGAAGCCGGTGTCTGTGCGGTGGAAAAACGTGTTGCGCTACGGGGCTGTCGTCATTACCATGCTTACCATATTTGTGAGCAGCTACACGGATTATCTCCTTGCAAACCGCGCATACTTGCGGACGCATTTTGCGACAGAGCGTGTCCAGCAGTATTTTAACAGGGTGCTTGCCATGGTCGAGACAACGCCCGGATTTCAAGAGGGCGACAGCGTTGAGATACTGGGAGAGTTCTATTACAAGGATAATCCGAGCAGTGTGGAGGTTGACGTGCTTGATGCGGAGGATCTCAGGGAGCTTGACGGTGTGGCGCTTGAGAATGGTCTGATTACGATGAGCGTGCGGGACAATTTTATTAAAATGTTTATCGGGTATGACATGGCAGATTTGCGCTTTGACAAGAAAGAGGAAATCATGCAGACGGATATTTATCAGAACATGCCGGTTTATCCGGAAGAGGGATGTGTGCAGAAGATCAATGAAATATGGGTTGTGAAAATGTGCGAGTAAAGGACAGGGAGAAGGGCAGATGATTCAGGGATTTCGGAGAGCGGCAGTGTGGGTTGCCGTGGTGATATTGGGAATGATAAGCGGCGGATGCGGCAGCAGATCAGATGCTGACAGTGCGGCATCCGGCAGTCTGACATGCCTCACGGTAAACTACAGGGAAAATCCCATAGGAATAGAAGATGTTCCAGTGTTCGGGTGGCGGATGCAGGAGGGGACAGGCCGGCAGACGGCATATCGGATTTTGGTGGCGGAGTCGCCCGAACAGCTGGCTCAGCAGGAGTATGTGTGGGACAGCGGCAGGACAGCGTCCGGTATTTCGGCGGCAGTGCCGTATGGCGGCGCTGCACTGGAGGCAGGAAAACAGTACACATGGAAAGTATGTATCTGGGACGAGGACGAGAACCTGCTTGAGAGTGCAGCCGCAGCGTCCTTTGAGATGGGACTGACCAATGATGACTGGGGCGGCGCATCGTGGATTGGCATGAAAAAAAACAGGGAAATACCGCAGGGCACGCGTCAGTATCGCATAGCGTATGATGTTCGTCTCGGACAGACACATTCTGGTTTTGTGTGGGGAATGGACACGAACCAGTATGGGGAATATCTGCGGTTTGACATCAATACACTGGGCGGTGCCGTTGAATGCGCTGTTGTGGAGCTTTCCAACACAGACGAACAGCGAACCGCCGTTGTGTTAAATGAAGAATTTCCGGATTCATTTGGCAGCGTGGAGGAATTTTGCGCCACCGACCATCATGTGGAGCTGGACATAAAGGAAAGCGCCGTTGGCGCATGGGTTGACGGTGTGCAGGTGCTCGCGGCGGAGCTGACCAGATTTCCCGCAGGAAAAGATATAGGGAATATTGGATTTTGGACGGCAAGAGGGGCATACTATGCATATTATGACAATCTTGCCGTGACGGACGGGAATACAAAAACCGCGCTTTATGCCGAAACGTTTGACGATGGCAAAAACCACGTTTTCTCTCCGTACTACGCAAAAATTACGGACGGCTGGTGTGAGGCTTCGTCTGGCTTTCTGCTTACTGCGGGGGTGCAGGAACCCGCGCCGATGCTCCGGCATGCCTTTGCGTGTGAAAGCGGCAAACAGATTGTGTCTGCGCGCCTGTATGCCACGGCGCTCGGAGATTACAGGATTTACCTGAATGGGAAGGATGTCTGCGGCGAATATCTGGCGCCGGGGCGGTCAATATACAGCAAAGAGACGTACTACCGGACGTATGATGTCACTGAATTTTTAAATCCGTCCAATGTGATAGGTGCGGTGATTGGGCACGGAAGATACAACAAGTCAAATGCGGACTGGGGAGAAACGATCGCGTTTCAGGCAAAGCTTGTGATACAGTATGCGGACGGCAGCAGCCAGAATGTCGTTACCGGAGACGAGTGGCAGGTGTTTGATGACGGTCCCATCAGAAACGATGACATGTTTCTCGGAGAATTTTATGATGCCGCAAAAGAGCAGGCGGGCTGGTGCGAGACGGATTACCAGCCGGACGGATGGCGGCAGGCAGATGTGTTTTCGGAGTACGACAGTCTGGATAAAAAGGCGTCGGAAACAGCGCCGGTAAAATGTATCGGTACACTGGAACCGGTGGCGGTGTCGGAGCCTGCCGCCGGGGAATATGTGTATGATTTCGGACAGAATTTTAACGGAAATTGTAAGATTGTCCTGAAAAATACCGGGGACATGCGCGGAAAGGTGATTACGATACGGTATGCGGAAATGCTCAATGACGAAAGGATGTCGTGCCGCGACGACGCGGTTGGGACGGTCTGGACACAGAACCTGTATGCGGCTGACAATACGGACTACTATGTTGTGGGTGGAACGGGAGAGGAATCCTACACGCCGACGCTTGTGTGCAGGGGATTCCGCTATGTGCAGATATCGGGACTTGACCAGCCGCTGCCGCTGTCGGATGTGAGCGGGCTTGTGATTAGCACGGACAACCGGCGCACGGGTACGTTTGTCTGTTCGGATGAGCGGGTAAACAAGCTGTATGAAAGCATCTACTGGACACAGATAAGCAACTTTCTGGATGTGCCGACGGACTGTCCGCAGCGCGATGAACGCTTCGGGTGGGCAGGAGACGCGCAGGTATTTGCAAATACGGCGATGTACAATTCGGATGTGTATGGTTATCTGAAGCATTACACGGAAATGCTGATAAACGGGCAGTGCGAAAACGGTGCTTTTCCGGAGATCGCGCCGAGCGACAACATGGACAGCGGGGCAAACGGATGGAGCGACGCGGGGATTATTTTGGTCTGGGAGCTGTATCAGCAGTATGGAAATCCGCAAATCATAAGGGAGCATCTGGATGCGATGTGCCGATACATGGACTATCTGGTGGAGACGAGCGAAGATTATGTCCGCAGGCAGCACAATTACAGCGATCATAATGCGGTTTCCGTGCTGGATGATGAGATCGCAAATACGGCGCAGTGTGCATATGTGGCAGATCTTTTGTCAAAAATGAGTGCAGATATTGGTGAAAATGACATTGCCAAGAAATACAGGATGGTTTACAATCAATATAAAAAGGCATGGCAGGACAATTACATCAATGAGGATGGTTCGATTGACTGCTGGCTTCAGTCCGCTTATACGCTTGGGCTTGCATATGGACTGTATCCGGAGGAGCTTGCGGAAAAGGGCGCGAAATGCTTAAATACTGCCATTTTGGAATATGATGCACATTTGAACACAGGATTTGTCGCGACACAGTTCCTGCTGCCGGTGCTTTGCCGGTATGGATATGCCGACACGGCATACCGTATCCTGCAGCAGGACACCTACCCGTCTTGGAACCATATGCTTTCTTACAACCAAACGACGATTACAGAATCGTGGTACACATGCTACGACACAGATGGCGGGACATACGCTGTGAACGGCTCCCTGAACCATTTTGGACTTGGAACAGTGGGACAGTGGCTGTACAGTGACATCCTCGGAATCCGGAGAGATGAGGACAGTCCGGGTTATCAGCATTTTTATCTTGAGCCGCAGGTGGGCGGCGGACTGACATTTGCATCGGGAAGCTACGAGAGTGTATATGGGACGATAGAAAGCAGCTGGAAAGCAGAGGGGGGAGCGCTGGTATTTCGCTTTGTGATTCCGCCCAATACGACAGCGACCGTCTCCCTTCCGGATGTCCGGTATCAGGGCATGGAGCTTGGCGCGGGAACGTATGAGTACCGTGTTGAAGTACAGTAGGCGCAGAGGGGCGGCAGCAACATAATCAATGCGAAAGGACGTAACGAAAAGTGGATAACAATAGACAAAAGGGGACGCTCTATATTGTGGTTCCATGCTACAATGAGGAGGAAGCCCTGGACACGTCAGCACGGACGCTTTTGGACAAGCTGCGTGAGCTGATGAAAAAGGACAGGATATCCGACAAAAGCAGGATTGTATTTGTGGATGACGGCTCACGGGACAGCACATGGGAAATCATTGAGCGGTGGTATTCCGGAAATGAGGAGATAAAAGGCCTTCGGTTCGCGCACAACAGAGGGCACCAGAACGCCATTCTTGCAGGGATGATGTACGCGCGGACGTACTGTGACTATACGATTACAATAGACGCCGATTTACAGCAGGATATCAATGCCATGGAGGATTTTATCAGCGCGTATGCCGACGGCAGCGAGATTGTGTACGGTGTGCGCAACTCGAGGGATACCGACGGATTTTTCAAGAAACTTTCTGCGACTGTTTTTTATAAGACCATGAATGCCATGGGGTGCAATATTTATGAAAATTCGGCGGATTACAGGCTGATGAGTGCAAAGGCGCTGGAGGCTTTGTCAGAGTACGGCGAAGTCAACCTGTTTTTGCGGGGGATCATACCCGATATTGGCTTTAAGTCCTCGGTTGTGCATTTTGACGTGTTTCCGCGTATGCAGGGAACGTCAAAGTATTCGCTGTCAAAAATGTTCACGCTGGCGGCAGACGGGATTACGTCCTTTAGCATCAAGCCAATCAGAATGGTGCTGGGGATGGGGATACTCGCGCTGCTGGTTGGATTTGGCATGATTATACACATTATTTATGAGCATTATTTTGGTTATACCGTCAGCGGCTGGTCCTCCATCCTGATGTCAATTTGGGTGATAGGGGGAGCCAATCTGCTGTCACTTGGCATTATAGGGGAGTATGTGGGAAGAAATTATCTGGAAACGAAACAGAGACCACGGTATTACTTCTGGGAGATTCTTTCAAGGGATGAGGGTTCAGACAATCATGAAGTATGACAAAATCATTATCGGCGCGGGGCTGTACGGACTGTACGCCGCATATTTCTGCGCAAAGCGCGGCCAGCATGTGCTTGTGCTTGAATGTGACGATGCGCCGTTTCGAAGGGCGACTTACATCAATCAGGCGAGGGTGCACCAAGGCTACCACTATCCGCGTTCCCTGTCCACGGCAATGAAGTCGGCGGGGTATTTCGCGCGGTTTAATGAGGACTACGGGTTCTGCATCAACCGCGCGTTTCAGAAGGTGTATGCTACATCAAGTGAGTACTCATGGTCCGACGGGACACAGTTCAAAAAGTTTTGCGCCGCGGCAGAGATTCCGTGTGAGGAACTGCATCCGGAACAGTTTTTTCGGGAAGGAATGTGCGACGGCGCGTTTCTGACAAGGGAGTACACCTACGATGCCATGATTTTAAGGGATTACTTTGTGGAAAAGCTCAGGGAAACCGGAAACCGGACAGAGATACGCTACGCGGCTGACATCGAACGGATCGAAAAGACGCAGGACGCATATGTGCTTTATGTGAATGAAAAGGGCAGTCAGCAAAGATACAGCACAGGCTTTCTGCTGAATGCGACATACGCGTCTACCAACCAGATTCTTGACATGCTCGGATTTGAGAAGTTTGGCATCAAGTACGAGCTGTGCGAAATCATACTCTGTGATGTCAATGAGCGGTTAAAAGAATACGGTTTTACGGTGATGGATGGCCCCTTCTTTTCCATTATGCCGTTTGGAAAGACAGGGCTGCATTCGCTGACTTCGGTTACGTTCACGCCGCACGCGACAAGCTATGACCCGGTTCCGCAGTTTGCCTGTCAGGCGGACAGCGGCGGTTACTGCAGCAGGAGTCATCTGGGAAACTGTAACGACTGCAAGGCAAAGCCGAAGACGGCGTTTCCGTATATGGCAAGCCTTGCCCGCAAATATCTGCGTGACGAGTACGGGTTTGCGTACAGAAGCTCCCTTTTTTCGATGAAGCCGATTCTCATGAGCTCGGAGATTGACGATTCAAGACCGACGGTAGTCCGGACGTACTCGGAAAACCCTACTTTTGTGGGGGTTTTGTCGGGAAAGATTAACACAGTATATGATCTTGATGATATATTAACGGAATGAGGATGATGACATATGGCAAATAAAGAAAAAAACTTCATGTCTGCGGTCATCTATGTACACAATGACGAGGCGGTGATTGACGGCTTTTTGCAGGCAGTAATCGGTGTGCTGGAGGACAATTTTGAGCATTCGGAGATTATATGTGTAAATGATTTTTCGCAGGACGACAGCGCGCAGGTCGTGCGGCAGACGGGCAGACAGGCGCACAGCACAACGGTTACTGTCCTGAACATGAGCTATTTCCACGGAGTGGAGACCGCCATGAATGCAGGCGTGGACTTGGCGATAGGGGATTTTGTGCTGGAATTTGATTCCTGTACCCTTGACTTTGCACCGCAGGAGATTATGAACGTGTATCGGGAGTCCCTGAAGGGATTCGATATCGTGAGCGCATCTCCGGATAAGAAACAACGCTTTACATCAAACATATTTTATAATGTGTTTAACCGGTTTACGGATTATTCCTACAAGCTCTACTCGGAGCGGTTCCGGGTGCTCAGCCGCAGGGTGATAAACCGCATCAGCAGCATGAACAAGTCCGTGCCGTACCGAAAGGCGGTGTATGCCAACTGCGGTCTAAAGACGATGAATGTCAAATACCGTGTCACGGACGCAGGGCATGGAAAGGAAGACCGGACAGAGCGCAAGTACCGCACGGAGCTTGCGGTCAACAGCATGATACTGTTTACGGAGCTGGGGTACCGGTTTTCGGTCACAATGACGGTGATTATGATGCTGGTTGCCGTGTTTGTCGCGGTGTATTCGGCATTCGTATATCTGTTTAGCACGCCTGTCGCGGGCTGGACGACGACAATCTTTTTTATGTCGTTTGCCTTTTTCGGGTTGTTCGGGATTCTCACCATTATCATAAAATATCTGCAGATACTTGTGGACTTGGTATTCCGGCGCAAGAAATACAGTTTTGAGAGTATTGAAAAATTGTGATAAAGATTGTATTGTATTAGTAGAGAACAGGAATTGAGAGAATAAGAGGGGGAATAACTATGGTAGCATTAGTGGGTTATACTGGGTTTGTGGGAAGCAATCTTTATTCGCGGGCGCGCAACCGCATCAAGGGCGTTTACAACTCGCAGAATATCGAGAAGGCGTATGGGCTGGAACCCGAGGTGCTGATTTATGCGGGGCTGCGCGCAGAAAAATATCTTGCAAACAGCGCGCCGGAACGCGATCTGGAACAGATTCTTGAGGCGGAGAAAAACATCAAGGCAATCAATCCGCAGAGGCTTGTGCTGATTTCGACCATTGATGTGTACCGCAATCCGGTCGGGGTAGACGAGACGGATTCGGTACTGGACGAAGGAAAAGGCGGAACCGGAAACGGAATCCAGCCATACGGGCTCAACCGGTATTATCTGGAGGCGTGGGTGCGGAAGAACTATCCCGACGCCCTGATTATCCGGCTTCCGGGACTTTATGGATACAATATTAAAAAGAACTTTATCTATGACTTTATGAATGTCGTTCCGTATATGCTGAAAAAAGAGAAATTCCAGACGCTCAAGACGATGGAAAAGTCAAGCGATGAAATTATGCTTGACGATTGCTATGAGCCGACGGACAACGGCTTTTACCGCTGTGTCAGACTGGATAAGGGCAGGCAGGAGCTTCTGAAGAAAAAGTTTAGGAAGCTTGGTTTTACCGCGCTTCATTTTACGGACAGCCGCAGTACGTTCCAGTTCTATCCCCTGAGCCGTCTTTGGGAGGATATCCAGACCGCATTAAATGAGGATATCACGCTTTTGAACCTTGCCACCGAGCCGGTTTCGGCTGCCGAGCTCTACAAGGCGCTGACGGGTGAAGTGTTCAAAAACGAGTTGAAGGGGACACCTGCAAGGTATGACTTTAGGACTACATACGCGGCGAAATTCGGCGGAAAAGCAGGGTATATCTGCAGCAAGGAGGAGATACTGGCAGATATCAAAATGTTTGTGGAGCACAGCATTACAGAGGGAGAACGCGGGTAGTCTGGAGGTGTGGAATGAAACTTGCAATATCAAATATCGCATGGACGGCGCAGGAGGATGAGGCGGTATATGCCTTGATGAAAACGTATGGGTATACCGGACTGGAAATTGCGCCGACGCGCTTTTTTGAGACCGATCCGTATGAAAATTTGGAGCGGGTGCAGAACTGGCGCGCGGAATTTGGGGCATCGACGGGATTTGACATTCCGTCGATGCAGTCTATCTGGTTCGGGAGGACGGAGAAGCTTTTTGCCGATGCACAGCAGAGACAGGTATTGCTTGAATATACCAAAAAGGCGGTGGATTTTGCGTCCATAATCCGGTGTGCGAACCTTGTGTTTGGCAGTCCGAAAAACAGGGTGCTGCCCGACGGAGCAGACAGCGCCCTGCGCAATCAGGGTGTCGATTTTTTTCGGGAGCTGGGAACGTATGCCCATGAAAAAAATACCGCGATAGGCATGGAGGCAAATCCGCCAATTTACAATACGAACTATATGAATACGACGCAGGAGGCGGTAGCGCTGATACGGGAAGTCGGGTCGGCGGGATTTCTGCTGAACCTTGATACCGGAACCATGATTGAAAACGGGGAGTCTGTGGAAGCGCTTGCGGGCAGTGCGGGGCTGATAAACCATGTGCATATCAGCGAGCCGTTTTTAAAGCCGCTAGTCATGGACAGCGGCAGAAGAATGTTTCACGGCGAGCTGGCTGCGTTTCTGCGCGAAAATAACTATCAGGGCTATGTGTCCGTCGAGATGGGGAAGACGCAGGACGAAGACGGCAGGATTTCCATGCTGGATGAAATACTGGCATACGGAAAGGAGATGTTTGGATGATATATGGCGGAAGAATAGGAGTTCCGGCGTTTGCGTACTATGAGTATGCAGGGAAAACAAAGGATTACGTGGTGCTGATTCCTGTGATTAACGAGGGTGAGCGCATTCTAAAAGAGTTGTACCGCGCATATAAGCACAATATTTCGGAATATGCGGACATAGTCATCTGTGACGGCGGTTCGACGGACGGCAGTACAGAGGAGCGGAAGCTCAAAAAGCTCAAGGTCAATACGCTGCTCGTGAAGAAAGACAAGGGAAAGCAGGGCGCGCAGCTGCGCATGGGAATTTACTGGGCGCTTCAGCGGGGGTATAAGGGCGTCATCACGATAGACGGAAATTATAAGGACAGCATAGAGGACATCCCGCGCTTTATCCGGAAACTCGAGGAGGGGTATGATTTTGTCCAAGGCTCCCGTTACGTGGAGGGAGGAAGGGCAGTCAATACGCCGCCGGTCAGAAATCTCGCTGTGCGCCTGATTCATGCGCCTGTGATATCGCTCACCGCCGGACAGCGCTTTACGGATACAACCAATGCATACAGGGCATACTCTGCAAGGTACCTTGCGGACGAGAGAGTTGCGCCGCTGCGCGACGTGTTTATGACCTATGAGCTTCTGGCGTATCTGTCTGTCAGGGCGACACAGCTTGGCTACCGCGCGTGTGAGATACCGGTTACGCGCGCATACCCCAAAAAGGGAAAGACACCGACCAAAATTAGCTTTGTCAAAGGCAACAGTGAGCTGATGAAAATACTTTTCAAAAACATGCGCGGTGCGTACCGGCCGAAATAAGTGACGAAAAACCAATGAAAAATCAAGAGGATTTGGGAATTATACGGATTTACATTCCATTGAGGAACGTGTTATAATGCGAAGTATTGTAGATGCTGTTTGAAAGGAACCGTTCAGCGCAGGACTTTGCATTTACAAGTCCGTGAAACAGCGTAGTGGATGAGGTGCATCAAGCCATGGCACGTGGCTTTGACACCAACGAAGTGGTTTTGCATGGCTTGATGCTTGTAACAGGAAGCCGGAGGGTGAACTGTCACGTTTGAAAAGCTGATGAAGTATGTGGGCTGCCAAAGGCGGCATGGAGATAGTAGAATGGAGAATGTCAGAAGAAAGAACAAAATGATAGAGACATACAGTATTCTTTTGATAGATATAGTGAGTGCGGTTGTATCGTATGCGTTGGCTCTGTTTATTCGATTTCACATTATTCATTATGAAAATTATCCCAAGGAGTTCCACCTGATGGTCGGCGCTTACATTGTGGTATTGTGTCTGCTCTACAATATGTTCCTTGACGGAAACAGGAACTTTTTTACAAGGGGATATTACCAAGAGTTTTATTATACATTCCGCTATACGGTCATCATTGTGGTCGGGCTGGTGGTCGTGCTATATCTCACGCAGCAGGCGTATGACTTCTCACGTTCCGTATATGGATTCTTTGCGCTTTTGAATATTCTGATTGCGTATACCGTGCATATGGCATTTAAAAAGGCTATCTGGAAATACTACAGGAAAAGCACAAGCGCCGAAAAGATGCTCGTCATCACAAGGGATATCATGGCGGAGGAGGTAATCGGCAATCTGCTAAAAGGAAAAGAGTGGTACTATGATATCACAGCTGCCGCCATCTATGATGCGGACAGGAAAGGCAGCACGGTAAAAGAAGTGCCGGTTGTCGCCTCGCGGACGGATTTATATGATACTGTGGTGCAGATGATGGTGGACGAGGTCTTTATTTGTCTTCCGGGGGTGTCTGCGATTGAGATACGCGATATGGTTGAACGGTTTGAGGAAATGGGACTTACATGCCATTACAACGTCGATTTGTTCAGCCGTGCGAACCCCAACACATATGTACAGCAGCTTGCCGGCTACAGTGTGATTTCGTTTGCGTTAAAGACAATGGATTCGAGACGGCTGCTTGTCAAGCGGTGCATGGATATAGTAGGAGCACTTGTAGGACTTATAATTACAGCCGTAATAACGCCGTTTGTGGCGCTGGCAATCCGGATTGACTCGCCGGGACCAGTGTTTTTTTCACAGACGCGCATCGGCAAAAACGGACGCCGCTTCCGGATATGGAAGTTTCGTTCCATGTACATGGATGCCGAGCAGCGGAAAAAAGAGTTGGAGACCCAAAACGAGATAAAAGGACTTATGTTTAAGATGGAGGATGACCCGCGGATTACGAAGGTGGGCAGGTTCATCCGAAAGACAAGCATTGACGAGACCCCGCAGTTTCTCAATATTCTGGTGGGCGACATGAGTCTGGTAGGCACACGCCCGCCGACAGAGGATGAGTTTGAAAAATACAACGGTTATTATAGAAGGCGCATGAGCATTACCCCTGGCCTTACCGGAATGTGGCAGGTGAGCGGCAGGAGTGATATACAGGATTTTGAGGAAATCGTAAAACTGGATCTGGAGTACATAGACAATTGGTCGCTTGGGCTCGACATCAAGATATTGTTTATGACAGTGTTTGCAGTTTTAGGGGGCAAAGGTTCAAAGTAATCCGGACAGATAGAGGGTGGCTTATCACAAGATGGCAGAGTTACAATACTGTAAAATTTTAAAAACAAAAATCAATGTGACGAATATGACAGATACCCTTGCCTATATCGGCGCGCACATTGACGCGCTTAGGGGGCAGTATATCTGTGTGTCCAATGTTCATACTACTGTTATGTCGTATGAAAAGAAGGACTACCGCACCATACAAAACAGTGCGGCGATGGCGCTGCCGGACGGGGCGCCTTTATCCGGTTACAGCCGGATTGTCGGTTTTCCGGATGCGGAGCGCGTCACGGGACCGGACTTAATGACGCAGCTGTTCAAGATTTCAGCGCAAAAAGGTTACCGGCATTTTTTCTATGGCGCAACACAGGAGACACTTGATGATATCAAGGCAGTCCTGCAAAAGGATTATCCGGGGCTGGAGGTCGCAGGAATGTATGCGCCGCCGTTTCGCCCGCTCACACCTGAGGAGGATGGTCAGGTTACCACGCTGATAAACAGCGCAAAGCCTGATTTTATCTGGGTAGGTCTGGGGGCGCCGAAACAGGAGGAGTGGATGTATGCCCACAGGGGAAAGCTGTGTGCCGTTGCGGTCGGTGTCGGTGCCGGGTTTGATTATCTTGCGGGACATATCAAGCGGGCGCCGCGTTTCATGCAGAGGCTCTGTTTGGAATGGCTGTACAGGCTCCTGCAGGATCCGAGACGGCTGTGGAAAAGATATGTGACGACGAATGCAAAGTTTGTATGGTATTTGTTCAAGGAAAGACGCCGGACGAAAAAGGGCAGCAAAGCCAAAAGGGATAAGGTATGAAGAATAAAATATGGTTTCATGCAGATGATTTCGGGGTGACGAAGGAGCAGTCGGAAAGAATACTCGAGTGTTTCCGAAACGGTGCGCTGAACAGCATCAGCGTGCTGCCGAATTCCGGCGCGCTGAAGGAGTCCCTGCAGATTCTGGACAGTGCCGACCCTGACGGCACTGGAATTCGAAGGGTGCTCCACCTCAACTTTGTGGAGGGGCGTCCGCTTGCGGGCGCGCAGAACGTACCGGATCTGGTGGACAAAACAGGTCGTTTTGACAAATCCTTTATACAGTTTTTTCAGTGGAACTATCTGAAAAGAGGAGCCGCGAGACAGCGGGTCGAAGCGCAGCTAAAACTGGAGATGGCGGCACAGCTTAGGGCAGTCACAACGGAAAATGATTACAAAATTACGGCTGTGGATTCCCACCAGCATTATCATATGATTCCTGTGGTGTTTGACAGCTTGATGTCGGTGCTGTCTGACAAGGAGTTTGCGCATCTTGACATCCGGCATATCCGGATTCCGGTTGACCCGACAGCCCCGCTGATGCGTGATGCGAGGATGTGCAGGGGCGTGCCTGCGATAAACTGGGTAAAATGGTGTATCCTGAAAATATACAAGAAGCGGAATACGGCAGTCCTGAAAAACAGGGGGATAAAGGCGCCTGTGTTCTTTGGTATTTTTTATACCTGTGAGATGAAAAAGGAAGTGGTGGAGACACTGCTGCCGGCATATCGGCACTATGCCGGTAAGCGGGGAGAAGAACTGGAGTTGATGTTTCATCCGGGGAATCTTACGGCATCGTATGAACTCTTGGATGAGAGGAGCAGACAGCTGGCGGACTTTTACATGTCCGACAACAGGTATTATGAGGCGGAATGCTTAAAGCTGTTAAAACATTCTGCCAGTGTCCGGCATTCGGACAGATTGGAGTAATTATGAAAAAAATTTATCGTAACAAAAAGGCTATGGCGGCAGTTCTTGCGGCGGCAGTGACAGTGAGCACACTGCTTTCCGGCTGTGGGGAACGGACAAATGAGGAGCTTATCGTGCGGAATGAAACGCCGTCGGCGCCTTCGGGCTGCGTGGAGGGATGCACTTGTACGGGATGTATCTGCTGCGGCACCGCCGGTTCGGCAGACAACGTGCTGGCGTCATTACCGGAAACGGAAACAGCGGAGGAAACCGTGCCGTCATCGACGCAGGAGGAGAGCAGTACACCTGAGACCGAACAGGAATCACAGACAGAAAGCACGGAGGAGAGCGCACAGGAACAGACGACGACACAGGAGGAACCGGATACGTCCGGGCTGAGTGAGATAGAACAGCTTTCGGAAGGGGAGATCGCGGCGCGGAAGGAACAGCAGGCGAACTTTGAGGAAGCGCGGGCAACACTGTACGGACTTAAGAATTCAAAGGATAAGACATCAAAAATTAACCAGATGGACAGACAGATTCTGGCGAACAATGCCTATGATTTCAGCAAGAAAAATATTGTGTTTATCGGTGACAGCATCACGGAGGGAATTACCAGCGCGGTGGATACGAACGGCAACCGCATCAGTTATGTTACATATGCTGATTCCTACCTTCATTTTCAACGTGTACTCAATCACGGAATGGGCGGCAGAATGTTTTCCGTGTATGCGGATGAAAGTCTGTCACTGGCATTAAACTTTGGCAATGTAACCAATGTGGATTCCGATATCATAGTGGTGTTTGCAGGAGTGAATGATTACCTGAGTACGCCGGCAAATAAGCGTTTTGGCGATATCAATGATAAGCTTAGCACGGCAGGCTACTGCGGGTCTGTGCGTTATTTCATGAAACAGCTGAAGGAATACTACAGCGATAACGAAATCTTTTTTGTCACAATGTACAATACAAACAAAAAGGTGGAGTGCACTTACTCTGATGTGAAAGGGCAGCCGACGCTGAACGACTATATGGATGTTCAGAGAAAGCTTGCCAAGGAATATGGTTTCCACGTCATAGAACTGTACAATATCGGTTTTATGGACTGTACGGATAAGGAGTCGGCCGACTTTTACCTAAGAGACGGGCTTCATCCGAAGGATAACGGAAATATTGTGCTGGGTGAGCACATTGCGGCGGAGCTGTCCCTCTATTTTGGACAGAAGTAAGGAACTTCCTACAGCTCCTAAAGAACCAAAGCGCGCATTGAAGCGAAAAAAATGGGAATACTTACAGAGAAAAACTTGAGAATGGGAGAAACATCAGGTGGAGATTATTAGATGGACAATCCTGCTGGTGCTGGTTCTGCCGGTGCCGTTTGTTCTAGGGTTCATACCTGTGAAGCATATGAATAGCTTGCAAAAAACACCCGCGATGACTTATGTCTGCGGGTGGTTTGTGAGCTTTTTTATATTTGAGCTTGTGGCAGTGCCTTTGATTTTGCTGGAAAAAAGTTTTACGCTGCTGGTGGTATTGTATACGGCAGCTGTCAGTATACTGGTGCCCGTGTCATTGTGGCAGGGGAGAGTCGTATGGAAGGCATATCTGGAAAATATAAAGGGAATCAGGGAGCTTCCTGCAATCGTGAAAATTGGCTGGGGCATTTTTTTCCTGCTGGTGATTTTTCAGATGGCATACGCAGTGATGTACGAGTATTATGACGGGGATGATGCCTACTATATTGCGACAGCGGTGATTACCTGTGATTTTGATTCCATGTACCTTCGGGATGCCTACACAGGTTACCTTTATCCGCTGGACATAAGACACGCTTTTTCCCCGACGCCGGTTTATCAGGCATGGCTGTCGCGGCTTAGCGGAATCGCTCCGGCTGTCGTGGCGCACACTGTGCTGGGACCGGTCTGGCTGATGTTTATGTACTGCATTTACGGACAGATTGGAGACCGCCTGCTGTGGAATAGAAAGACCTACCGTCCGGTCTTCATGATCTTGACCGCGGTCTGGCTGATGTACGGCAACATATCGCTGTACACTTCCGAGACGTTTGCGATGACAAGGACTTGGCAGGGAAAGGGGATGATGGCGGGCATGGTCATCCCTGCACTGTTTCTTTGCCTGATTTATCTGGCGCAGGAAACCGTCAGTCAGGGAGTGTGGATGTTATTTATCTGTGTCTGCCTGTCTGCCGTGCTTGCCACAAGCGTCTCGTTTATGATTGTGCCGACAGTTACCGCGGCGGCGGCAGTACTAATCGGCATCAAAAAAAGAAGCCTACGTTTTGCGGCAGAATTGTTTTTGTGCTGTATGCCATGTCTGCTGCTTGGGGTGTGTTATATGATGTTGAAATAAAGGAATCGGAAAGGGGCGAAGAAATGTGACGGCTGTTATGAAAACGATAATCGAGGATATTATCTTATATAATAACAAGAGTTTTTTAATGCCTCTTTTTTTGATTGCATTGCTGTTTTTGTGGGTTACGGAGACGGATCGGAAGGTGCGCGTCGTGCTGCTGTATCTGGTGGCGGCGATTGCGGTAATCTTTTTGTGCCCCTTATATGCATGGGTAGGAACGCGGATTGACGAGGAGATTTATTACCGCGTGTTCTGGACGCTGCCGATTGGCATTCTCGTATGCTACAGTGCGGTGAGACTGATGATGCGTTTCCGGCATGCTGTTTCAAGGGCGCTTGTTTTTTTTCTGACGCTTCTGGTGATTGGCATTAACGGCGATTTGGTATACACGAATTCGTTTCATATCAAGTCCGTCAACGCATACCATATACCGCAGCAGGTCATCCATGTTGCGGATGCCATAAGGCAGGAAAATTATAAGCCGGTGGCGGTGCTTCCGGCAGAGCTTTTACCGTTCCTGCGGCAGTATACGGCGGAAATTTACACGCCTTACGGCAGAAACATTCTGGAACCGGCGTGGACGTTCCACAATGAGCTGTATGATGCGATGGAGGGGGACGGCGCGGTGTATGATGTGGCAGAGGTGGCAAGATGCGCCAGAGAGGAGCGGTGTGCCTTTGTGGTTCTGTCCTGTGCAAAGCAGATGAAAGGAAGCATGGAGGAGGAAGGATATTTCCTGTTCCGTTTTGTGGAGGGATATTTTATTTATATGGATTATAATTACTTCTGGGTGTACAAGGAGCAGGGACTTCTGGATCAGGATTTGATAGATGCCGGGGACGGGCGCATGAACACACCGACAGAACACGGAAACTAAATTTGTACAGAAGCCCAAATTTGCGGGTATTGGAGGCTTTGGGAGATGAAGGGGTTTGTTAAGATAAAGAATGTGGCTCTGCTGCAGGGCGTCATTGTGATATATACAATTTCAAGTGTGATGTCCAAGGAAGCATCCGCGGCAGACGGTAATCTGCGCAGATTTTTATTTTTCTTTGGAATGGAGTTTGTACTGCTTGGCGTTTATGCCATTTTGTGGCAGCAGATGATAAAACGCTTTGCGCTGTCGGTTGCGTATGCGAACCGCTCGATGGCTGTCGTGTGGTCGATGGTCTGGGCGGTGGTGTTTTTCCATGACACGATTACGCCGCAAAATATTGTCGGGGTGCTGCTTGTCGTGGCAGGAACAGTCATTATAAACACGGATAAGGAGGAACAGGCGGGTGATTAGCAGATTTATGGTTTCCATGTTTTTGTCTGTGGCAGTCGCGTCCGTGTCACAGGTTCTCTTGAAAAAGAGCGCGCTCAAAGTTTATGACAATGTGATTAGGGAGTATCTGAATCCGTATGTCATCGGCGGATATGGCCTGCTGTTTTGCTCGATGCTGCTGACGGTATATGCTTACAGCGGTATGGATTACAAAAACGGACCTGTGATTGAGTCGCTTGGAAATGTCTTTGTGCTGGTACTTGGCTACGTTGTATTTCGGGAGAGGATTTCTCTTAGGAAAATTTTGGGAATAGCATGCATTATGGCTGGGATTGTGATTTTTAACCTGTGAAACGATTTGCAGCGGTTCAGGTGTCTGCATCCTGCAATGTCAAAATTTACATTTTGTCCAGCGTAAAAAAATGTTGAGGGATGAACGCGACTTTGCTATAATTGTTACGGAAATGTTAACAAAACGCAATTGTGCGGACTGCACAAACTGAGAGAGGGAGGTAACAGCCGGACGGCGTAGGTGAAAATGAAGAAAAATAAGAATAAGACATTAGGATTCCATAACACAGACAAAAGAAAAGCAGTGGATCGCACGGATTACTATACAGAAGATCTTTATGATGCGGACTTTGCGGAACAGGCAGAGATGACAGATGAACCGGACGAAGAGGACGCATACATTGTTGATTACATAGATGAAGACGGCAATGATATTTCAGAAGACGCGATGGAAGAATACGAGTTCGAAACATATGCGCCTGAAGAATATGAAGAAGCGGAGTACGAGACGGAGGAATATGATCCGGCGGAGTATGAAGAAGCGGAGTACGAGGCGGAGGAATATGATCCGGCGGAGTACGAGGCGGAGGAATACGATCTGGCGGAGTATGAAGAAGCGGAGTACGAGGCGGAAGGATACGAGCCAGAGGAGTATGAAGAAGCGGAGTATGAAGCAGAGGAATACGAGCCAGAGGAGTATGAAGAAGCAGAATATGAGCCAGCGGAATATGATTCGGAGCCGTATATTCCGGAATTGTATGAGGTAGAGGAATACGAGCCGGAAACATACGCGTCCGAAGAAGATGAGCCGGAATCGTATGAAGAAACGGAGTACATGACCGAAGAATACGAGCCTGTAGGAGAGCAGACACAAGAATTGTACAACACGAAAGAAATTCATATTGACACATATGAACCGGATGATTATGCGGAAGACACAGGCAGTTATTATGATGATGCGGATGAGACATACGATGGGGAAAATGAAGATTACTACGAGTCAGACGAATATTATGACGACGAATACTATGATGAGGATTCGTTTGATACCTCCTATGGTGCGTTTGACGATACGTATGAAAACGACATTGCTGTATTAGGGTCTGGAACGAATGAAGCGCCCGCGGATTTGACGCAAAAAATCAAGGGCTGGTTCAGACATATGACCGCTTTTGATGCAATTCTTGCATCGACAGGCGTTGTGGTGGTTGTGGCAGCGCTTGTGATTTTGAGTATGTTTTTGCAGAAAGGGCAGATGGACAAACAGATAGCGGCAATTGTGCCCATGGGGAAAGAGCTTGAAAATATGGGGGCAGGCAGCGACGGGCTTCTTGCCATGTCCGACGCCGCGCTCTCGGGAAATTTTGCGAATGTAGAGGAATCCTCCACGCTTGAAGTGGTGGACACCACGGAGTCCGGCAAGGTAAATGTCAGCTTCGTGTCCGTGGAAAAGGATTTAAAGATAACCTTTACGGATGTGCTCTCAGGAGAGCTGATTACAGGAACTGCCTTTGAGGTCACACTGACCAACGCCAAAGGAAAAAAACTGGTTTTGACGGATGAGGACATGGACGGTGTCATTTATGCGCAGAATGTAAATGCAGGCGTATTTGACGCCATTGTGACATCGACGGACAAATATAAGTTCCCGACGGTCAGCCAGCAGGTTACCGTGAAGGACAAGGTTGAATACGTGGTAATTAATGTGCAGGACGAGGTTAAGACAGAGAAGCAGGTAAACGTCTCACAGGAGGATACCCAGAAAAATGATGCGGCTGCCGAGGCGGAGGTGCTCAAGGACACTGTTGAATGGGTCGAGTCGACCAAGACACCCATCAGCGGCACGGAAAGCTATCTGCTCGTGGACAAAAATACAATTGCCGATCCGTCACAGGTGTCGAAAGCTGCGGCACGAATGCTTTTTGACGCACTCAATGTGTCTCTGGACAAGTCGGAAGCGACATTGAGCACAGGAGCGAGTGTGGACTTAAAGGGAACGGAATTTTCCGACTCAAAAGAGGGGGATGTCGAATATCAGTACACCACAGAGTGGAAAAGCTCCAATGACAGCGTCGCATCCGTAAGCGGCGGAAAAGTGACTGCCAAGGGGGAGGGAACAGCGACAATTACCTATACGGTGACGAGAAAAACGATCACAACCACTTACGAGCCGAAGGAGCCCGTCGAGGAGACGCTTGAGATATCTGTCGAGGAGTACGAAAGACTGTCTGACAAGGAAAAAGAACGCTGCACGCCGATTAAGGATGATGCAGGACAGACAATCGCATACACGTACAAGAAAATTACGGAACCGGAAAAGAAGACGAGCGAGACAACAGATACCGCCAGCGCGGAGTGCGTGATTACGGTTGAGGCTGTAAAAATTTCGTCCGGCGCGCTTGAGCTTTCCAAGAGTGCGGACAGCTGCGCTGTCGGGGCGACGCTCACTGTAAAGCCGGCAAAGCTTGTCTATACAAAGCAGGACGGCAGCAAGGAGACCATCACAGAAAATTTTCCGGCGATAGCATGGGAGAGTGCGGACAAATCAATTGCAACGGTTGACGATAAGGGTGTCGTGACAGGCGTGAAAGCCGGAAAAGTGCACATTTCCGGAAAAATCAGCGGAATAAAGGGAGCGGACGGAAAAGAACTCGACATTCGATGCAGTGTGGAGGTTACGATAACCGCCAACACAGATCTTGCGCTGACGCTTGACCGGACGAAAGACGTATACTTGGCGATAGGCGGCTCCACGACACTTGTCCCGACAGTGACGGGCTATCAGTCGGACGCCGGAGTGACATGGGAGACATCGGACAAGAAAGTCGCGACTGTCAGTGAAAAGGGCGTTGTAACAGGTGTGGCTCCGGGAAGTGCCACAATCACAGCCATAACGAAAGAGAAGAATGCACAGGGAAATCAGGTCAAGGCAGAGTGTATCGTGACGATAAATTCCAATGCATCCTCGGATACGACCACAAAGTTAAAGGACAAGAACGGAAACCAGATTTATATCAAAAACGCGGACGGCACTTACAGGGAAGCCGTTTATGCGGATTACTTCAGCAGCGCCGAGTTTTATATCATAGCGCAGCCCCAGTACCGCTACACGGGCTGGCAGACAATAGACGGTAAGACTTATTACTATGACAAAAACGGCAATGTGGTGACCGGAACGCAGATTATACAGGGTGTTACGTATAACTTTGGTTCGGACGGAGCCATTGCGACAACGACCAACGGTTCCACCTTTGGCATCGACGTCTCAAGGCATAATGGAACGATCGACTGGAATGCCGTAAAGGCTTCCGGTGTTGACTATGTCATTATCCGCTGCGGCTACAGGGGGTCTGCGACCGGTGTGCTGATCGAGGATCAGACGTTCCGGACGAATATCAAGGGCGCTACGGCGGCAGGGCTAAAGGTAGGCGTGTACGTGTTCTCACAGGCAGTCAATGAAGTGGAGGCAGTCAAGGAGGCATCCCTTGCGGTGAGCCTTGTGAAAGGCTACAATCTTACATATCCGATTTTCATTGACACAGAGTCAAGCGGCGGAAGGGCGGACAAGATTGACAAGGCGACGCGCACGGCGGTTGTCAATGCGTTCTGCCAGACAGTGGCAAGCGCCGGATATATGCCGGGAATTTATGCATCAAAAACATGGTTCGAGGACAAACTGAATATGGGTGCGGTGAACGGCAGCTACAAAATATGGCTTGCACAGTATTCGGCAGCGCCGACATACAAGGGAAGATATGATATGTGGCAGTATTCGAGCAAGGGAACAATCAGTGGAATCAACACAAAGGTTGACCTGAATTACAGCTATTTGAAATATTAAAGGAACATTGGTGTTGCATAATTCTGGATTTTAGGATAAAATTATGCAAGAAAGTGTAAAAAATTTAACAACAATTTGTACTTGGGGTTAATATAAGAATCAATATGGAGGTACTCTTGCATGAGAACTTATTTGGTAACCGGAGGCGCAGGGTTTATCGGGTCAAACTATATTCTTTATATGTTTCAGAAATATGATAATGAGATAAGGATTATCAATGTGGACGCGCTGACCTACGCCGGAAATCTCGAAAACCTGAAGGACGTGGAGGACAGGGAAAATTATACATTTGTAAAGGCAGATATCACGGATAAGGATGCAATCTCCAAAATTTTTGCGGAGAATGACATCGACAGGGTTGTGCATTTTGCGGCAGAGAGCCATGTGGACAGGAGTATTAGGAACCCGGAGGTTTTTGTGCAGACAAACGTACTCGGAACAGCGGTTATGTTAAACTGCGCCAAGGCGGCATGGGAGCTTGCGGACGGCAGTTTCCGCGAGGGAAAGAAATTCCTTCATGTGTCGACGGACGAGGTGTATGGTTCCCTTGAGGAGGACGGCGGGTATTTCTATGAGACGACCCCGTATGCTCCGCACAGCCCCTATTCTGCGAGCAAGGCATCTTCGGACATGCTTGTGAAGGCATATATGGACACCTACCATTTTCCGGCAAACATTACAAACTGCTCCAACAATTACGGACCGTACCAGTTTCCGGAGAAGCTCATCCCGTTGATTATCAACAATGCCTTACAGGGCAAAAAGCTGCCTGTCTACGGCGATGGCAAGAATGTACGCGACTGGCTTTATGTTGCGGATCATGCGAAGGCGATTGACATGGTGCAGGAAAAGGGCAGGCTTTTTGAAACTTACAATGTAGGCGGGCATAATGAAAAGCAGAATATTGAGATTATCAATATCATTATTGAAACACTTCAGGAGCAGCTTGCGGATGATGATCCGAGAAAGAAACTTGTCTCAAAGGATCTTATCACGTATGTCGAGGACAGGAAAGGCCACGACAGGCGCTATGCGATTGCACCTGACAAAATTAAGGCTGAGATCGGCTGGGAGCCGGAGACGATGTTTAAGGACGGCATCCGGCGGACGATAAAATGGTATTTCGAGCATGAGGACTGGATGAAGAATGTCACAAGCGGGGATTACCAGAAGTACTACGAAGAAATGTACAAATAAGCATAGCATTTTTATCACAGGGAACGTCATTGCCGGAAGGGGTGGGGCGTTCCCCATTTGGCATGGTGCTGTCCTGAGCGGTCAGTCTTTTCGACTGTCGGTATAACCGGTGCATGCATCATTTGATTTTTAGTGAAACAGGAAGGGGAAGAGAGACGAAATGAAAGGAATTATATTGGCAGGCGGTTCAGGAACCAGACTGTATCCGCTCACAAAGGCAATCTCAAAACAGATTATGCCGGTTTACGACAAACCGATGATTTATTATCCGCTGTCAACGCTGATGCTTGCGGGAATCAGGGATATTTTGATTATATCGACGCCGCGGGATCTTCCGGTTTTTGAGGATCTGTTCGGAACGGGGGAACAACTTGGGCTTCACATGGAATATGCCGTTCAGGAACAGCCAAGAGGGCTTGCCGACGCGTTTATTATCGGCGCCGACTTTATCGGGAAAGATTCGGTGGCGCTGGTGCTCGGCGATAATATTTTTTATGGACAGAGTTTTTCCAAACTTCTGCAGAAGGTTGCTGCGAAGGAGAGCGGAGCTACAATATTCGGGTATTATGTGAGGGATCCGCGGGAGTACGGCGTGGTGGAATTCGACAAGGACGGAAAGGCAATTTCCATCGAGGAGAAGCCGGAGAACCCAAAGAGCAACTATGCGGTGCCGGGGTTATATTTTTATGATAATGATGTGGTTGAGATTGCAAGAAACGTGAAACCGTCCGCAAGGGGGGAAATTGAGATTACAAGCATCAACAATGAATACTTGCAGCGCGGAACGCTGACAGTCGAGACGATGGGGCGCGGTTTTGCGTGGCTTGATACAGGAAACCATGATTCGCTCCTTGACGCGTCGGACTTTGTCTGTGCATTCCAGAAGCGGCAGGGGCTGTATATTTCGTGCATTGAGGAAATTGCCTACAAGAGAGGGTTTATCACGAAAGAGCAGCTTTTGAAGCTTGCCGAGCCGCTTATGAAGACCGAGTACGGAAAATATCTGGTAGAGGTTGCCAATGGACTCTAAGGGAAAAAGAATCGGAATACTGATTGTGCTGTGTACCATGCTGGTGATTATGGCGGCAGTGGCGGCGGTTAATTATAACCGTCTTATGGGAAAAGATAAAAAGACATCGGCGGCAGGCAGCACGGAAAGTATTTCCACGCAGCTGATAGAGGCGGACGGCAAGGTACATGGAGCCGATCTGTCGGCGTTTATGAAAGACAGTGAATTTTTCGACGCGGATGTGCCGAAAGGTTCCAGCCAGACTACATATGAGGAAGTAGACGAAAACGGGGAGACGGTGCGCAGCCTGACAGTGCTTGCAAGTTCCGTGGAGCGCGACATCAGGGTAAAGATTATTGATGACAAGGGGGACACGGTAGCGGGGCAGGAGTTCGTCGTCGAAGTTGCGGATACAGGCGTGTATGTGGATGATGACAAGGACGGCGTGATTTTGATAACGGATATCAAGCCGGGCGAGTACAGTGTTTCGCTTGACAAACAGCCCGGTTTCAAGGTGCCGGAGTCGCCCGTGAATGTCCGCGTGAAGTCGATTGTATCGTACATGGTTATTGATGATATTAACTATTTTGTACATGAGGAGTCCGAGGTGGATATCTTAAAGGAGGACACGGCGTCCGAACAGATTGACAGCGAGGATGAGGACGAAACACAGTATACGGCGCTGCTTGACATGGAGGAGGAGCGCGAAAATGCCGTGCAGCTGGGCATTGACGTATCCAAGTGGAACGGTAAGATTGACTGGGAAATCGTGAAAGCCGAAGGCGTTGACTTTGCAATCATACGATGCGGCTACCGCGGTTCTTCCTCCGGCTGGCTGATAGAGGATCCCTATTTTTACGAGAATCTCGAGGGCGCGAAAAAGGCAGGCGTCAAAGTCGGCATCTATTTCTTCACGCAGGCGACTGACCTAGTCGAGGCAGTCGAGGAGGCAAGTATGGTAGTGTCGCTGATTGGCGACAGGGGAATCGAGTATCCTGTCTTTATTGACACGGAGGGCGCAGGCGGAAACGGCAGGGCGGACAATCTGGATCCGGGGACGCGGACGGCAGTAGTCAATGCGTTTTGCCGCACAATCCAGAATGCAGGGTTTGAGGCAGGCGTGTACGCAAGCCGCAACTGGTACCTCAACCAGCTCAACGTCGATGAGCTTGGAGATATGAAGATATGGCTTGCCGAGTACAGGCAGACACCGGAGTACGAGGGGCGGTATGATATGTGGCAGTACACCTCAAGCGGTTCGGTTGCCGGTATTGAAGGACGCGTTGACTTAAATATCAGTTATCTTGGAATTGATTAGACGAAGAATCAATTGATGCACACGGCCGCACAAGGAAATTTTCCGATTTGCGGCTGGGGTGCAAAAATTTTGGAAAGGAATCATGAAAATATGGGAAAGATTACAGTAGAGGAATGCGTAGTGGACGGGATGGTCATAGAAGGACTGAAAGTCATTACACCGAAAGTATTCGGTGATAACAGAGGTTATTTTATGGAGACCTACAACTACAATGATTTCAAGGAGGCAGGCATTGCTCAGGTGTTTGTTCAGGACAATCAGTCCGCATCGAAAAAGGGCGTGCTGCGGGGACTTCATTTTCAGAAGGAATTTCCGCAGGACAAGCTTGTGCGTGCCGTGAGGGGCGAAGTGTTTGATGTTGCGGTCGACTTGCGGGAAGGCTCAAAGACATTTGGAAAATGGTACGGGGTGCTTTTGTCCGAGGAGAACAAGAAACAGTTTTTTGTTCCCAAGAATTTTGCCCATGGTTTTCTGGTTCTTTCGGATTACGCCGAGTTCTGTTACAAATGCACGGACTTTTATCATCCGAATGACGAGGGCGGGCTGCTCTGGAGTGATCCGGATATCGGCATAAAATGGCCGATACCGGACGGAATGGAACTTATATTTTCCGAAAAAGACCTATTGTGGGGCGGAATAAAGGACTTTAAACGATGAAAAAGGGGTTATCCAAAAAGACAGTCAAACTACTGGTGACGTTTGTCTCCGTCATTCTTGCGGCAGTCATCCTGATTCACCACAATCCGCTTGCCGATCCGGAGGAGGAGTGGATTAAAAAGGCGATTGCATGCTTTATCATTGTGGGTGCGCTTGCGATTTTCCACCGTTTTTATGACAGGCTGGTGACGCTTCCGGTAGAACTCTGGCAGTCAAGAAAGCTGATATGGAAGCTTTCCAAAAATGATTTCAAGAATCGCTATGCCGGTTCTTACCTCGGGCGTGTGTGGGCATTTACACAGCCCGTCGTGACGGTATTGCTGTACTGGTTTGTGTTTGGACACGTGATGGGGCAGGACAAGAAGGAGATACTGGCTGTCGGTGTGGAGGCGCCCTATGTGCTTTGGCTCACGGCAGGTCTGGTGCCATGGTTTTATTTCAGTGAGGCGATCAACAATGGTACGACTTCGCTTCTGGAATACAGCTATCTTGTGAAAAAAGTAGTGTTTAAGATTAGTATTATTCCGATTGTAAAACTGATTGCGGCGTCGTTTGTCCATTTGTTTTTTGTTGCCTTTATGCTTCTGGTATACTTTGTGTATGGGTATGCGCCGGGGATTCATCTGCTGCAGCTTTTTTATTATACCTTCTGTATGTTTATGTTTGTGCTGGCACTCAGTTATATGACATGCGCGATCGTTGTCTTTTTCAGGGATCTGACACAGATTATCAACATTATGCTGCAAGTCGGCATGTGGGCAACCCCCATTTTATGGAATATTTCCATGTTGGACAAAAGTCCGGTATTACAGAAAATACTCAAAATCAATCCTGTGTTTTATATTGTAAACGGATATCGCGACACGATGTTCGCAAAAAAATGGTTCTGGCAGGATTTTTACTCGACTTCGTACTTCTGGATTGTGACAGTTGTGTTTTTCGGTGTCGGCGCGCTGATATTCCGAAGGCTCAAGGTTCACTTTGCGGATGTGCTGTAGTGCGCTTGCCGCAAAGGCCGTGAAACAGCATAGTAGTCGAGATGCATCAGGCTGCCATACGGTTTGATGCCCACAACAGGAAGCCGAAGGCTGGACTGTTACGTTTTGGGAGATGGAGACATAGGATATGAGCGATAAGAATAGACCGTCTGCGATTGCTGTGGACAACGTGAGCAAGGTGTACAGGTTGTATGACAAGCCCACAGACCGCTTAAAGGAAGCGCTGGGTCTCACGAAAAAAAAGAAATATCATGAGCATTTTGCCCTGTCGGGTGTCAGCTTTGACGTCAAACAGGGCGAGTGTGTCGGGATTATCGGGACAAACGGTTCCGGAAAATCTACCGTATTAAAGATTATTACAGGCGTGTTGAACCCAACGAGCGGCGAGGTGCGGGTTGCAGGGAGAATCTCGGCGCTGCTGGAGCTTGGCGCAGGCTTTAATATGGAGTATTCCGGTCTTGAAAATATTTATCTGAACGGCACGATGAACGGTTTTTCCGAGGAGGAGATTGACAAGCGGCTTCCAGACATCCTTGATTTTGCGGATATCGGGGATTACGTCCACCAGCCGGTAAAGACTTATTCGAGCGGTATGTTCGTCCGCCTCGCTTTTTCAGTGGCGATTAATATTGACCCCGAGATTTTGATTGTGGATGAGGCGCTGTCTGTGGGGGATGTTTTTTTTCAGGCAAAATGTTATCACAAGTTTGAAGAATTTAAGAAGAACGGCAAAACCATCATGATTGTAAGTCATGACCTGAGCAGCATTGCGAAGTACTGCGACAGGGTAGTGCTTCTGAATCAGGGTGTCAAGCTCGGAGAAGGGCTGCCCAAGGACATGATTGATGATTTTAAGCGTGTGCTTGTCGGTCAGTATGAACTGCCGGAGTCGAAATCGGAACAGAGCCTCTTAAATGATGCGGAGGTTCAGGAGGCAGTGCAGGCGAAAGCCGCAGCGCAGAAAAAGGCACGCACGGACGGTACTGTAAACGGACTGAGCATGAAAACGCTTGAATATGGGACGAAGGAAGCCGCAATTGAGGAGATATACATTGAGGACGACCGTGGAACGCGGACAAGTTCCATAATCAAAGGAATGGAATTTTCGATTCACATGAAAGTCACATTTTTCAGCGACCTGCCGGCGCCGATTTTTGCTTTCTCCATAAAGACAGCAAAGGGCACGGAGATAACGGGCACCAACACCATGTTTGAAAAGGCATTTCTGGAGCCGGTCAAGGCAGGGGACAAAAAAGAAATTACATTCACACAGAAAATGTCACTGCAGGGCGGTGAATATCTGATATCTTTCGGTGTGACAGGATATGAGGGAAATGATTTCAAGGTATACCACAGGCTCTATGACGCGCTGGATGTGACAGTCGTTTCGGACAAAAATACAGTGGGGTATTATGATATGGATTCCAAGGTGACTGTGAAAAGTATGTGATGGAGGTTCGTATGTCAGAAGATGGGATGAAACAGGAGAAGATAGGCAGCGTTACGCTGAATCTTACGTACTATTCAGGACAGGACTATTATTCAGACGGCGATATAGAGGACGAGATGCTGGACATTGCCATGAACAATCCGGCAGAACGCTTTCCGGAGATTATCGAGGAAAAAAAGAGCTGGCCGATTTTTTACCACTTTTCCCCGCTCCGTGCCAATATCATCGACTGGATTCCGTTTAAAAAGACGGACAAGGTGCTCGAGATTGGCGCCGGATGCGGAGCGATTACAGGAGCGCTGGCAAAAAGGACAGGCAGCGTTACCTGCGTCGATTTGTCCAAAAAGCGCAGTATGGTGAATGCCTACCGAAACCGCGACGCGGAGAATATCACGATTATGGTCGGAAACTTCAAGGATATCGAGCCGCACCTTGACACGGACTATGACTATGTGCTGCTTGTCGGCGTGTTTGAGTACGGACAGGCATATATTGGCGGGAGTTCGCCTTACGAGGATTTTATGCGGATATGCAACCGCCATAGAAAGCTGGACGGCCGCCTTATTATTGCCATTGAGAATAAGTTTGGACTGAAGTACTGGGCAGGATGCAGGGAGGATCATCTGGGAACTTATTTTTCGGGACTGGAAGGGTATCATACAGGAGGCACAGCGCGCACCTTTACGCGGCATGGACTCGAACAGATTCTGGAAAAGACCGGTATTCACGAATATGCATTTTATTACCCATATCCGGATTACAAATTTATGACGACAATTTATTCTGACCGGTATCTTCCAAAAAAGGGGGAGCTTTGCAATAATCTCAGGAATTTTGACAGGGAGCGGGTGCTGCTGTTCGACGAGAAACAGGTGTTTGATGAAATTCTGGACGAAAAGGAATTTCCGCTGTTTTCCAACTCTTATCTGCTTGTAGTCGGCGGAGCGCCGAATGTACTCTACGCGAAGTTTTCCAATGACAGATCCGCCCAGTGGGCTGTGCGCACTTTGATTGTGCGGGACGCGCCGGGAGCGTTCCATGTGGAGAAGCTGCCGGATACCGAGGCAGCAGTCGGACATCTGATGCATACCAAACGCGCCTATGACTGTCTGTCATCACGCTATGAGGGTACAAAGATTGCCATTAATGTGTGCAGGCCGATTGGGGAGGATGCCAAACAGGGGCTTGCATTTTCGTTCTGTAACGGCAGGACGCTGGAGACGCTGCTGGATGAATGCCTTGGGCGGGCTGACGTACAGGGCTTTAAGGCGCTGATTGACGAGTATATGTACTGGGCAGGCTACAACGAGGATGCCACAGAGACAAGCAACATTGATTTTATTTTTCCGAATATTCTTGTCGACGAGGAGGGGGATGAAAAGCAGTGGCATGTCATTGACTATGAGTGGACTTTGGACAGACATGTCCCGGCGCGTGACATTATATTCCGCGCATTCTACAATTACACGCTCGGGGGCGGCATGCGCAAGGCGTGTGAGGATCTGCTCATGCGGGATATTCTGGGACTTACGGACGCGCAGCTGCAGGAAGCCATTGCAAAGGAACGTGATTTTCAGCTGCAGATAACAGGAAACCATTCTTCCGCGGAAAATATGCGGGAGTTAATCGGGAACAGGGCGTATGCGCTGGAAGGCATGCTAATGTACTACAATTATGCGGATAAAAAATTTGTGGCACAGATTTATGTGGACTATGGGGCAGGCTTCAGCGAGGAGAACTCTGTAAAACTTATGGATTGTTTCTTTGCCGAGCGGTATCTGCGGCTCACATATGACATACCGGATGACGCTGTGCGGATCAGGGTCGACCCATGTTCGTATCTATGTGCGGTGAATATCCGGGAACTGCGTGTCGGCGACAGGCTTTACACGGCGGACGTGATTGAGACGAACGGAATTTGGCAGGAATGCGGTACACTGGTGTTTGACACTGAGGATCCGAACCTTGCCATAGATGTAGCAGGCGGAAGGAAGCTCACTGTGGATTTGGAGGTTATGGAGCTGCCGCAGGCACTTGCTGCCCAGCTTGCAGGGGCGGCTGCAAAAGAGGACTTTGTTGCAAAAACAAAAGGTTTTATAAAAGCTAGGATGAAAGGCCGTCAGTAGCCGGTACGCATGGCTGCGTCTATGACGGGTAATGTGGGGGAAGAGTATGTTTGGAAAGATAAAGGACGCCATACAGGGCAGATTATATAAGAACTGTATTGAAGAATATCACAGAGAACTGCGCTATCAGACAGACCCCTATCTTTTATGGATAAAGGAGAACGAGCAGAGCAGTGTGCTAGATACAAAAGAGGAATCCGATCCCTCGCTTGAGGTTGTGTATATGGAGACGTGCGGCAGGAATTTTTCGCTTGCCGCAATGGATCACGAGAAAGAATATGTCGTATTTGTCTCATCGGAGGGCAGGGTGGCAGAGAGTGCCTTTCATGAGATGATACAGTATTTTGAGACCCACAAGGATGTAAATATTGTCTACGCGGACGAGGATGTGTGGATGCTTGGGCAGGGCACAGCTTCCGAAAAAGGCGACAAGGCGCAGAAAAAGGGCAGTGAAAGCGAGGAAAATGACGAGAGTGCACACCGCATTTTTCCGTGGACGAAACCGATGTGGTCTCCCGACACGTTGTTTTCTTTTTTCTATTTCGGCAATATCTTTGCGGTGCGCAAATCGGCGTACACGGAACTGGAATGGCTTGGAGACGAGGATTACCGCAAAAATATCTACGACTTTGCGCTCAAGGCGACGGAACGAGGGAAACGTCCCGGACATATCGAAAAAATATTGTTTCATGCATACAAAACGGGTGACAGCAGGAGCGCCATTGAGGAATCGCTGATGCACGCAACTGATTTTATCGGAGTCGGAAGCGACTATGATTTCATACGCGAGCGAGCGTTTGCAAGGCGCGGACTGCATGCGAGAATGGTTCCAGATGACAAGACGGGGATTTCGTATCCAATATATGACCTTGTGGATAAGCCGCTTGTGAGTATCGTGATTCCTTCTAAGGACAATCTGGAAGTGCTAAAGCAGTGTATCCGCTCAATCTATGAACATACAGATTACCCTAACTTTGAGATTCTGGTGGTGGACAACGGAAGTACGGCGAGAGTGCGTATCGGACTGGAAAATTTCCGGCAGGAGTTCCCGTTCCACTATCTTTACATGCCGATGGAATTTAATTTTTCCCATATGTGCAATACTGGCGCGAAGGAGGCAAAGGGCGAGTACATCCTGCTGCTCAATGACGATATGGAGGCAGTGGAGGATTCGTGGCTGACCAGAATGGCGGGGCAGGCATCGCTAAAACACGTCGGCGCGGTCGGCGCCAAGCTGCTGTACCCCAATTCCAGCCTGATACAGCATGCGGGCGTCAACAATACGGTATCGGGACCGGGACACAAGCTGAAACAGTTTGACGACAGCGTGTCATACTACTATGGCAGAAACCGTTTTATCTATGACATGATTGGCGTTACGGCGGCATGTCTTTTGATGCGCAGGGACTACTACCTTGCCATGGGCGGACTGTACGAGGGGCTTGCCGTGGCATACAATGATGTGGATTTGTGCTTCCGGCTTTGCGGCAAGGGACTGTACAATGTCCTGCGAAATGATGTCGTGCTGTACCATCACGAGTCGCTCAGCCGCGGTGATGACCTGCAGGATGAGGACAAACTCCGGCGCCTTATGGCAGAGAAAAATGTGCTCTATAAACGGCATCCGAAGTTTTACAGGAAAGATCCGTTTATTGGCACGCTGTTAAACAGCGGGGATCCGGACTACAGCTGTCGGTGGCTTGAGGGGTACGAGCTTGTCAATATATTTGACAGTGACAATATACTCACGGAGGCAAAGAAGCTTCCGGAACTAGCGTCCATGAATCAGGCGATTAAGATTGTCGTGGAGGATTGCGGGAGGGAAAACTTTGTAAAGGCAGTGACAAAGAACGGACAGAAGAAAAAGGCGTATTATCTGATGAAAGGCTGGGCATACGTGCCCGGTGCAGACAATGCCCGATATAAGTTTAAGATTCTTCTGGTAAACGGCAGCGGCCGTGTGTGGGAGCTTCCGGTGCAGAAACGCTATCGCAAGGATGTTGCGGCGATTCTTCCCGATGAAACCAATGTGGAGATGACAGGGTTCTGCAACTGGATATTTGAGGGAGCGCTTCCTGCCGGCACCTATGACTTGTGGATGACGGCAAAGGACGGATGCTCGCGGCAGCGGTTGTACCGGAGCATGGAGAAACAGCTGGTGATAGAATAATTTGGGAGACGGAATGCAGTATTTACAGGAACTTTTTGCACAGAAGACGCCATACCTGCAATGGCTGGAACAGCAGGAGGCGGAGCTTGACAGGCAGTATGGGCAGATGCCGGAGGAGAAACGGACAGTACCGGGGAAGCGGATTCACAGGCTTCCCTTTTCTTCGTGTACGGACAGCATTGAGAATGACGCGGACATTTCGGAGGAGACGGTCTGCCTGTTTGTAAAGGAGGGCGGAACGCTGTCGGATTATGCGGAGATTATGGTATCGGAGGTATTTTCGCAAAATAATGAGGCGGTTCTTGTCTATGCGGACGAGGATTACAAGGGCAGTCTGGAAACGCTTTACGGCATCACGGACGATACGTTTGCCGGCATCGGCTATCCGTGCGGCAGTACAGCGGATTACAGGGGGGCGCCATGGTTTAAGCCGGACTTTTCGCCGGATACACTCGCATCATTTTTCTATGTCGGCAGTATCTTTGCAGTCAGGGGGGATGTTGTGCGAAGGATACTTGCAGCGCATCATGGCAGAGACGGGGAGCCGCTCAGCATTTATGAGCTGGTGTACGATATCTTCATGGAAGCCCTGCGGGATAAAAGGAACAGTGTCGTGCATATTCCGAAAGTCCTGTATACAAATGATAACCTTGGCAGCGCAGACAAAACAGAGCATGCTGATAAAATAAGAACAAGCAATGCGTCGGCGCAGTCCGGTGATTTAGTGTCTGTCATTATCCCGAGCAAGGACAATGCGAAAGTACTCGAAAAATGTCTTTCGTCCCTGATAAAATACACACGTTATCCCAACTACGAAATCATTGTTGTGGATAACGGGAGCACGTCGGCGCAGAAAATGTGCATAACAGGTGTGATTGACGCGCTGCAAAAGGAAAAAGCAGGGCTGTCCATCCAATATCTCTATCGGGAAATGGCGTTTAATTTTTCTGCGATGTGCAATATAGGGGCGCAGGCGGCAAACGGTGCATATCTTCTATTCCTAAATGACGATATAGAAGTCATGGAGAACGAGGGAACAATGTGGCTGGAACACATGATGCGGTATGCCGGAAAAAGCCATGTGGGTGCTGTGGGTGCAAAGCTGTATTATCCGCCTGATAAAAAAGATGGCGGGTGTTATAAAATACAGCACGCGGGGATTACCAACATGGGCATCGGACCGGCGCACAAGCTGGGCGGCATGGCGGACGAGGGCTGCCTGTATCACGGGCACAATACGCAGACCTATGATATGCTCGCGGTTACCGCCGCGTGTATGCTGATCCGCCGCTGCGTGTTTGATGCGGCTGGCGGCTTTGACCCGTCATTTCCGGTGGCGTACAATGATGTGGAGCTTTGCTTTTCTCTGTACCAAAAGGGGTATTTCAACGTGCAGGTCAACGACGCCGTACTGATACACCACGAATCGCTCAGCCGTGGACAGGATACTTCTCCGGAGAAAGTGCAGCGGCTTGCCAAGGACAAACGGCGTCTGTATGAACGTTATCCCGAATTGCGGGCAAAAGATCCGTTTTACAGCCCCAATCTGGTGCAGTGGAAGAAAGACGCGGCATACCATACGGGTTATCTGTATGCATGTGACACGGTTGCCAAGCCACAGTGTCCGTGCGATACGGACAGCGGTGCGGTATTTCAAAAGTATGGGTTCCGCAATCGGCTGTATCAAAAATGGACAGCGGCGGGAAAGCTGTACGACAGGCTGACTGGGTACCGTATGCTGATGGCAAACATAGACAGTATCGAGGAAGACGACGGGATTGTGACGATAAACGGCTGGTTTGTGCGCAGGAGTCAGGACAATGCAAAGGGGACAGCCAAGATCTGGCTGATAAACGGCGGAGACGGGGCAGGCAAATCTATAGTATATTCGTTTGGTATTTTGCCCAAGCTTCGTGAGGACGTGGCTGGGCTGTTTGCGCAGGATGGGAACGGTTCCTTGCGGAGTGCGACGAAAAATGCGGCGCTTTCGGGAATACAGCTGCGCTTTCAAAAGGACAAGCTGCAGTCCGGAAATTATCAAATCGGTATCGTGACAGACAAAAAACAGCTGTTATGTGCAGCGTATCCCGACAAAACGCCGGTGTCTATAAAAATACCGTGAAAAAACGGGCGGGCGGTATTCAGATTAAAACAGAGAGGTGAGACAGGAAATGGCAAAGGATAATATGGATAGCCAGCAGAATAAGGATGAGCGGGACGTGGAATTCTATAGACAGGCGTATGAGCAGGAAAAAATGCGCGCAGCGTCCCTCGCCGGAAGGCTTGCAGACGCAAAGAACGAGGCAGACAGCCTTCAGTTCCAGCTGGACCGCATCAAGAACAATCCGGTGTGGAAAGCGTCAAAGCCGCTGCGGCAGACGATGCACTGGGGCATTCGCAACTACAGACGGCTGCGCAACCTAGGCGGGCCAAGGGGAATCGTCAGGAAACTAAAGCAGAAGAAAATTGAGGCGGAGGCGAAAAAGCTGCATGGCACGGCGAGCTTTCCGACGCCGGAGCAGCGACAGGAGCAGCAGAACGCGGTATTTGAACGCATGGTGAAAATCAGCATACTGGTGCCGCTGTACAATACGCCCCTGTCTTTCCTCGACGAGATGATTACGTCAGTGCAGAACCAGACGTACCAGAACTGGGAGCTTTGTCTGGCGGATGGCTCTGACAGTGAGCATGGCATTGTGGGCGAACGCTGTCAGGAATATATTGCCAAGGATAAGCGGATTGTTTATAAAAAACTGGAAAAGAACAAGGGAATCGCAGGAAATACAAACGAGTGTTATTCCATGGCGACAGGGGCGTACATCGGACTGTTTGACCATGATGATGTGCTGCATCCGTCCGCATTGTACGAGTATGTTCGGGTGATTAACGAGCAGGGGGCGGACTATATTTACTGTGACGAGACCACATTTAAGGGCGACAGCATCAACAATATGCTTACGCTGCACTTTAAGCCTGACTTTGCGCCGGATAATCTCAGGGCAAACAATTACATCTGTCATTTTAGTGTGTTTGCGCGGGAGCTTCTTGAGGGGACAGAGCTGTTCCGCAGCGGGTTTGACGGGAGTCAGGATCACGATATGATTCTTAGGCTGACCACGAATGCCAAAAAGGTCGTACATGTCCCGAAACTGTTGTACTACTGGCGTTCGCACAAAGCGAGCGTGGCAAGCGGTATCAGCGCGAAACCATATGCCATTGCGGCGGCAAAGGGCGCGGTGGCAGACCACCTCACCAGATGCGGCTTTCAAAATTTTGAGATAAAAAGCACGCGCGCGTTCGATACGATATTTGAGATAAAATATGAGATCAAGCATGAGGACAAAATATCCATACTCATACCGAACAAGGATCACGTTGGCGATTTGCGGCGCTGCATCGATTCGATCAAGGAGCGCAGCACATACGAAAACTATGAGATTATCGTGATTGAGAACAACAGCGCGGAAAAGGAAACGTTTGACTATTACCAGACCCTGTCGGAAAAGGAAAATATTACAGTCGTCACCTATACAGGAGCATTCAATTATGCAAAGATTAACAATTTTGGCGCGGGGTTTGCAAAAGGAGCGTATCTGCTGCTGCTGAACAATGATACACAGGTGATTTCCATGAACTGGCTTGAGGCGATGCTGATGTACGCACAGCGCCCCGACGTCGGTGCTGTGGGGGCAAAGCTTTACTATGGGGACAGGACGATACAGCACGCGGGGATTGTCGTCGGACTTGGGGCGCACAGGACGGCGGGGCATACCCATTACAAAATAAACTATGACAATCTGGGATATATGGGGAAATTGTGTTATGCGCAGAATGTCTCGGCGGTCACCGGTGCATGCCTGATGGTGAAAAAGGACATTTATGAGGCGCTTGGCGGACTTGACGAGGCGTTTCGCGTCGCGCTCAACGACGTGGATTTTTGTCTGCGCGTCAGGGAAAAAGGATACCTGAATGTATTTACGCCGTTTGCGGAGCTGTACCATTTCGAGTCGGCGTCACGCGGCATGGATGTTGTGGACGAGGAGAAGGCAAGGCGCTATGAGGAGGAGTGCGCGCTGTTCCGCGAGCGGTGGAAAGAGCTGCTTGCGAAGGGCGATCCGTACTATAATCCAAACTTCTCCCTTGACCACAGTGACTATGCGCTGAAGGTATAGAAACGGATTTTGCCGGCAGGAATTTGGAATAAATTAAATTTAGCTAAATTTGCTTATAATCTTGAAAAATTTCCAAATATTTGATTTAATGGAAGTGGAATGTGGTGCAATCTTACCGAAACCTGAAATTGTGTTGAGAGGGCACTAAAGTTTAATGTATTTAAGTGGAGGTAGCAGTATGAGTTTTATGGATGAATTTAATTTCTGGCTCAATGATGATTACTTTGACCAGGCAACAAAGGACGAGCTCTTAAAGATTAAAGACAACGAGAGCGAGATTGAGGAACGTTTTTACAAAGAGCTTGAGTTTGGTACGGGCGGACTCAGAGGAGTCATCGGCGCAGGTACAAACCGCATGAACATCTATACCGTGAGAAAAGCATCGCAAGGTCTGGCAAACTACATTATCAAGGCAAACGGACAGGAAAAGGGTATTGCTATCGCGTATGATTCCCGCTTTATGTCGCCCGAGTTTGCGGACGAGGCTGCACTTTGCATGGCTGCAAACGGCATCAAGGCGTATGTGTTTGAGTCCCTGAGACCGACACCGGAGCTTTCCTTTGCGCTCAGGACGCTTGGCTGCATTTCCGGAATTGTCATCACGGCAAGCCACAATCCGCCAGAATACAACGGCTATAAGGTTTACTGGGAGGACGGCGCACAGATTACGGCACCCAAGGATAAGGAGATTATCGGAGAGGTGCAGGCAGTGACAGACTACCACACTGTAAAGACCATGGACAAGCAGGAGGCAGTCAATGCCGGATTATATCAGGTTATCGGCAAGGAAATTGACGACGCTTACATGGCAGAGCTAAAGAAACAGATTATTCATCCCGATGTGATTCAGGCGGTTGCCGACGACATCAAGATTGTTTATACACCACTGTGCGGTACCGGAAATAAACCGGTCAGAAGAATTCTTTCCGAACTGGGCTTCAAGAATGTATATGTAGTTCCGGAGCAGGAAAATCCGGATCCGAAGTTCACGACGCTGGATTACCCGAATCCGGAGGATCCAAAGGCATTTACATATGCCTTAAAGCTTGCAAAGGAAAAGAACGCGGACATCGTGCTTGCGACAGACCCCGATGCGGACAGGCTCGGCATCTATGCGCTTGACACAAAGAGCGGGGAATACAAGGCATTTACAGGAAATATGTCGGGTATGCTGATTGCAGAGTATATTTTAAGAGAGCGCAAGGCGACTGGTACAATGCCTGAAAATCCGGCGCTTGTCACAACCATCGTCACGACAAACATGACTGCTCCGATTACAAAGGCATATGATGTGAAGTTAATCGAAGTGCTCACTGGTTTCAAGTTTATCGGCGAGCAGATTAAGCTGTTTGAGCAGACAGGCTCCAACAACTACGTATTTGGTCTTGAGGAGAGCTACGGATGTCTTGCCGGAACACATGCGAGGGACAAGGATGCCGTTGTGGCGGTTATGTGTCTGTGCGAGGTTGCCGCATGGTGCAAGAAGAACGGTCAGACACTGTATGACATGATGCTTGAAGTCTATGAGAAGTACGGATATTACAAGGAGACACAGTATGCCATCACAATGAAGGGCATCGACGGTTCTAAGCAGATTGCGGCGCTGATGGACAAGTTCCGTAACAATCCGCCCAAGAAGTTTGGCGAGCTTGATGTTGTGCGTCTGAGAGACTATGAGAATGATGTCATCACAGAGCTTGAGACAGGAAAGACATATCCGACAGGGCTTCCGAAGTCAAATGTGCTTTATTTTGACCTCACAAATGACTCTTGGTGCTGTGCAAGACCTTCCGGCACGGAGCCGAAGATTAAGTTCTACATGGGTGTAAAGGGAACAAGTCTGGAAGACGCCCAGAAGAAAGTGGAGAACCTGACAAACGAGGTTAAGGCAGTCATCGAAGAATAATTGTTACGGTTCAGACATCCACCAAAATCTGTTATCATTCACACCTCAATAGCTTGTATGCCGATAAAAGCTGGCACGGGTGTGGATTGTAACGAATAATTCGCTGAAAAACAGCGCAATATAGGTAACAGTTCGGTTTTGTACGGCTTGATGACGCAGCGGGAAACGGAAGGCTGAACTGTTACGAATTATAGAATCAGGAAACCGGACATTACAAAGGTGGATGTCCGGTTTCGTTTTAAAAGTACGGAGAAAAAAGTCTGAAGGTAAGTATGCTCAAGGATTGTCAGGGAGATGTGCGGAGTGCACATGGGGGGATAAGGATGAAAAAGCTTTTTGCTCAGATTATGAAGTTTGGCATGGTAGGTGTCATTTGTTTTGTGATTGACTATCTGATTGGAATTGCTGTTTTGAATATAATTTTGAAACTGGGCGGAGACCGGTATTTTGAGTTTGCATCCATGGCTGGCTCGGCGCTGGGCTTTACGGTTTCTGTGATTATAAATTATATATTGAGTTTTCAATTTGTTTTTGAGCGCAAGGAAGACCTGAACCGCAAGGCGGAGTTTGTGGCTTTCATTGTGCTGAGCGTAATTGGTCTGGGACTCAACCAGCTCATTATCTGGGTGTGTGTGGGACCAATCTACAACAATGTTGCGCTGCTGCGCAGACTTTTGAACTACAATCTTGCCTACACAGGCGCGAAAGTCATTGCGACAGCGATTGTTATGGTGTACAATTTTATTACCAGAAAGATATTTTTGGAAAAAAAGAATGAAGCTTGATGACGGAGGATTGTGATGTCGCTGGTACAAAATATCAAAAAGACAATCAACTACAGCAAAAAAAACGGCTATGGGGAGGCGTTTTTTGCGGCGTGGGAACGCGTGACCGAGAAGTATTGCGCGGATTATGAATACCATGCGCCCGACGAGGCGGCTTTGGAGGCACAGCGCAGTGACAAGAGTGTGTCCGATATCAAATTTTCCATACTGGTGCCTGCGTTTGAGACACAGGAAGTGTATATGCGTGCGCTGATAGACAGCTGTATCGGGCAGACTTACGACAACTGGGAACTGATTATCGCGGACGGCAGCGCCAGCAATATCGTAAAAAATACGGTGGACAAGTATACGGACGGGCGTATCAAGTATGTAAAGCTTGCAGAAAACAACGGCATAGCCGAGAACACAAACCGGGCGATTGACAATGCCACGGGTGATTATTATGGACTGCTGGATCATGATGACATGCTCACGGCGGATGCCTTGTATGAAATGGCACATGCCATACAGGGTAGCAGACCGATTATCGCGTATTCCGACGAGGATAAATGCGACACCTCGGGAAAGCGCTTCTACGATCCGCATTTTAAGCTTGATTTTAATTTGGATCTGATACTGACCAACAATTACATCTGTCATCTGATGGTTGTCAGGGCAGACGTGTTGCAGAAACTCCGCATTCGAAAGGAGTATGACGGCTCGCAGGACTACGACATTATCCTGCGGATTGTGGGCGGACTCCTGCTGAAGGAAAAAGAAAACAAGGATGCAAGACCGGTCGAGGAAGCGGTTGTGCATGTGCCCAAAGTACTTTACCATTGGCGATGCCATGAAAATTCGACAGCGGAAAATCCGCAGAGCAAGATGTATGCGTATGAGGCAGGCAAAAAGGCGCTGATTGACTTTGCGTCGCGCATGGGCTGGAAGGTGGATGTCCGGCACAATAAACATCTGGGTTTTTACCGCATAGAATATGGTGACAGCGTGCTTGCGCACCGGCCGGATCTTGCGGCGGCAGGGGGGCTTGTGGCAAGGCACGGAAAGGTTGCATCCGGAATTTATGAGGGACAGCCGGTGCTCTACGCCGGCTACATGAACAGGATGGATTTGTTCCAGAATACACGGCTGCTCGACATCCGGAACATGGCAGTGAATAAGGCGTACCAAAAAGTTTATGAGGAAGTGACAGGGCATCCCTATGAAAGCACGCTTTGCGCGGAAAAAAAGGAGCTGCCGCAGTGGATATGCGAGATGGGCAGGACGGCAGAGGGAAACGAGCAGCTTGAGGAGCTGAGTGTGAAACTCAGCGCGGCTCTGACAAAGGACGGTGCAAGGCTTCTGCTGGATCCGGTATGCGTGAGAAAAATATAGAAAAGAAAAGCAGCGTTTAAGAAGAAAGTGGAAACATGACAAAATCAACGATTGTGATACCAAATTACAACGGAATAAACTATATACAGGCGTGTCTGGAAAGCCTGTACTGCGGGACGGCAAAAGACATCAGGGTCATTGTGGTGGATAACGCCTCGACCGACGGAAGCATGGAGCTTGTGCGGGATAAATTTCCGCAGGCTGAGCTGATTGTGAACCAGAAAAACACGGGATTCAGCCATGCGGTCAACCAAGGGATAAAAAAGAGTACCACACCATATGTTATTTTATTAAATAACGATACGAAGGCGGATATTTCCTTTGTGCATGAACTGGAAAAGGTCATGGACTGTGACAAGGGCAGGCGAATATTTTCTGCCTCGGCAAAGCTGGTGTCATTGTATGACAGGAATGCCACAGATGACGCGGGAGATTATTACTGTGCGTTTGGATGGGCGTTTGCACGGGGGAAGGGAAAGCCGCCCGACCGGTATGGCAGGGACTGCGATATTTTTGCATCCTGCGCGGGGGCGGCGATTTACCGCAGGGAATTGCTGGAAGAAAATCAGGTGGGACTGTTTGATGAGGAACATTTCGCGTATTTTGAGGATATTGATATCGGATACCGCGCAAAAATATATGGATATAGAAACCGTTTTGCGGCAAACTCTATAGTATACCATGCAGGAAGCGCCACAAGCGGTTCCCGGTATAACTGCTTTAAGACAAAACTGGCGTCAAGGAACAGCGTCTATGTGATTTATAAGAATATGCCGTTTTTGCAGATACTGATAAATATGCCGTTTCTGATTGCCGGATTTTTGATAAAGACACTGTTTTTTGCAAAAAAGGGAATGGGCAGGGACTATGTGGCAGGGCTTGCCAGCGGGGTCGGACTATCCATGAGTGCCGCGGGAAGAAGCCACAGGCAGAAATTTGACGCGGCGAAAATCGGAAATTATGTGTCCATACAGCTGGCGCTCTGGAGAAATTTACTGCGGCTTTTCGAATAAAAAGGGTAAGAGAAAAAAAAAGTTGTACTTTTTGCTCAAATATTGTAGAATGAATAGAGTTAAATTTTTCATTCCATTGAATAAGGTGAGATAATTGATAAGAGATAATCAGAAGTATTTTAACAGACTGCTGGTTCTGCTCGATGCACTGGTTATAGGGGCTGCCTACTGGCTGTCATGGTTTCTGTGGCTCAGTGGGTATGTCAGGGAGAACGAACCCGGCACTGGTATCTTGTCGGTGGAGATATACTTTATCGCGTTTCTGGCAATTGTACCGGGATATCTGATTTTGTACAATGCATCTGACCTGTATTCGTCCAAGCGGACAGCGAAGACGGTGTATGAGGTTTTTAATATTATAAAAGCCAATACAATCGGGCTTCTTGCAGTGATGGTGGTGCTCTATGCCATCAATATTCCGGATTTTTCGCGAGGAATGGTCGGCGCTTTCTACGGGATCAATATTATAGCAGAGACGCTGATGCGGAAGTCCGTCAGGTATGGGCTGCGTCGTCTGCGCAGGAAAGGCTACAATGTCAAGCATATATTGCTGGTAGGCTACTCGCGCGCAGCGGAGGAGTACATCAATAAGATAAAGGCAAACCCCGAATGGGGGTATGAGGTGTGCGGCATTCTTGATGACCATGTTCCGCGCGGGGCAGTCTACAAGGGAGTCGAGGTTGTCGATGAGATTGACAGCCTGCACCGGATTCTGCCGGGGAATGAACTGGATGAAATTGGCATAACACTTTCCCTGTCGGATTATGACAGGCTGGAAGATATCGTAAATATATGTGAGAAATCCGGTGTGCACACAAAGTTTATACCGGATTATAACAGTGTGATTCCAAGCCGCCCGTATCTGGAGGACTTGGATGGGCTTGCGGTGGTGAATATCAGACGTGTTCCGCTGACAAATACAGCCAATATGCTGATTAAGCGTCTGGTGGATATTGTGGGCGCAATTGTTGCGATTGTGTTGTCCTCACCGCTCATGCTTGCCGCTGTTATCGGGATTAAGACAACGAGCAGGGGACCGCTGATTTTTAAACAGGAAAGAGTCGGGCTGCACAATAAGCCGTTTCAAATGTACAAATTTCGCAGCATGGAGGTGCAGAACGATGCAGATGAGAAAAAGGGCTGGACGACCAAGAATGATCCGCGGGTCACAAAGGTCGGCAGGCTGCTGAGAAGCACAAGTATCGATGAGCTTCCACAGTTTTTTAATGTGCTGAAGGGCGATATGAGTCTGATAGGCCCACGTCCGGAAAGACCTCTTTTCGTAGAGAAGTTTAAAGAGGAAATACCAAGGTATATGATAAAGCATCAGGTGCGGCCGGGAATAACCGGATGGGCGCAGGTAAACGGATACAGGGGAGATACCTCCATCAAGAAGAGGATAGAATATGATCTCTACTATATCGAAAACTGGTCAATGGCATTTGATTTTAAAATCTTATTCCTTACATTCTTTAAGGGCTTTATCAATAAAAATGCCTATTAAAAATAGGAGAGAAAACAAAATGCAGGATTATAATGATAGGAACCAAGACAAAAATATAAGGAGAAGTCAGGGCGGAAGGGGACCAAGCGGCGGAAACGGCAGCAGGACTCCGAATGCGAGACCATCCGGCGCAAGAGCGTCGTCCGCGGAGGGCGGTCAGCCGAGAAGGCAGCCACAGGGACAGCAGTCAAGACCATCCGGTCAGCCAAGGTCAGCCGGCCAGCCGAGAAGACCGGTACAGGGACAGCAGGCAGGGACGGCACCGAGACCATCCGGCCAGCCGAGAAGACCGGTACAGGGACAGCAGGAAGCACGGCAAGTCAGAAGGACGCCGCAGCAGGGGGCAGCGAGAAGACCGCAGGGACAGACAAGGCAGGCGCCAAACGGCGACCGCATGACGCGCAGTACAGCGGCAGCGCCAAGCAGAAATGCGAATGTAAGGAAAAAGCCGAGGAACAGCATGACGCCGCAGCAGGCAGCGAAGAAAAAGAGAAAGAAGATTGTGCTGTTTGTGGCGGAGATATTTTTACTGCTGATACTGGTGGGCGCACTGTGGGCAGTAAACAAAGCACAGAAAGTTCAGCTTGTAAAGATGGACGAGAAGGACGTAATTGTAAATCCGGGTGTGGGCACAACGGAGATAAAGGAAGGAAGCAGCAGTGAAAAAGGCTACAGGAATATCGCTTTGTTTGGCGTTGATTCGCGCAACAAGCAGCTTGACAAGAGTACGCGTACAGATGTGATTATGATAGCATCCATTAATCTGGATACAAATGAGGTAAGGCTGGTATCGGTATATCGTGATACATGGCTTAACCTGAGCACGGATGCCTACAATAAGGCAAATTCGGCATATGCAAAAGGCGGACCCGCGCAGGCAATCAGTATGCTCAACATGAATCTTGACCTTGATATCACAGATTTTGTCACAGTCGGCTTTGATGCCTTGATTGACGTGATTGATGCTGTCGGCGGCGTGGAAATTGACGTGAAAGAGGCAGAGATCGTTCATCTGAACAATTATCAGATTTCAATGGTCGGAAAAATGGTCGGGAAAGATGAGCACGGAAATGAAACGTATGAGGCTGAGCCGGGGACATACACACCTGTATCGCATTCAGGGCTGCAGAAACTCAATGGGCTTCAGGCAACCGCATACTGCCGCATCCGATACGTAGGCGATGATTTCCAGCGTACAGAGCGCCAGAGAATGGTTCTGACACTGGTGGCCAAGAAAGCGATGACGATGAATGTCGGAACACTGAATAAAATAGCAGAGTCGATTGCAGGCGAGATGGCGACTTCCCTTGACATGCCGGAGATATGGTCACTGCTGTCAGGCATTGCAAGCTATAAGATAGGGGAACAGTCTGGATTTCCGTTTGCGGAGTACCGCCAGACGGGGCGCATCAAGGGAGCTTCTGTCGTAATACCAGTTGACTTGGACAAGAATGTAAAAGAGCTTCATAAGTTCTTGTTTGACAAGGAGAATTATGAACCGTCGGATACAGTAAAACAGTGCAGCAAGAAGATAGCGGCAGACTCGGGCGTAAGCTATAAGGGAGAATAAAGGAACCAATGAGGGACCGCAGCGTCGGTTCCTTTTTGCCATGTATGTACACAGGGGCAAAAATACGTAACAGTCAGAAAGCCGAAGACTGAACCGTTACGAAAATACGGCGAGGGGGGAGAAGGATGCAGTACAGTGTAGATGTCATATTGCTGACACACAAACCGAAAGACCAGGTAATGGAGCTGATTAAGGCTGTGGAGGAGCAGACATATCCCGTAAGGAAAGTGATTATCATGAACACGGAAGAACGGTATTTTGAAAAGCTGTTCTATGGGACACGGTTTCTGGAAAAGTATAAAAATATAGAAGTGCATCACCTTTCGGAGAAGGAATTTGACCATGGCAGGACAAGGGCAAAGGCCGTTCAGTATTCCAAGGCGGATATCTTTGTGTGCATGACGCAGGATGCGATTCCGGAGAATGACCGTCTGATACGGAATCTGGTGGATGCGCTTACCCAGCAGGACGATATCGCGGCTGCGTATGCGAGACAGCTTCCGCTGCCGGACTGCAGGGAAATTGAGAAATACACCAGAAGCTTTAATTATCCCGAACAGTCTTGCGTCAAAGCGGCGGCAGATATGGAAAGACTTGGCATCAAGACGTTTTTCTGCTCGAATGTATGTGCGGCATATAACAGGGAAATCTATGAGCATATGGGCGGATTTGTAAAAAAGGCAATTTTTAACGAAGACATGATATATGCGGGTCATGCAGTCAGTGCGGGCTACCGTATTGCCTATGCGGCGGATGCGCACGTCCGGCATTCCCATAATTACACCTGTATGCAGCAGTTTCGCAGAAATTTTGACTTGGGCGTTTCGCAGGCAGAGCATCCGGAGGTGTTTGACATCGTATCTTCGGAGAGCGAGGGGATGAAGCTTGTGAAGGATACGATAAAATATCTGAGCAGGACAAAACACAAAAGACTGATACCGTTTCTGATTGTGTCAAGCGCATATAAGTTTTTCGGCTACCAGCTGGGCAAACATTATGAAAGCCTGCCAAACAGAATGGTAAGGTGGTGCAGTTCCAATAAACTGTACTGGCAATAGATTGAAAAATTGATAAAATGAAGGAGAGAACATAGATGTGTGGAATCGTAGGTTATATCGGAAAATATCCGGCAGCACCGGTAATACTTGAGGGGCTTTCAAAGCTTGAATACAGAGGATATGACTCGGCAGGAATGGCTGTGTATGACGGGGAAAACATTCAGATTAAGAAATCTGTCGGCAGACTCAAAGTGCTTGAGGAACTCACACATGGGGGGGCTACGATGCAAGGCATGGTGGGAATCGGCCATACAAGATGGGCGACACACGGTGCACCGAGCGATGTCAACTCGCACCCGCACTACAACGCTGAGGAGACAATCGCGGTCGTTCATAACGGCATTATAGAGAACTATCTGCCGCTGAAGGAGAAACTGCTTTCAAAAGGTTATACGTTTGTGTCGGACACCGATACGGAAGTGCTGGCACACCTGATTGACTATTATTACAAAGGGAATCCGCTCGAGGCGATCACAAAGGTTATGCACCGCGTACAGGGATCGTATGCGCTGGGCATTCTGTTTGCGGATCATCCGGATCAGGTGTTTGCAGTGCGCAAGGACAGTCCCCTGATTGTCGGTCAGAACGAGGACGGGTGCTTTATCGCCTCGGATGTGCCTGCGATTCTGAAGTACACAAGAAAGGTTTATTTTATCGAAAATCAGGAAGTTGTCCGCCTGCGCGCGGATCATATGCATTTTTACACAGTCGATGAGGAGGAGATTACGAAAGAGCCTGTCACGATTGAGTGGGATGCGAATGCGGCGGAAAAGGGCGGCTATGAGCATTTTATGCTGAAGGAAATGTATGAGCAGCCCAAGACCGTGACAGACACTCTGATGCCGCGCATTAAGGACGATGATATTGTGATAGAAGAGCTGGGGATGACGGATGAGGACATCAGGGCGGTCAAAAAGATATTTATTGTCGCCTGCGGTTCCGCCTACCACACAGGAATGACCGGAAAATATATTATTGAGGGAATTGCGCGCATACCTGTGGAGGTTGATGTGGCAAGTGAGTTCCGCTACCGCAATCCGATTCTTGAGGAGGGCACGATGGTAGTCGTCATCAGCCAGTCCGGTGAGACGGCAGATACGCTTGCCGCGCTGCGGGAATCCCAGAAGCTTGGGCACAAGGTGCTTGGCATTGTGAATGTGGTCGGAAGCTCCATTGCAAGAGAGGCGGACAACGTCATGTATACATGGGCGGGACCTGAGATTGCAGTTGCTACTACAAAGGCGTATAGTGCACAGCTAATCGCACTCTACCTCCTTGCGATGAAATTTGGAAAAGTGCGCGGCAACCTTGGCGGTGGGGAGTATATCCATATGCTGGAGGACTTGAAAAAGCTGCCGGCGCAGATTGAGATGCTTCTCTCGAACAAGCAGAGAATCCAGCGCTTTGCAAACCGCTATGTGGGCGCAAAGGATGTATTCTTTATTGGACGGGGAATCGACTATGCGATTTCCATGGAAGGCTCGCTTAAGCTCAAGGAGATTTCTTATATCCATTCCGAAGCATACGCAGCGGGAGAGTTAAAACACGGAACGATATCGCTGATTGAGGAGGGGACGCTGGTCGCGGCAGTGGCGACACAGGATGCACTGTTCAAAAAGGCATTGAGCAATATGGTGGAGGTTAAGGCGAGGGGGGCATTTGTACTCGCAGTCACCAATGAGGGAAATACGGACATCGAGAAAGCGGCGGACTATGTAATCTATATTCCGAGGACAAATCCGTATTTTACCAATTCACTGGCAATTATTCCGTTACAACTATTTGGATATTACGTGGCAGTCGGAAAAGGCTGTGATGTAGATAAGCCGCGAAATCTGGCAAAATCCGTCACAGTGGAGTAGATAGGAGGGCTTCGGGTATGGGAAAGAAAAATTCAACGTTTAAAAATGTTATGGTAACACTAGGATGCGGCGCTTTTGCGGGTGTGGTTGTCATAGGAGGCGGCTACATAGCAAGCTCCTGCATTGGCGATGGGAATACAATGCCTGCGTGGCTTGACAAGGTGGAAATCCGCGTAAACGAGCAAAACGCGGTGTCTGCCTCGTCAGACAACAAACTTCATACGGAAACCATTGAGCAGAATCATTCCGGTGCAGCGAATGCGGATGTCTCCGCCGATGGAGACTATGCCGGAAAAGGGACGGATATCGGGGGAGGCGGTAAGCCGGATCCGGATCTGGACAATGTTCCGCAGGAGCCGCGATTCAAGGATGACGAGGACGAGAAACGAAAAGATGAGGACGTAGAGTCAGAGACAGAGACCGAAAAAGAAACCGAAGCGGAGACAGAGACGGAGACAGAAAAAGAAACAGAGTCAGAGTCAGAGGAAGAAAGCACTACGGAAGCAGACGAGGATTCTGAAAAAAACAAGACTGATAAAAAGGATAAAAAAGATACGGAAGACAAAAAAGAGAGCAGACGCAAACCGGTAGAGGTAGACCATGTACAAACGATTGATCAGGAGACACTGTCCAGCGCTGTGATTGCGGACGTGACGCAGGTGGTGAAAGTGGCGATGCCATGTGTCGTATCTATTACAAACGAATATACGGCATACGATTACTGGTATGACGAGGAGTACGACGAGGAGGCAAACGGTTCCGGCATTATCGTTGCGCAAAGCGACGAGGAGCTTTTGATTGTGACGAACTACCATGTAGTAGAGGACAACAATAATCTCTTTGTACAGTTTAATGATGACAAGGAGGCAGTGGCTTATGTGAAAGGGCAGTCTCCGGAGAACGACCTTGCTGTCCTCACGGTATTCTTGGATGATGTGTCGGATGAAACGCTGGAGAACATTGCCATCGCTGCGCTTGGCGACTCGGACAGCCTTCAGGTCGGAGAACCTGCCATTGCGATAGGCGATTCGCTCGGCTATGGGCAGTCGGTCACGACAGGGGTGATAAGCGCCCTGAACAGGGATGTTTTTGCGGATGATCCGGAAGTAAATCCGGGATATCTGATTCAGACGGACGCGGCAATCAATCCGGGCAATTCGGGTGGTGCGCTCCTGAACGTAAGGGGCGAGGTTATCGGTATTAATTCAAGTAAAATTGCAGATTATGTAATAGAGGGAATGGGGTATGCCATACCGATATCGACGGCGAAGCCGATTATAGATGACCTGATGCAGAAGGAGACAAGGAAAAAGGTTCCGCTGGAGGAGCGCGCGTTTCTCGGCATAGCCGGCACGGATGTGACGGAGGATGCAGTTACGCGGTACGAGATGCCCGAGGGCGTGTATGTTTCAAATGTACTGGAGGATACGGCCGCAGAACAGGCAGGAATCCTCAAAGGGGACATCATCACCTACATAGACGGGGAAAAACTAGAGCAGATGGATCAGCTGCAAAACCTGCTTGAATACTACGCGGCGGGAACAGAGATTGAGATTGTCATTATGCGGCAGAGGGATGGCGAGTACAGGCAGCAGACAATTGATGTGACGCTCGGCGCTAAGGAAGATTAAGGCAGACAGCAGATTACAGCAAATGGAGGACAGCATGTTAGATAATTTTTTTGACAATAATGAGGATGTGGAAATCGAAAATGTGACGGATGAGGGATCCGGCGCAGAGGACGAAAAGGAAGAACAGACGAAGGATGAAAAGACGTTTGCGGACGGCCTTGACGAGGAGAAGGAAAGCGAGTACGAAGACGTGTGTTTCATATGCAGACGTCCTGAGAGCAAGACCGGAAAGATGTTCAAGCTTCCCAACCATATCTCTGTATGTTCGGACTGCATGCATAAGACGATGGATACGGTCAGCCAGTTTGACTATCAGGGAATGCTGAATAACACAAACTTCAATTTTGACAAGGACAACGGCAAGGACGGAAGGAAGCGGTTTCCCAATATCAGCTTTGTAAACATTGCAGACTTGCAGGGCGACGGGGGCATTCCCAACCGCCAGAAGCTTAAGAAGAAAAAGCCGAAAGAGAAGAAGGACAAGGCAGTGTTTAACATCAATCATCTGCCGGCTCCGCACAAGATAAAGGAGCAGCTTGACGATTTTGTGGTCGGGCAGGACTATGCCAAGAAAGTGATATCGGTTGCCGTCTACAATCATTATAAGCGTGTGACGACGGGGACAATGGATGACATCGAGATTGAGAAGTCCAATATCCTTCTGCTTGGACCGACAGGATGCGGTAAGACGTATATGGTCAAGACGCTGGCGCGTCTGCTTGATGTGCCGCTTGCAATCGCGGACGCAACATCACTGACCGAGGCAGGATATATCGGGGATGATATTGAGTCGGTAATCTCAAAGCTGCTGGCGGCGGCGGACAATGATGTGGAAAAGGCAGAACAGGGAATCGTGTTTATCGACGAGATTGACAAGATTGCCAAGAAGAAGAACACGACATCGCGCGATGTGAGCGGCGAGTCGGTGCAGCAGGGAATGCTGAAGCTTTTGGAGGGTTCTGATGTAGAAGTACCCGTGGGTGCAAACAGTAAAAATGCAATGGTTCCGCTGACAACAATCAACACAAGGAATATATTGTTTATCTGCGGCGGCGCGTTTCCGGATTTGGAGGAGATTATCAAGCAGCGGCTGACCAAACAATCTTCCATCGGGTTTAATGCGGAATTAAAGGACGCTTTTGACAAAGAAAAAAATATCTTGAAAAAAGTAACCGTTGAGGATATCAAGAAGTTTGGGATGATACCGGAGTTTATCGGACGACTGCCGATTATCTGCCCTATGGATAGTCTGACAAAGGAGAGCTATGTCAAGATTTTGAAGGAGCCAAAGAATGCAATTCTGAAGCAGTACCAGAAGCTTCTTGAGCTTGACGAGGTAAGACTGAACTTTGATGACAGTGCACTGGACGCAATTGCCGCCAAGGCGATGGAGCGCGATACGGGAGCACGTGCGTTGCGCGCGATTATTGAGGATTTTATGCTGGATATCATGTACGAGATTCCAAAGGATGACAATATCGGTGAGGTCACGATTACGGGGGATTACATCAATGGCACCGGAGGACCGGTCATCGACATCCGGACAGATCGCGTTCATGCAAAACCGGTACCGGAGGAAGCGGCCGAGGAAAAACCTGTCAAAAGCGAACCGGAAAAGGTAGAGGAGCACAATTTTTATGAGTTTTAATTTCAAGAATATGAAGTGCTTTGCGCGTCCGCCGAAATTTCGGAACCGGATGATTATGATGGTGTGCGGTGTGCTGGCACAGGGAATGGGACTGTCGCTGCTGCGGTCAGTCAATCTGGGGACAGACCCCTGCTCCTGCCTGACACAGGGAGTCACAAATTTTGTTCCGCTAAGTTTCGGGACATGCCAGCTTTTGTGCCATTTGGTGACATTTCTGTTCGTCATTCGGTTTGACACGGGCATGATAGGATTTGGAACGGTCGGGAACATGTGCTTTCTCGGATATATATCGGACTTTTTCAAATGGGTATGGACACTGGTTCTTCCGGTAGGTTTTTTTGATGCAGCGATGAACCGCTATCTGCTGCTGATACCGTCGCTTGCTGTTTTTCTGCTGGGTGCCGCGGCATATATGTGCGCCGGCCTTGGCTCGTCCCCGTATGATGCGCTGCCGTTTATTATCTCCGGACATGTAAAGAAGTTTTCTTTTAAGGTGGTGCGCATGATTTGGGACATCAGCTTTATGGCTGCGGGCTTCCTGCTTGGCGGGGATGTCGGGATTGTCACGGTTCTGGTCGCTTTTTTCCTAGGACCAATTATTACATGGGTACAGAAAAAGCTGGAGGTTTTTATTATATAGATGACAGAGCTGGAAGAATATTACAATAAATTTAACGAGGAGAAGCGGCTGAATTCACGGCATGGGCAGGTGGAGTACCGCGTGTCCATGAAATATATCCATATGTATCTCGACGAGGCGGCGCGTGGAAAAGGCGCGGGTGCTTTTGACGGGGCGAAGCCAGACATAAAAGGCGCCGTAAAGCTGCTTGACATCGGTGCGGGAACGGGGCGTTACAGTGTGGCGCTTGCGGAGGAAGGATATGATGTGACGGCCGTGGAGCTTGTAAAATATAATCTGGGGATACTGAAAAAGAAGGCGGCCAACGTCAAGGCAATGCAGGGGAACGCAATGCATTTGAAAAAGCTTGAGAGCGGCAGCTTTGACGTGACACTTCTGTTCGGTCCCATGTACCATCTGTTTGGAACAGAGGATAAACGGAGGGCGCTCGGCGAGGCAGCGCGCGTGACAAAGCCGGGCGGCGTGATTCTGGTGGCATACTGCATGAATGAGTACGGTGTCATTACGTATGGGTTTAAGGAAAGACATATTCTTGAATGTATCGCGGAGGGGCGGTTTACGGAAGATTTCAAGACAATTTCATCGCCGGACAAAATCTACGATTATATGCGCATAGAAGACATTGACGCCCTGAATCAGTCGGCAGGGCTTGACCGCATCAAAATAATATCTCCCGACGGACCGGCAAACTATATGAGACCATTTTTAAACCAGCTCAACGACGAGGAGTTTGAGGCGTTTGTCCAATATCAAATGGCAGTCTGTGAGCGCCCTGATTTGATTGGAGCAGGGGCGCATACGGTTGACATTTTGAGGAAACCGCTGTAAAAATAGGAAGAGACAATATTACACCGATGGGGAGCCTGTTGGAGCAGGCAGCGTTTTTCACACGGCAGAAATGGGGGATTCGTATGGACATAAATCAGGTAACGAGTGAGCTTGACAAGCTTTTTGCACAGGAAAAAATAAACGAGATACCACAATTTTTGGAATCACATATTGCGCAGGCGGCGGAAGAAGGCGCACAGGATATCGTGCTGAACCTCTACAATGAAACCATTGGGTTTTACAGGGAAACGGGTCAGTATGAGCTTTCTGTCGAAAACTGCCACAAGGCGATGGCGCTTATGGACGAGATGGGAATTCAGGATACAATACCCTATGCGACCACGCTGCTGAACGTTGCGAATGCATACCGCGCGGCGGGACATCTGCAGGAATCACTGGAGTTTTATAATAAGGTGCGGCCTGTCTATGTTGCGCTGCTGGATGAGGACGACATGTATTTTGCAAGCTTCTACAACAATCTGAGCCTTCTGTATCAGGAGATGGGGGATTTTGCGGCTGCAAAAGAACAGCTTGTGAATGCACTGTTTATCGTCAATCACAAAGAGGGAAAACAGTTCGAGGTCGCTGTCACACAGGCAAATCTGGCAAACACATGTATTGAGCTTGAGCAGGATGACGAGGCGAAAGCGCGTGCAGAAGAGGCAATCCGCATTTTTGAGGAGATTGGTGTGGATGACGCGCATTACAGCGCGGCACTGTCTGCATTGGGCAGCCTGTATTACATGGATAAGGATTACACGAATGCGCTTGGGGTCATGGAAAAGGCGCGGGACTGTGTGGCAAAGTATCTGGGGAGCGACAATATCCAGTATGAGCGGCTCAGTGAGAATATTAAAATTATAAAGCGCAAAATCCGCGAGGAAGAAGATAAAAAGGAAGCGGCGGACGCTCTGCGCAAGATTCAGGAGACAGAATTTCCGGATGCGGACAAGCACGCAGAACCAACGGAGAATGCCGTGGATTCGGATGAATCTGCCATAGAGAGTGCAGAGGAGGAGACACCATCTGCCGAGATGACAGAAGAAACGGCGGAGGAAACACCGCATGAGGAGACGCCGTCCGCGGGGATAACAGAAGAAACGGCGGAGGAAACACCGCATGTGGAGACGCCGTCCGCCGAGATGACAGAAGAAACAGCGGAGGAAACACCGCATGAGGAGACGCCGTCCGCGGGGATAACAGAAGAAGCGGCGGAGGAAACACCGCATGAGGAGACACCATCCGCCGAGATGACAGAAGAACCGACGGAGAAAGCACCGCATATGGAGATACCATCCGCCGAGATAGCGGAAGAACAGACGGAGGAAACACCATATCCGGAGGAACCTGTCAACGAGATAAAAGAGGAAACGGAAAGGCCGTACTCAGATGCGGCAGATGCTACAGGCACGGAGCCGACCGCAGAAACCGGAGGAATGGCTGCTGTCATGGGCGGCACGCCGCAAATGACAGGGCTGGAATTGAGCAGGCTTTATTATGAGCAATATGGAAAGCCAATGATTGCCGAAAAGTTTCAGGCTTACGAGCACCTCATCGCGGTCGGGCTTGTCGGGAAAGGATCAGATTGTTTTGGCTTTGATGATGTCCAGTCGAGGGATCATGATTTTGGACCGCGTTTTGTCATGTGGGTTACCAAGAAGGTATATGGGGAGATTGGCGAAGAACTACAGGCGGCATACGAGAATCTTCCAAGGAGCTTCATGGGCGTTGACAGGATAGAGACGTTCCACGGCAGAGACCGCAGCGGTGTTATGGTGATAGAGGACTTTTACAAGAGTACGCTGGGATATGATTTGATTGGCGCATTTCTGCAGAGCAGCGGAAACGGCACCCTTGACAAAGAAAGCCTTACGACAATTAAAAGCTGGCTGGCAGTGCACGATTATGCGCTTGCCGCAGCTGTCAACGGTGCGGTTTTCCGCGATGACGAAGGGATTTTTACGCGGTACCGCGATAAGTTAAAAGCATATTATCCCAAAGCTGTGTGGTATCGTAAAATTGCACAGACCTGCGCACTTTTTTCACAGAGCGGTCAGTATAATCTTCCGCGTATGCGCGGACGCGGCCAGCTGGTTGCGGCAGAGCTTGCCAAGGCAGAGTGCGCAAGACAGGCGATGAAACTCTACTATCTGCTGAATAAAACGTATGCGCCGCACGATAAATGGCTCTTTAAGGGAATGCCCGTAAATCCACAAATGGCAGTCAGCGGTGAAGACGGAAACCGCATGCAGGTACCGGAGCTTGTGGAAAAAGTATGTCTGCTTCCCGTGGACAATGCGCATGCTGCGGAACTTACCATGGCAATTGAGTCGCTCGCGGTTATTTTTGCAAATGAACTTGAGCGGCAGAGCATGATTGGCCAGTGCGACGTGTATCTCGATGCATCTACGAAGGAGCTGACAGCCAAGAGTGATGCCCTGCTGACTGCGATTGTCGCTGATACGCCGATTATAACGGCACTTTCACTTTCCATTGCAAAGGCAGAGTTCGAGGCGTTTGACAAAGTGCAGAACGAGGGCGGTAGGGCAAGCTGCCAGAATAACTGGCCGACGTTCAAGATTATGCGCATGAGTCAATATATGACATGGACAGAGGACATGCTGCTGCAATATCTGTACGAGTTTAAGACAAACTATGAAAACGGCAGGAACATGGTGGAGGAGAAATATGCCCGCATGATGGAATCCACGGCACCGGATGCTTATGCCGGTTTCGCGGATAAGCTTCCGCCGATATCAGAAGATAAGAAGACGGTCATGGAGCAGATTATCGGCTTTCAGGTGAAATGGATGGAGGAGTTCGCCGCGGCGTACCCGAATCTTGCAGGCAACGCGCGCGCCATACACACATCAGAGGATTTGCCATATGATACATCATATGAGACGTACCTTAGGGGCGAGCTGGGCACTTACTCTGACAGGATGCTGGAAATGTATGGACGCTATGTGGTTGGATTTGCGCAGAACGGCAAAAATGCGACCTGTGAGATTATGAAAAATACAGTGCGTTTTTACGGTTACAAGGATCTGGAGACGGCAAACCAGCATGGCAGTTTATAGTGCTGCGCGAACTTTAAATTAAGTATAGAAATGAGGAAAATCATAGATGAGTAAGATAATTTTAACAGGTGACAGACCGACAGGAAGGCTGCATATTGGTCACTATGTAGGGTCTCTCAGAAGAAGGGTGGAACTGCAGAACTCGGGTGAGTACGACAAAATATATATCATGGTTGCAGATGCCCAGGCGCTTACGGACAACATCGACAATCCCGAGAAAGTAAGGCAGAATGTCATCGAGGTGGCGCTCGACTATCTGTCTGCGGGACTTAATCCGGCAAAATCGACACTCTTTATTCAGTCCCAGATATCAGAACTCACGGAGCTTACATTCTACTATATGAATCTGGTCACGGTTGCGCGTCTTCAGCGAAATCCGACGGTCAAAAGCGAGATACAGCTTCGGAACTTCGAGGCAAGCATTCCGGTGGGATTTTTCACCTATCCAATCAGTCAGGCAGCGGATATCACGTTCTGTAAGGCAAACGTGGTTCCTGTCGGGGAGGATCAGCTCCCGATGATAGAGCAGACCAAGGAGATTGTGCATAAGTTTAATGCCGTGTATGCGCCGGAAAATCCTGTTCTGGTGGAGCCAAAGGCGCTGATACCGGAAGCGGATGCGTGCAGGAGGCTTCCCGGTACGGACGGAAAGGCGAAGATGAGCAAGTCGCTTGGCAATTGTATTTACTTGGCAGACAGTGCGGACGAGGTGCGTACCAAGATTATGAGTATGTACACTGACCCGCTGCATTTGCAGGTCAGTGACCCCGGTCATCTTGAGGGAAATACCGTATTTACATATCTGGATGCATTTGCGCGTGACGAACACTTTGCGCGCTATTGTCCGGATTATGCAAATCTTGACGAGATGAAAGCACATTATACAAGGGGCGGACTTGGCGATGTCAAGGTTAAGAAGTTCTTGAACAATGTCGTACAGGAGGAGCTGGAACCGATTCGCAAGCGCCGTGCTGCGTTTGAGAAGGATATTCCGGAGATATACAATATTCTCAGAAAAGGCTCCGATGCGGCAAGGGAAGTGGCAGCCCAGACGCTCTCCGAGGTAAAACATGCCATGAAAATTGATTATTTTGAGGACACAGAATTAATCAGCGCACAGAGTGCGCGTTATACAAACGGCGAAAAATAAGGGCAAAAAATGATAGGGCAGGAAACAGCGAATAAACAGTTTTGTTTCCTGCTTTTTTGCGTGCATAGGTACCCATGGCAGGATTAAGCCGCCACGAAGTGGTTTTGCATGGATTGATGTCTGTAACAGGAAGAACGATTACAAGCAGCTGGCAGTGTCCTTTCAAATAGTAATGCAGGGAAAGTGTTATTGTGATATAATCATAATTGTGAGCCGTAACAGGGTTCTGATGGATAAGTGCGTGCATCGGGGCATGGAACATGACATTGGATGCGCAAGGTGCATAAGGAACGCATACGTGTAACATGGTATGTCTGTTTTTAAGAAGAAGGAATCATGATGGAAACAGAAAAGATAAAATATCCTCTCAAAAATAAATTGATTGTGCTGGTGCTGGTTGCGATGGTGCCCATACTCTATGTGGCAATCTATCTGATTCTGGCGCTCGTGAATTATAGCCGTGCCTATGACCAGATTGTGAACAGTATGCTGCTTGCCAACGCCTACAATATCAATTTCAAGGAAGAGATGGACGAGAGCCTTTACAAGCTGGTCGTCAGCAACAATATCACCTTTGGCACAATAGAGGAGGACGGGACGCTCAAGGATCCCTACAAACTCATTGATGAACTGCGCACGGAAAGCAATAACCTGCTGGCAATGACGACCGATCGGGAAAGCCGCGTCTGGCTGCAGAGTCTTCTGCGCAATGTCGATACGCTGCGGGACCGCGTGGGTGATATCAGGGCAAATCAGGAGGCGGAGGGACAGTATGAGAAAAACATCGACATGCTGTACAATGACATCTATATCCTGACGGAGCTGATACAGGACGATATCCAGTATTATATCTATTATCAGACAAAAAGCATTGAGCAGCTAAAAATACAGTTAAACAAGGAAGTGGAGCGCGTCATTATCATCTGTATCCTGCTGGGGGGCTGCATTGTGGCAGCAGTCATTCTGATAACCAGCGCGATACTCAACAGCATCACAAAACCGATTCAGGAGCTATGCGGAATCACGAGCAGGATTGCGGAGGGCAATTTCTCGGACCGCGTGCGGGTGCAGACGGAGGATGAGCTGGAAGTGCTCTCGGACAGTGTGAACGACATGTCGGAAAATTTGGAAGTGATGGTGCACCAGATTAAGGAGGATGAGCGGAAGATGCGCTACGCGGAACTGCGCCTTTTGCAGGAGCAGATTAATCCGCACTTTCTGTACAATACGCTTGACACCATTGTCTGGCTGATTGAGGGGGACGATCCTGACAAGGCGGTAGATGTCGTCGTGGCACTCTCGGAATTTTTCCGGCTGGTGCTGAGCAAGGGGAAGGAGACCATCTCGATACGGGAGGAAAAGGAGCATATTCGCGGTTACCTTGAAATCCAGCAAGTGCGTTATCAGGATATTCTGGAGTATGAGATTGCCATTTCCCCCGAGCTGTATTCCTATAGTATTCTGAAGCTGACCTTGCAGCCGCTTGTCGAAAATTCGCTGTACCATGGAATTAAGTACAAGCGGGCAAAGGGAAAAATCTGGGTTACAGGCGTACTGCAGCGGGGCGCGTCGCCGGAGGAGGACACAATTCTGCTGTGTGTTCAGGACAACGGAATTGGATTGGACGCCGATGAGGTCAGACGGCTGCAGGAGGAGATTGCAAAGCCCTGTAAGGAGACGGAAAAGGGATTCGGGCTTGCAAATGTGAATGAGCGGATTCGCATGAATTACGGTATGGAATATGGTATGACAATTGAGTCGCAAAAAGGCGCGGGTACAAAGGTCAGCATTGTGATACCTGCCGTGAAACTCAGTGAGCCGTCGGCGGGGAAATTGCTGTGGGAGAGCGGACAGGCCGGCAGTGCGGAGGATATAGAAGGGGAATGCGTATGAAAAGAGCGTCAGAAATAGGAAAAAAGATATTTTTCGGCCATGTGGGCATATGTATTATACTGCTCTGTGTTATTCCCGTTTTGTTTATCGGATACAGTCTTTTTCGGGGATTTGACATAAAAATAGAACAGATGCCCGCCGAGACGGAGGAGGATTTGATTGTGGTCGGCTTTTCCCAGCTGGGCAGCGAATCGGGCTGGCGCACGGCACACACGGCGTCCATACAGCAGGCGTTAACGAAAGACGCGGGCTATTTCCTGATTTTTAACAATGCTCGTCAGATGCAGGACAACCAAATCAAGGCAATCCGCAGCTTTATCTCCCAGCGGGTGGAGTATATCGTATTTGCGCCGGTGATCGAGGATGGCTGGGACACTGTGCTGCAGGAGGCAAAAAGCGCGGGAATTCCGGTGATTGTCACGGATCGCATGGTTAATGTGCAGGATGAGTCACTCTACACGGCATGGATTGGAACGGACGCGAAGGAAGAGGGAAAAAAAGCGGGCAGATGGCTGGAGGACTATCTGGAACAGGAGGGGAGGCAGTCGGAGAAAATCAATATAGTCGTTCTGAAAGGGACAGTTGGTTCCACGGCGGAAATCGGCAGGACAAAAGGCTTCGGTGAGATTGCCGCGCAGCATGGGAACTGGCATATCCTCGAATCTGTATCGGCGGAATTTACGGCGAACAAGGCAAAGGAAGTGATGCGCAGTATCCTGCAGCGCTACCCTGAGATGGATGTGCTCATCTCGCAGAACGACGACATGACCATGGGGGCAATAGAGGCGATGCAGGAGGCCGGCATTCGATTTGGTGAGGGAGGCGACGTGACGGTCATCTCGTTTGACGCGACGCGCGACGCGCTGGAGCTGGTCAAGGAGGGACGCATCAATGTCAACGTGGAGTGCAATCCGGTTCAGGGCGTCTATGTCGATGAAATTATTCAAAGGCTCGAAAAAGGGGAGCCGGTGGAGAAATACTATGTCGTGGAGGAAAAGGTATTTACGAGGGAAAATGCTGCGGTATTTCTGGAGGGCAGAAAATATTAAGCAGAAAAGCGGATATAAAAAGAGGGAAAACAAATGTTAAAAGTATTTTTGGTGGAGGATGAAAGCATTGTCAGGGAAGGGCTGAAAAACAATATTCCATGGCAGGAGTACGGATATCAGTTTACGGGGGAGGCGAGCGACGGAGAGATGGCGCTGCCCATGATTCGGAAAATCCGTCCGGACGTTCTCATCACGGATATCAAGATGCCGTTTATGGACGGGCTTGCGCTGAGCCGGATTGTGACACAGGAAATTCCGGAGATGAAGATTGTCATTATCAGCGGCTACGACGAGTTTGAGTACGCGCAGCAGGCAATCCGCGTCGGAGTGGAGCAGTATCTTCTCAAGCCGATTACAAAAGGTACGCTGCGCAAGGTGCTGCTCGAGATTCGGGAAAAGATTGAGACCGAGCAGGAACAGAAAAATTATCTGGAAACTTTTCAGAACGAGATGAAGGAGTATGAAAATTATGCCCGCAGGAGTTTCCTCGAAAAAGTGTTTGGCGGTGTGTTCTCCGTCCAGCAGATTTATGAGGAGGCTGCTAAGATTTCACTGGACTTGGACGGTCCCTGCTATAATCTTGTACTGTTGAATTTGCAGGTAAAGCGCCAGAATCCGGAACATACAATGCAGGAGCCGGAGGGCATGGAACAGGTGCGTGAGGCGCTGTTTCGGTACTTTATGCGCTTTCCCGCATACCTGATTTTTCAGTGGAACATCAGTTTGTACGGCGTGCTCATCAAAGGGGAATCAGACCAGATGCAGGAGCTGCGGGAGCAGTGTGTCCAAAATATCGAAAAAATCTGCCGGAAGGAAGCGTTTTCTATGGAGTGGTACGCGGCGGTGGGGGAGCCTGTGGAGCGGCTGTCGCTTCTGCCGGAGTGCTACGCGAAAGTGAACCATATCCTCGCGTACCGTTTTTTCTGCCCGCAGTGCCATATTCTCACAGAAAAGGACGCGGAGGAGCTTCTGCCGGGAAAAGACTTGAAGAGTTTTGCGTCAGTGGACAGCGCGAAGGTCAATCCGGATATCATTCACGGCTTTTTGCGGGAGGGCAAACAGGCGGAAATCAATGACTTTGTGAACGGCTATCTCGCAGGCGTAAAGGACGCACTGGAGTCGCGCCTGTTCCGCGATTATCTTCTTTTGAGCATAAGGTTCACGACAATCAGCTATGTGGAAACGCTCGGAGTGAGCCAGCAGGATTTCCTGCCTGCGGATGATGATGCCAAGGTGCGCGAGGCGTCCGGAAGCGGCGGCAGTATCGAGACATACATGCAGGAGCTTTTGGCGTGTGCACTCGCACTGCGCGACAGGGAAAACGAAAATCAGGGCAAGCGCGTGCTCAAAAAGGGCTTGAAATACATCGAGGAAAATTTCAGTGACGAAGCACTGTCCCTGAACAGCGTGGCAGGCGCCATCGGTGTCAGCGGCAACTATTTCAGCAGCATATTCAGTCAGGAAATGCAGATGACTTTTATCGAATATGTCACCAAAAAGCGTATGGAGAAAGCAAAGAAGCTACTCACGCAGACACAGCTGCATTCCAGTGAGATTGCAGGGGAAGTAGGGTATAAAGACCCGCATTATTTTAGTTTTGTGTTCAAAAAGACTGTGGGCTGTACGCCGAGAGAGTACCGGAACGGGAAGTAAGGAACTGTTCAGAAATTACTCATGACAATTACTTGTCTAAATGTCCATCTGCGGCATCAGAAAATCTTGACATAGCCCGCTATGCCTGCGATTTTCTTCTTTGCAGCTGAACATTTATACGGCGTACTTGTCACAAGTAATTTCTGAACAGTTCCTAAGGAAAATTAAACAGGCGGCGGAGCAGAGCTGCGTTTTATCACAAGCTGCCAAGGGGATTTTTGCGGCGTGACAGGGGCGCCTTTGGTTAAATGAATGACGGATTCGGCAGCGGCTGTGCCCAGATCATGTTCTTCCTGGGCATAACACGTTATCGGCACAGCAGATAAATCGCCGAGGTAAGAGCAGCCAAAACAGACTACGCTCACATCCTCAGGAACACGCACGTCTCTGTAAGACAGTTCCTTTATCAGCCAGTAGGCAATCTCGTCATTGCAGCAGACAATGGCGGTGACTGTTTTGAGCTGTCCGGAAAGAAAATCGGACAGGAATCCTGTGTCCTGCTGTTTTTGCAATGCGGCAAGCTGGCGTGTGCCAAAACCGCAGAGGCTCTGTTCGCAGGACAGCAGCTGTGCGTCCCGCAGGGCAGACAAAACCCCAAAGAGCTGTTCGGCGCTCTGCATATCGTCCGTATTGAAAATACCGCCTATTTTCCGGTGTCCCAGTGAGACAAGGTACGTGCCCAGTGCGTAGCCGCCGTTGTAGTTGTCGTCCTTTAGAGAAGGCACGTCGGGCAGATTGCTGTAACTTCCGCGAAAAAACATAAGGGCGGCGCCTTTTTGCATCAGGCGTTGGTACAAGTCATGGTTCGGTGTCGGAAAGCCCGTTTTGCAGCCCTCGCTCACGATTCCGCACACAGGCTTTTCCTGATTTTCCAATAAAAATTGCAGGATTTCCCGCTCCTTGGAAATTTCATCTTCCGTCACGTAGACTGTCCATGAAAAACCATGCTTTTGCAGTGTGCCGCACAAGTCGGCAAGAAGCCGTGGATAAATGTATTCTGTGTTGGAGTGCGTCAGAATGGCAATCTGGTTTGCACCTTTCCTGTTGGCGTTTTGGGCAGCATAAGACCCGCTTCCCTGCCGTTTTCGGATGAGATGTTCTGCCTCCAGAACAGAGAGCGCCTTTCTGACCGTCTGGCGGCTGACATGGTACATCTGGCAGAGCGCGGCTTCCGTCGGGAGCTGGTAGGCATTGTTGGGTATGTTTTTATATGAATTTTCCTGCTGGTTCTTGAGAATTAAGTTTTTGAGCTGATTGGCAAGCTCGATGTATTTTGCGGACATTGCGGACTCCTTTTTCAGGCTTTTCTTCAATTATAGCATAGCACGCATCGTTTAGGAACCTCCGTTTTGACCGAATGAAACCATTTCCGTAACAGCTTGGTGTGATATATCGTAGAGGCGGAGAAGTATCAAGTGATATCCGAAGTGCTGACCGTTGACATCTTCTGTGCCGGATTCTATAATAAAAGGCAGGGAAACAACACGGAAAAGGTGGAGGGGAAAGTGATATGCCTTTTGGAGTTCGGATGATGATCGTTGTAGTCTTTATGGCGGTGGAAGCGTATGCCATATTTCGGATTACTGTGGCGCTGCTGGGAGAGAGACCGCGCTGGCGGCAGTATTTATTGTTTTATATTGTATACAGTGCACTGGAATGGGGACTTATTATAATGCTGGATATGTTTGAGGGAAAAACATGGAGCGAGCCGCCATTGTGGATTCAGGCGTTAGAATATATTATGACTGTGTTCTTTTTATGTATGACGATAAGACATGGATATCGTGTTTCGTTTGACAAGGTGTTTGGGGCAGTGGCGCTGGGGCGGTTTTCGGAGGATATCATCTATGATTTTCTGACGACTGCAGCAACGTTTTATTCTCCTGTTTTTGACGGAAAGTATCTCTACGTGATGACAACGATTGTCTTGCCATACAGTCTGGTAGCGGCGTTTTCGCTGACGGCTGCGTTTGTGCTGAATAAGACAGAGTTTTCAAAGTATTTTCTATGTCTGTTTCAGGGGCGTGTGCGGAGTGTGGGCATGATGCTGGCCAGTCTGCTGCTGCTTACGGTGAATGGGATGCGGTCGGTTCTTTTTCCGGATGTGTCGGTCAGCTTTATTTATGGTCTGTTTTGCTTCAGTATGGTGGTTGCCGCACTGTTTTGCATTCAGTTTGGTGCGATGTATGTGGCGAGTCGGGATAAGGTTAAGGCGCAGGAGGAGACGATTGCCCAACAGCAGGCGCACATGGAGCTTTTGGAAGAGCTGCAGGGAGAAATCCGTGCATTCCGTCATGATTTCACCAATCTCTTGTCGGGGATGGCACTGTCTGCGCAGGAGGGGGACGTGGAAGCGATTCAGGAATTTATGCGGCGCACCAGCGGGTACTTTGATGAGAAGCTGGGCAGTGAGATCCGGCAGATGGAAGGTCTGTCCAATATTCAGATCTATCCGGTGCGCAGCCTGATTTCCACAAAACTTAACCTGATGCGGCAGCGCCACATTCAGGTCACGTTGGAAATCATGAAGCCGGTCACAGGTGTCCGGATGCCGATAGAGGATTTGCTGCGCTGTCAGGGGATTCTGTTGGACAACGCGATTGAGGCGGCATCCGAAAAGGAGGGAAAAATACACGTGATTCTCCTGCAGGACGTGGGTGAGCTCTTCATTGCGGTTGCCAACAACTATGACGTACAGCCCAATCTTGGCGCGCTTTCCAAAAGTGGGTACACCACCAAGGGCAAGGGGCATGGGACGGGGCTGTCCAGCTACAGGAAAATGGTTTCGCGCTGCGCGGACTGCGTGACACGCACGTATCTCAAGGATGATTTTCTGGTGCAGGAGCTGCGGATTCCGGTTTAGCGCGCGGCGGTTTTTGAGGGGGAAAATATGATTCCGGTATACATATGTGATGATGAGGCGGCTGTCAGTGCGCTGCTTGAAAGGCTGATTGGTGACCAGATTATGATGATGGGGCGTGACATGGGACCGCTGCAGGCGGTCAATAATCCGCTTGCGCTGTTAGAACTGCAAAGGCAGGCGCAAGTTCCGGCAATTTATTTTCTGGATATTGATTTTCCGGGGCATATGAGCGGTCTGGAACTTGCGGTGAAACTTCGGGAGTACGACCCGCGCGGATTTATTGTGTTTATCACTGCCCATGACGATATGATGTTTGAAACATTCCGCTATCGTCTTGAGGCGCTGGATTACATTGTGAAAGGCATGCCCAGGATGATGGCTGAGCGCGTGAATGCGTGTCTGGAAAGCATCTGTGAGCGGATGATGAACGAGCCGGACGGAAAAACGATGTACTGCACATTGAAAGTGTGCGATACAGTGCGCCACATCCCATTGCAGAAAATATTGTATTTTGAGGCGGTAGGCATCCGTCATACACTGGTACTCCACATGGATGACGAGGTGCTGGAATTTAACAGCAGCCTGAACCATTTTGAGGAAAAGCTGGGCGGGGATTTCTGGAGGTGCCACCGCAGTTTTCTGGTCAACCGTTCCAGAGTGAGCAACGTGTGGCTCAAGGAAAATCTCGTGGAGCTTGACAATGGGGAGACATGTCTGTTGTCGCGCAAGGCAAAATCGGAGTATGCCGCTTCGGTGTAGGAGTGCTGGCAGAGTTACTGGTGCAAAATGCATAGGTGAGAAGGGGTTTTACAGATAATGCAAAAGATATTGGTAGTGGATGACGCGGAGATAAACCGCGAATTATTGAGAGAGTTTTTGGAGGTCGAATATATTGTCGAGACGGCGGACAATGGCGAGCAGGCAATAGAGAAGCTGTTTGCGCAGCATGACGAGATATCGGCGCTCCTGCTGGATTTGCATATGCCGCGGGCGGATGGCTTCGAGGTGATTGCACGGATGCGGGAGCAGGGGTGGCTGGACAGTATTCCCGTGCTTATTATCAGCAGTGAACATGCCGTTGAGGTGGAAAATAAATGTTTTGAACTAGGCGTTTCGGATTTTATACACAGACCGTTTGTAGATTCCATTGTCAAGAACAGGGTCAAAAATACCATTGAGCTTTTTAACTGCAAGAATCAGCTGGAACGCAAGATTGAAAGGCAGTCCGAGACCTTGCGCAGGCAGGAGCAGATTATCAAGATACAGGCAGAGCAGCTTAGCACGGCGGAATCCTTCAACAGGCTGATGATGGAGTACCGCGCCGTAATCATGGAGGTGGAGACAAGGCTCAAGGTTCTGAATGCCATGTTCTCCGAACAGTACAAGAGAAACCCGTTTGAGGCGATTAAGAGCCGTTTAAAGAAGCCGGAGAGCATTTACAAAAAGCTGGTGCGAAAGGATTGTCCGGTCACGGTTGAGAATATTGCAGAGCATATTGCGGATGTCGCAGGACTGCGGGTGATTTGTTCTTTTCCCGACGATATCTACCGTCTGGCAGAACTGCTGCTCAAGCAGGACGACATCATTTTATTGAGGGAAAAGGATTACATTAAGGAGCCGAAAGCCAACGGCTACCGGAGCCTGCATCTGATTTTGAGCGTTCCTGTTTTTCTGCCTGACGAGAAGAAGTACATGAAAGCGGAAGTGCAGTTTCGCACGATTGCGATGGATTTCTGGGGAAGTCTGGAGCATAAGCTGAAGTACAAGAAAAATATCAACAACACAGAGGAGATTGAGCGCCAGTTAAAGGCGTGCGCAGACTCGATTGAGGAGCTTGATTACCAGATGCAGGAAATTCGGGACAAAATAGAAAGGAGCGAATAACTTTATGAAACGAAATTTTAGAAACATGATTTTGACAGCGATGCTGGCTGCAGTGATGTGCATGACCACATCCTGTTCGGCGATAAAGTCAGCAATGACTGTGATGACCGAAACCGCGAACCAGAAAGCCGGCGGACAGAGCTTTGCGGAGGCGCATGATGCGTTTCAGACAACGCTCGCAAAAGAAGAAAATGATGACGGCGAGATTCCGGCACCTCCCGAGGGCGTTTTTGATTTAATAAAATATCCCTCCAAGGTGGGGGACTTGGCCGCGTATGTGTCAAGTGACCCCGGGGACGGTCAGAAACACCCGCTGATAATCTGGGTAGTAGGCGGCTGGGGAAATGGCATTGATGATTTTCCATGGTGTTATCCGGAGTGGGATAATGACCAGACCGGTTCTGCGTTCTGGCAGGCGGGAGTGCTGATGATGTATCCGTCATTCCGCGGCGGCTGTGGGAATCCGGGCAATTACGAGACGCTTTTTGGCGAGGTGGACGATATTGTGTCGGCGTATGAATATGCGGCGGCGCTTCCCTATGTGGATCCTGACCGCATTTATCTGGGCGGGCACAGCACCGGCGGAACACGCGCGCTGCTGGCTTCGGAGTACACGGATAAGTTCCGTGCGGTTTTTGCCTTTGGCGCGGTGGACAAGATTGAGTACCACAATAACAGCCAGTTTACATTTGATACGGGCAATAAGGAAGAGTATAAGATGCGCTCTCCGATTTACTGGCTGGACAGCGTGAAGTCGCCTACTTTTTTAATAGAGGGAAGTGACGGAAATTCTGCGAATCTGAAAAAAATTGAGCGCACATCCAAAAATGACAGTATTCATTGCTATGTCGTTGAAGACGCCGACCATTTTTCCGTGCTTGCGCCGCTCACGCGCGTTGCCGCACAGAAAATTCTTGCGGATACGGGGGCGGAGTCTAATATTTCCATCACGCAGGAGGAGCTTGACGCCGCGATGAAGATGGAGCCGGAGATTCCGATGCCCGTGATGGAGCAGCACACGATTGAAACGGAAACGCTGGGCATGAATCTTTCCTATCCGTATCTGTGGGAGATGGAAGACGCCTCGGAGAACGGGGAGCTTTCCCTGATGCTCTGCTCCCGGTATGAGGAGGATAACATCTGGGATATGTCTTTGATGTATATTGATTCCTATAACGATTTGGAGCTTGACAGGGAGTATTTTGCGGAAAAGGGCTACGATATCAGCGAGACAAAAGTCAATGGCTTACCGGCGGTGAAGGCTGTCGGCAAGGTGGAAGACGACAGCGGAAGCATTTTTCAGGACACGCTTGTCGCTGTACAGAAAGGCGACACACTTGTGACATTTGAGTTTTATATCCATGAGGATTTTGGTGATGATGCCAATTCGATGTTCGATGCGATTTTGGAAAGTGTTTCGTTTACACAGTAAATTCATACACGAAAAACGGTGCACCGGTGTGCTTTCTGCCCTGCAGGTTACAGAATTTCGCAGACAGTACACTGGAGCACAAAGGAGATATTTATGAAAACAGAAAGCCGTCACATATCCAATCAGATTACAGAGGGAGTTATCTGGAAACAGCTCCTTTTTTTCTTTTTTCCGATTTTGTTTGGTACTTTTTTTCAGCAGCTTTACAATACCACGGACGCAGTCATTGTAGGAAAGTTTGTCGGAAAGGAAGCGCTGGCGGCAGTGGGCGGGCCTGCGGCAACGCTGATTAATCTGCTGATTGGTTTTTTCACGGGCCTTTCCTCGGGAGCGACCGTGATTATCGCGCAGTATTACGGTGCCAGGAAAGAGGATGACGTAAAGAAAACAGTACATACCGCAATGGCGCTCTCCATCGCCGGCGGTGCAGTGATTATGGCGCTGGGGATTCTTTTTTGCGCGGCAGCACTCAGGGCGATGAATACGCCGGATGAGATTCTTTCGCTCTCGGTAGTGTATATGCGCGTTTATTTCCTAGGCGTCATTCCCTCGCTCATCTACAACATGGGTTCGGGTATACTGCGGGCGGTGGGGGATTCGAAACGCCCGCTGTATTTTTTGATTTTGTCCTGCTTTGCCAATATCATATTGGACATTCTTTTTGTGACAGTGCTTAGAATGGGTGTGGTTGGTGTGGCTGTGGCAACTGCGCTGTCGCAGGTTATCAGCGCGCTGATGGTTCTGGTGACACTGATGCGGACGGAGGATTCCTACAGGCTTTTTGTCCGTGAAATCCGTTTTTCGCCTGTACTTCTGCACAATATCGTCCGCATCGGCCTTCCGGCGGGGATTCAGTCCACAATGTACTCGGTATCGAATCTCATCATTCAGTCGAGCATCAATGCTTTTGGGACAGACACAATTGCGGCGTGGACGGCTTATGGTAAGGTGGACGGCATTTTCTGGATGATTATGGGGGCATATGGCGTGTCGATTACGACCTTTGCGGGGCAGAACTTCGGTGCGGGCAAATACGACCGCATCAAAAAAAGCGTGCGCATCTGCATGGGGATGGCGGCGCTGACGAGTGTGCTGCTGAGCGGGATTGTGCTCGCAGGCGGCCGTGTCTTTTTTGGGCTGTTTACGGATGATCCCCGTGTGGTTTCGATAGGGCTTGGGATGATGCGGGTGATTTCACCGAGTTATATAACATATATCTGCATTGAAATTCTCGGCGGAACGACGCGCGGGTGCGGCGATGCCATTCCCCCGATGCTCATGACCTGTGTCGGCATCTGCGTGCTGCGTGTCATTTGGATTTTGGCAGTAGTGCCGCTGCGGCCAGAGGTTTCCACAGTGGCATTCAGTTATCCGCTGACCTGGTCGGTGACTTCGGCGTTTTTTATCATCTATTATCTCAAGGGCGGCTGGCTGAAACGGTGCCGGGGACTTTCCTGAGAACCTTTCTTGTGTAATCATGGAATGGAAGGTATAATGATCAGGAAGGGCAGGATTTCATAAAACACTTGATTTTAAGGAAAAACAATTAGGGAGGAGAAAGATTATGAGTGCACGTATTTTGGCATATATTCAGGCAGCAGTGTTGGCCATGTCATCTGTTCAGACGACGGCAAGTACGATTCCGACGGATTATCCGGTATTGGCAATTGAGGCAGAGACCGCGTCGGAAACGGAGACAGAAACACAAGAAAAGACGGAGACGGAAAAACAGGACGTGACAGAAACAGAGACAGAAACACAAGAAAAGACAGAGACGGAAAAACAGGACGTGACAGAGACAGAAACACAAGACGAGACAGAAACGCAGGAAAAGACGGAGACCGAGGACACGACAGGAACGGAGGATGAGACAGGGACGGAAACCGAGGACGTGACAGGGACGGAAACCGAGGAAATGACGGAGACGGAGACCGAGGACGCGACAGAAACGGAAGATGAGACGGAAACCGAGGATGTGCAGGAGATCGAGACCGCGTCGGAAAGCGGCATAGATACTGCGCAGTACTTGACAACGGTTGACGCAGTGGGAGAAAAACTGCGGGAATCGCTGACAAACAGGGAAGCGGAGATTACAGTTTATTATCAGACAACAGAGGAGCCGGGCAGTGAAATCGCTGCGGAAATTTGGGACAAGGCACTGGAACATACAGGAAAGCCGACCCAAGGAGACTATCTTCTCTTTCAGTACGAAAGCCTTGAAATTCCGGACTACGACATAATTGTAGAACCATCCGCGTCAGCCAAAAACGGTGAGACACCTGCAGAAATGACATATTATTTGCCTATTACATATAAATTAACTTATTATACGACATACGGGCAGGAAACGGAGCTGGATCGTGAGGTAGAAAAGGTCATCGAACGTTTCGAATTTCATGAAGATACCAGCGACTACCAAAAGATTAAGGCTATTTACGATTTTTGTGTAAATGATATTGGCGGGAATTTGGACGATTCCGATGATGCGTCAAAGCATACTGCCTATGGGGCTTTGATAAATAAAACCGCGTCATGTCAGGGATATGCAAGCCTGCTGTACCGTCTGCTTTTGGAAAGCGGCATAGATTCAAGGATTATAAGCGGGACGGCAAACGGCGAAAATCATGTATGGAATATTGTAAAGTATGGAGATTTTTATTATTATCTGGATGTGGCAGGGGATGCCGAAAAGACGGGTTACAGCTATTTTTTGAAAGGGTCAGACAATTTTGGCGATCATACGATGGGAATGGCTTATGCCTCTGAGGAATTTATGACGATGTACCCGATTTCAAAGACAGATGCGTTTGCTGAGGATGCGGTAAGCGGCAGTGAGACGTATGAAGAAAGCGAAGCCGGAACGGAAGTCATGGAGAATACAGGAGACGAAGAAGCTACGGAAGCCGTGGAGAATACAGAAGATGAAGAGGTCACGGAAACCGGAGCTGATACAGCAGCCGAAAGTGACATGACAGACAGAGACGGACAGGAGCGTGACGAAAGACCGATTATTACGGAAAGCGGCGTGCTGTTTCCGGGGAAAAAGGCTGACGGCTATAGCGCAGTCTACACAGGAGAGAAAATCTGTCCGACGATGACCGTGAAATACACCTATCAGGACAGCAAAGGAAAGTCAAAAGTGCAGACCTTGCGGCTGAATGTGGATTATACCGTAACTTACAGAAATAACATAGAGGTCGGAGGAGAAACCGCGACCGTTACCGTAAGGGGTATCGGCGAGTATCGGGGAACGGTTACAAAAGCATTTAACATAACGCAAAAGAGCATCAAAAAAGTTACGCTTTCTGCGGTGGGTGATATCAAGTACGGCGAAACACCCAAGGTCACGGTCATGGACGGCTCAAAGGAGCTGGTTGAGGACAGGGATTATACGGTGCGCTGGACAGAAGGCAATCCGGACACGACTACGGTATCAACACTGACCGTAAATGCTGTAGAAAGCAGCAGCTGCAATTATACGGGAACGGCAAGTAAGAAAGTAACCTTCAACATTTTAGGTGCGGATGCGGAAAACGCCGCTCCGACTTCCGACCTTCATGTTGAATGGAAGAATCCGAATAAGGTTTACACCTACAACGGGAAGGCGCAGAAGCCGGCTGTTGTGGTAAAGGATAAGGAAGGCAAGAAGGTATCTTCCCGCTACTACAAGGTTATTTATACCAACAATGTCAATGCGGGGACAAATACGGCGAAAGTACATGTTGTCGGCGTGACGAAAAAGGGAGCAGGTTACTACGGCATTTCCGAACCTTTGGCATTTTCCATCAATCAAAAGAGCTTTGGCAAGGTATCAGTGTCCATTAAGGGAACACTTCCGAAGTTCGGCACGATTTCCGACATTCAGAATGCCATCAACGAAGCCGTTGTGGTAAAGGACGGCAAGACGGTTCTTTCCTATGGAGAAGATTACACGATTGGCTATGGCGATATAAACTCGTTTGACAATATCAAGATTGGCACGAAATATAAGATTACAATACTGCCTGTCAGAAGAGACGGAAATTATACATCGGATACAAAGACTCTGGGAATCAAGTTTGGCCAGCTCAACCTTGCAAGCAAGACTGCGGCGGTTTCCATGACAATCACAAACGTGGACGAGAAAAAAGTTACGTTTGTGTACAACGGCAAGACGCTTGAACAGGAAAAGGATTACAAGGTGGTGTCAATCAAGAAGGACAAAAACACGGGGATGTATACCGTGAAAGTCAAAGCAGTGGCGGGCAGCCCCTACAAGGGCAGTCTGACGTTTAAGGGGGCACAGGCGACTTCGCTGACTCTGAATAAAAATCTGATAACGGGAAGAACGGGGGAAACAGTTCAGCTGACCGCGGCAGTTACACCGACAGATATGCAGTACGACGCGATCAAATGGGAATCCTCAAACGAAAACGTGGCGACGGTTACGGACAAAGGTATGGTGTGTCTGGTGGGCAGCGGCATAGCCGTTATTACAGCAAGTGTGCGGACAGAACAGCTCACATTGACCGACCAGTGTCAGGTGACGGTAAAGGGAGCGCTGGAAAATTACGTTTCGGTAACTGATTTCGGGGCGGCGCCCGATGACGGCGAGGATGATCAGGCTGCATTTTCGCGGGCTTTTGACGCGCTGGGAAAAGGGGACTATGCGGGATGTGATACGGTATACGTTCCTGCGGGAACATATCATATTGACCCTGAATACGGCATTGTCATGCCTGCCAACACAAAACTCTATATGCATGAGGATGCGGTTTTGCAGGCTTTGTTATCCAGAACCAAGCAAAGTCAGGTTATCGGTATCTATCAATCGGATATAGAAGTCAGCGGCGGAACCATCATCGGAGATCTGCGGGAGGCAGGAAAGTCCGGAGAAAGCGGAATGGGTATTCGGATACAGTACGCCCAAAATGTTTATATCCATGATGTAAATATAAAGGAATGCCGCGGCGACGGCATATATATCGGCGGGAACGGAAGTGGTTCCACCAATATCAGCATAATAGATTGTACGATTGCCGACTGCAGCAGAAACTGTCTTGGCATCGTGAGCGCACATAATATCTACGTAGACGGCTGTACAATTACAGGCGCAGGAAGGCTGCATGGAACTGCTCCGAGAGCCTGTATACTGATTGAGAAAAACACTTCGGATGATGTCTGTACGGATATCGTGATAAAGAACTCAACCATAGACAATAAGGCTGTCTGTGATTCGCAGTCCGAAGCATATGCGTTTGGTTCAGCGTGGGTAAACTGGCCGAACTCCCCCATAATACAAGGGGATCGTCTGACGGTAGAAAATTGTAATTTTAAGGGAAAAGTTGCAAATTATTCCGTGAAAAATGCAAAATTTATTAACTGTACGTTTGACAGAACACCAATTTTTAAACAAAACACGATTGTCCAAAACAAATAAGCGGTAACAGAAATATGGCAGGCTAAAAGGGGATGTAAAAGTCCCCTTTTAGCCTGCCATATAAAGTCCGTCGAACACGTCCAGCACGTTCTTTTGAAGTTCGACGACCTCAAAGTTATCCAAGTGTACCCAGCCCTGCTGTCCGTCTTTTGTTTCCAGAAGTATCCAGCTCCAGTCGGCTGAGGTCTGTAGAAAGCGCACGCTTTGCGGGGCTATGGTAAAGGTGTCGTCAGCTCCGACAGTAGTGTGCAGGGGCAGCGCATCATATAATTGCACCCAGTTTCTGCTCGTGAAATCGTATACGTCCTGAGGAATTTCTTCCAGCAATCCATTTTGACCAATCTGCCAGCGCACGATAATCCAGTCGGTCTGCACGATTTCTTTCCGGATTGCACTCGTGATAATGCCGTCGGAGGAAATTTCGCACAGGCGGATATCCGTTTCAAAACCGCCGATTTCTGTGATATTTCCGTTTTGATACTGATAAAAATGTGTGTATGGGTCGGCGCTTGGGCCGTCCTCGTAGAGTGCCAGCAGGATATTCTGTCCGTCAAGGCTGAGTCCCCAGAGGATATTTGCCACATTGTCGCCAAATCCTTCCAGCTCTGCGCTGCCGATTTGCAGGTGGTAATACGCCAGAGGATCATCATTTCGATAGTACTGCACAGCATCGGGAGAAACGGATGGCGAAAGTGTTATTTTTTCCGCTGTGCCATCACCGTCCAGATCCAGATAGGCGATATTCTGTCCGCGAATCCTGTTGGAAAGATTGACCAGCGTGCCGGCATTTTGCAGGATAGACTGTGTGATGCCAAGTCCAAACTGCTGTTGTTCGGATTCCGTCAATTGTGTGATGCTTTTACGGTTGAACGCCACGTCTTTGTCCGTGTACAGCATCATGGTGTCAATGGCATCAGGATAGCTATAGTCAATTGTTATCAGTCCTTCATGGATATAAAAATTCGAAATAAGGGCATTTTCCCGTACCATCGGCAGGTCGCCTGTATGAAGGGATTTTAGGTCAATCCAGCGGATTGTGTTGTCTGCCCAGTCGAGAGCGCCTTCTGTATACGTGCTGTCTGTCTTAAAATAAAGCGTTTCCTCAAATACAGCCATATGTAAATTTGTTCCTGCAAACGCTGCATAAATCTGCTCGGCGGCAGAATCGTTTTCTGCTTTGCGGAAAATACCGTTGTCGCCCGCCTGATAAGTAATTCCGTTGTATTCGAGCTCTTCATAAATTTCCTTGTTTTCAAGAACGGCGGCTTTGCCTGTGACAGCCGTGTTTTCCGGTTTGGCTGTTGTATCAGGATTAGTGGCTGCCGGATCTGTCAGCAGGCGGTCTGCACTGCCTGTCGACGGCACAATGTCGTCCGCGTGCGGATCCGAGTCGGCTGACGCTGTCGGATTGTTTTTTGGTGTGTCCGCGGAAGAGACTGCCGGCGTGGTGAGAAAGATGACGCAGCCGGCAGCCGCGAGCAGCACAATCAGCACTGAAACGGTGGCAAGTGGTTTTTTGTAGGCGAGGATCCGCTTGATTCTGCCCTTGATATTGTTCTCACCAAATGAAACCGGTGTTGGGAAATTCCACCTTTGCCGCCAGTTTTTTGATGCCGCCAGTGCCAGCAGGGATTCACTGTAGTCTGCTTTTTTGTCCTCTCCAAGACGTGCGAGCACTCTTTCGTCACAAGCTTTTTCTAGTTCTCCCTGAAAGATTTTATACATAAACCAGAGAAAAGGATTGAACCAGTGTATGCTCATAACGATAAAAGACACCACTTTCCAGATGGGGTCGAGATAGCGGATATGCATTTTTTCGTGAAGAAGAATGTGTGCTTTTTGCTGGTCAGTCAGTTCCGGAATCAGATAAATCCGTGGTCTGATAATGCCTGTCACGCAGGGAGAGGCAACGGCGTCCGTCTCATAGACTCCTTTGCACAGGCGTATGGAGAACCGCAGTCGGTATTTTAGGCGCAGATAGGAGCATATTGCCCAGAACCACAGCACTGTCATTCCTGCAAGCCATACATGTGAGCCGGCTGTCAGGAATAGTTCATAAGAAGTTTTTGCCGGTGCTATGCCGCCGTTTGCACGCTCGTAAAAGTATGCTGTTCGACTGCCGTTCGCATTGGCAGCGACAGGGCTTCCGACGGAGACAGCCTGCTCGTATTCGAGGCTTCCTTCAAGGGCGGTCTTATAGTTTCCACTGTATGAGCTGCCCGTGCTGAGTGCATTTTCAAGCCGGTTTGGAATGTCTGCGGCATTGCCAAGGCAAAGCAGGCTCACATTGGAGGAGACAGAAAGCGGTATGACCAGGCGCAGTGCCACAAGTCCCCAGAGTACCATGGAAATCCAACGCGGTGCCCGTATGTAGTCAATGAGCACACAGACAAGCACCACGCCGCACCCGATGGAACCATAAAAGCTTAAGTGCAGCACTTCTGAAAAGAGATTTTCTAACATCATGGTCATTCCCCCTCTTTCTTTTTGCGGCTTTTGTCGATTAAATGCTGTATTTCGTCTGCCTCTTTGTCACTCAATGTTTTTCCTTTCGTGAACGCGGCGATAAAGGCGGGCAGAGAGCCGCCGAATGTGTCTGCGACAAACTGCTCGCTCTGCCGTCTGTGAAAATCTTCCTTGGATATCAGTACGACTACTGTGCCGTTGTCATTCTCAAAAATGCCGCGTTGGCAGAGGCGTTTTAACATGGTGTATGTTGTCGTGCGTTTCCAGCCGAATGCCTCCTGACACGCTTTCACCAAATCTCCAGTGCTGATGGGGGCTGATGCCCATATCATATCCGCAAAACGTCCTTCCATCACGCCTAGTTTGTTCTCATCCATTTGTTGTACCTCCTTTTTAGCGCGTGTTTTTATTGTGTCTAATGTTGTTAGACAATTATAGTCTAATGCTGTTAGACACGATTGTCAAGCGTTTTTATACTTTGTCTGCCCACTGACATAAATAGTTTAGAAATTGTTAATAATAATTATTAGCACTATCTATTGACGAGTGCTAATAAGTGTGTTATAACACATATATAACAAATAAAACAACAGCTTGTCAAAGCTGCTAAGCAATCATTTATATTTTAGGAGGAATGTGTTATGTTATTACCAAGTGCAAATGTTATGAACAGTATTTTTGGAGAAAGCTTGTTTGATGATTTCTTTGAGGATTTTGCCCGTCCGATGAGAACGGCTTCCCGTTACAACACCGCCGCAGGCATTATGCGAACAGACATCAAGGAAAGTGAAGCCGGCTACGAGCTGGATGTCGACCTGCCGGGCTGCAAGAAGGAGAACGTGCGGGCGGAACTCAAGAACGGGTATCTTACCATCAATGCGGAGACGAGCCAGAATAACGACCAGAAAGATGAGAACGGCAAGTACATCCGCCGCGAGCGGTATTATGGAACCTGCAGCAGAAGTTTTTATGTGGGCGAGGAGGTTCAGCAGGAGGATATCAAGGCAAGATTTGAGGATGGCATCCTGAAAGTGACTGTTCCAAAGAAGGAGACAAAGCCTGTCATTGAGGAGAGCAGATATATTCCGATTGAGGGATAAATAGTGGATTTATACAAACGGTGTAGCATTGGCTATGCCGTTTTTGTATATGTATATGTTACCTTAGCCGACGGGCGGGACGACTGCTTGCAGTGCGGTATGTTATCCTTTATAATAAGGCTATGGGATAAAAAACGCAAAAGGAGCCGCCCAAGGCGGGAGAATGGAGAGGGAAATGAAAAAATATAATTTTTATGGCTGGGAACAGGCGGACGTTTCCGCAGTAACAGACGTGTATGCAGGCATCAGAACACCGCTTGATTTGTATGATGCCCTGTCGGAAATCTGGTGTGCTGACACCTGTGCGCCCAGAATGCGCGGGAACTGGACACCGGAAAATAAAACAATGGGACAGTGTTCGATCACCGCATTTCTGGCGCAGGACATCTTTGGCGGAAAAGTGTATGGAATCCGCAGACCGGATGGAAATTACCATTGCTACAATGTGGTCGGAGACTGCTGCTTTGACCTGACGAGTGAGCAGTTCGGGGAGGAAGTCCTTTGCTATCAGGGTAATCCGGAGCAATTCCGCGAAACGCATTTTGCGAAGGAGGAAAAACGCCTGCGGTATGAATATCTGAAGAAGGCGCTGCAAAAATGATGCAATTTTGATACAATCTTGTTTTATAATAGAATTCATTCGTCTGTCATGTTTTCGGGAACGAATGAAATTCAGAATAAGATAGGAGTGTCATATATGAGCCACACAAAGGATAAAACACAAAAAAACAGTAAGACAATTTATGGATTCGGCATCGTCATGGCAGTCGCGCTGCTTGCAGGGTGCAGCAGTTCCGGCGCGCAGGAGACTGCAAGAAACGAGGCGGAGGGAAGGACAGCCGTAACACTCGATTTTGCGGATTTGTCTCGGATGGGCGAACAGGAAAATCCAACACAGGAAAGTGAGAACCAAGAGACGGAATCAGCACTGCCGGAGCCTGAAAGCCAGTCAGCGGATGCGGACGGCAGTGAGACAGGCGGCATTGTGGACAAGGAAAGAAAGCAGCCGCCCGAGGGATTTACGCTGCAGCTTGATTCCGAGGACTGGGGACTTTCGTTTGGGGAGTCCGGCACGCAGCCGGTCGGAAATGCGAAACCGGAGGATTTGGCGTGGTATGATGCGTACTTTGTGGGGGAGGACAGTGAAAAGGTCATTTACCTTACATTTGACTGCGGCTATGAAAACGGCAACACCGAAGCAATTCTGGACGCACTGGAAAAACATAATGTTCCCGCAACTTTTTTTGTGGTGGGGCATTATCTGGAGACAGCGCCTGATTTGGTGAAACGCATGGTCGCGGAGGGGCATATGGTCGGCAACCACACCTACCATCATCCCGACATGTCCGCGATATCCAGTCCGGAAGCGTTTCAGAAAGAACTGGACGATGTGGCGGATTCTTTTTATGAGATTACCGGCACACGGCTGGCACCGTATTACCGTCCGCCGCAGGGCAAGGCAGATGCGGAGAATATCAGGATGGCACAGCAGCTGGGATACAGCACGATTTTCTGGAGTCTGGCCTACGTGGACTGGGACACGGAAAACCAGCCGAGCCATGACGCGGCTTTTGACAAGCTCACGTCACGCATTCATCCCGGTGCAATTGTCCTGCTGCACAATACGTCCCGAACCAACGGTGAGATTTTGGACGAGCTGCTGACGAAGTGGGAGGACATGGGGTATTGTTTTAGGGCATTGTAATTTTGAATGGGTTTTGATGCGCAAGGCGGTGTCGGACAAGTGTGGCTTAAGACGAGGGCAGGTTTAAATTTCTAACTTGCCCTATTTTGATGCAAAAAATCTTCCACTAAAAAGATTCAAAACAGTAAAAATCTTCCCATTTCATTCACACATTGCTTAAAATATTTAAAGTTTCTTTATAATTTGTTCAAAATTTTTACAGCTTTTATACAAATCAACATCGAAAATCTGACAAAAATCCCTATATTTTATCTTGAAATCATAAAATATTGAACAAAATCGTAAGAATTTACCCGTCTGTTATAAAATTTATACTGAAAATACATAAAAAGTGTATAAATTTGTATTGTTTACTTGCACGAAAATATATAAGATGCACAAAAAACGGTTGATTAACAGATGAAAGTGCATTAAAATGTAACTTACAGAAACAAAAGTTTTTGGCAAAAACATGATTTAGGGAGGAAATAAAAATGAAGAAAAAAGTAGTATCGTTACTCGTTGCAGCAATGACAGTTGCCAGCCTTACAGCTTGCGGAAACTCAGGTTCTGACGCACCGGCGGCAAATCAGGAGCCTGCACCGGCGGAGAAACAGGAAGCGGATCCTGCGCCTGCGGAGAGTCAGGCAGAGGCACCGGCGGAGAGTCAGGCAGAAGCGCCTGCACCGGCAGCAGATGGCGGAACCATCAGCGTAGGATTTGCACAGGTTGGTCATGAATCTGACTGGCGTGCAGCAAACACTAAGAATTATCAGGATACATTCAGCGCGGCAAACGGCTATGAATTATCTTTTGTAGACTGCGACAATGACCATGCAGTCCAGATTGAAACCGTTCGTGGATTTATCGAGCAGGAGCTGGATTACATCTGTATCGCCCCGATTCAGTCCGCAGGATGGGACACAGTTCTTCAGGAAGCAAAGGATGCAGGCATTCCGGTACTTATCGTAGACCGTGCAGTGGATGCAGATCCGTCACTCTACACAACAGCGCTTGGCTGCGACATGGTAGCCGAGGGCGAGGCAGCAGGAAACTGGCTTGCTGAGTACTTAAACGGCGGGGATGCAAACATCCTTGTAATCGAAGGCTCTGTAGGTGCATCTGCGACACTCGGACGTACAGAAGGCTTTAACAATATCGTTTCACAGAACGCAAACTGGAAAGTACTTGACTCCCAGTCCGGTGACTTCACACAGGCAGGCGGACAGGAAGTTATGGAGTCATTCATTAAGTCTTACAGCGATTTCAACGTTGTAGTATGCCAGAACGACAACGAGGCATACGGCGCAATGGACGCAATGGACGCAGCTGGCATTACATATGGTGTTGACGGAGACGTGACAATTATTTCTTTCGACGCAACACATGACGGACTTCAGTACACACTCGATGGAAAGATTACCTGTAACGTAGAGTGTAATCCTCTTCAGGCAGGCTTCGCAGAGGACGTTATCAAGAAATTACAGGCAGGCGAGGCAGTTGATGCATGGACACTCGTTGTCGATGAGGCATTCGTGGCGCCGGGCATCACAAGCAAGTACGCAGTAACGATGAGTCAGGAAGTATTGGATGGACGTGCATATTAATTTGAAGGTATCATTATAAAAAATGTGGTAAAAAGGGGAGGACTTATTTTTCTCCCCTTACACATTTGGCGCTGCAAAAACATTTTGCAAGAGAGGAGATGGCGATATGGATAGTAATATTGTTTTGAGTGCAAAAGGAATCTGTATGACCTTCCCCGGTGTAAAAGCGTTGCAAAATGTGGATTTTAATTTGAGGAAAGGCGAGATTCGCGCGCTCATGGGGGAAAACGGCGCCGGAAAATCCACATTAATCAAATGCCTTACCGGGGTGAATAAATTTGAAGCCGGAGAGATCCATCTCGACGGCATCAGCGGCCCTGTTGTGAACAGGGATACGCTGGACGCGCAGCGCAAGGGGATTTCCACGGTGTATCAGGAAGTCAACCTGTGTCCGAACTTGTCCGTGGCGGAGAACTTGTTTATCGGCAGGGAGCCAATGACCAAGCTCCACACGGTAAACAGAAGGAAAATGAATGAGATGGCTGCAAAGCTGATGAAGGATTTGGACTTGGATGTTGACGTGACGCAGAATCTTGAAGAATATTCGCTTGCACTGCAGCAAATGATTGCGATTGCCCGCGCAGTCGATATGGATTGTAAGGTTTTGATTCTGGATGAGCCGACTTCCTCACTGGACGACAATGAGGTTGCAAAGCTTTTTGTCATGATGCGCAGACTTCGTGAAAAAGGTGTCGGTATTATGTTTGTGACGCACTTCCTTGAACAGGTATATGAGATTTGCGACGGTATCACAGTGCTTCGCAACGGTACGTTGGTAGGGGAGTACAGCATTGACGAGCTGCCCCGCGTTAAGCTCGTGGCTGCCATGATGGGGAAAGACTTTGACGATCTTGCCAGCATCAAGCAGGAGGGCAGCGGCGACAAGTCGAAGGAGCCGCTTGTCATTGACGCAAAGGGATTAAGCCATGCCGGAACCATCAAGCCGTTTGATTTGGAGATACATAAGGGTGAGGTCATCGGGCTGACCGGACTGCTCGGAAGCGGACGAAGCGAGCTGGCGCGTGCAATCTACGGCGCAGACAGGGCGCAGACAGGTACATTGAAGGTGAAGGGAAAAGAAGTATCCATCAAAAATCCGATTGACGCCATGAATCTTGGCATGGGACTTCTGCCGGATGACAGAAAGGCGGAGGGCATTATCGGAGATTTGTCTGTCCGCGAAAACATTATTCTTGCCATGCAGGCAAAACAGGGTATTTTCAAGAAGATACCGATGTCAAAGCAGATTGAGATAGCAGACAAATTTATCGAGATGCTGCAAATCAAGACGGCGAGCAGGGAGACATTGATTAAACAGCTTTCCGGCGGAAACCAGCAGAAAGCGATTCTGGCAAGATGGCTTGCGACGAATCCAGACTTCCTGATACTGGATGAGCCGACCCGCGGTATCGATATCGGAACCAAGACCGAGATTCAGAAGCTGGTGCTAAGGCTCGCGGATGAAGGAAAGAGCGTGATGTTTATTTCCTCCGAAATAGAGGAGATGCTTCGAACCTGCAACCGAATGGCAGTGCTCAGGGACGGCGCAAAGGTCGGGGAAATCAGCGGCGATGACTTGACGCAGGAAGGTGTCATGAAAGCAATTGCAGGAGGTGGAAAATAATGGATAAAGTCAAGAAAATTACAAAAATGAAGCTGTTCCTGCCAATTTTCAGTATGCTTCTTGTCATGATGATTAACGTGATTTATGATATCGCAAGCGGGAATCCGCCGTTTGGCTTTTTTTCGATTAGTATTAACAATGGTATTTTATACGGGCGTCTGATTGACGTGCTAAATCGCGGCAGTGAGGTGGCGATTCTGGCAATCGGCATGACGCTGGTCGTATCAGCGTCGGCAGGTACGGATATTTCCGTCGGTTCCGTGATGAGTCTTTCCGGCGGCCTGTGCTGTATGCTGCTTGCAGGCTACGGCGTGACCAACGTCAGTGAGTATGCGGTTCCACTCTGGATCGGCATGCTTGCAGGGATTGCGATTGCCTGCGTATGCGGTCTGTTTAACGGCTTTTTGGTGGCTTATATGAACATTCAGCCGATGGTTGCCACGCTGATCCTGTGGTCTGCGGGCAGGGCGATTGGACTGCTGCTTTGCAACAGCAATATCGTGTATGTGCGCGTTCCGTCTTTCCAGTTTTTCGGCGCGTACTGCGGAATCATTCCGACGCCGATTCTGATTGCGGCAGTGTGCGTTGCCGTCGCGTCTATTGTATTGAAATCGACTGCGCTCGGGACATACATACAGAGTGTCGGCATCAACAAAAAGGCATCCAGAATTTCCGGCTTTAATTCGGCAAAGATTATTCTGCTCTGCTATGTAATATGCGGTCTGTGCGCGGGTATCGCCGGATTGGTTGCGACCTGTAGGATTTATTCCGCAGACACGAACAACATTGGCCTGAACATGGAACTTGACGCAATCCTTGCAGTGGCGCTGGGCGGCAACAGCCTTGGCGGCGGCAAATTTAATCTGGCAGGCTCCATCATAGGCGCCTACACGATTCAGGCGATTACCACAACACTGTACGCGCTGGGTGTATCCTCTGCGCAGGCACCGGTATTCAAGGCTATCGTGGTCATCTTAATCGTCGTAATCCAGTCGCAGCCGGTAAAGGATTATTTCAAAAAACTGTCCGCTAAAAAGGCAGGAGCAAAGGAGGCGGCATAAGGATGAAAAAATTAAAGCTTGGAGGCAATAATATTTTACTGGCAATCACCGTGATCCTGTTTGTTGTCATGTATGCGGGTGGCTGTATCATTTATGCGGACAAAGGCTTCACGCACCTTCAGACGTTCCTGAACGTGCTGATTAACAATGCGGGGCTGATTGCAGTCGCAGCCGGCATGACCTGTGTGATGCTGACCGGCGGTATCGACATTTCTGTCGGATCTCTGATTGCCATGGACTGCATGTTCCTTGCTGTCGGCATGGAACACTGGGGCATGAGCAGCCCTGTGCTGATGATACTGGTGCTGGTGATTGGCGCTGTCTTTGGACTGGTGCAGGGGTACTGCGTGGCGTATCTCGAGATTCAGCCGTTTATCGTTACCATGGCGGGCATGTTCTTTGCCAGAGGTATGACAGCGGTTATCTGCAAGGATCAGGTAAGTATCGTTTCGGATAAACTCTTTACGGCAATCTCCAACACAAAGATAAGCATTCCGTTTGGCGGATATGTCAACAAAAAAGGTATTTATCAGACACCGTTTATTCGTCCGACCGTTATTGTGGCGCTTCTGGTCGTTGTTTTGATTTTCCTGATGCTCAAATACACCAAGTTTGGCAGAAGCATTTACGCGGTGGGCGGCAATCAGGTTTCGGCGGCACTGATGGGACTGAATGTCAAGCGGACGAAACTGATGACTTATACATTGTGCAGTCTGCTGACATCCATCGGCGGCATCTGCTACTGCCTGAATACCATGTGCGGCACGACCACACAGGCGACGGGGCTGGAGATGGATGCGATATCTTCTTCCGTTATCGGCGGAACACTGCTGACAGGCGGTGTGGGCAATGTACTTGGCTCACTCGTCGGCGTGCTGATTAACGGTACGATTTCTACGCTCGTGAAATCAAACGGAAAACTCGTCAGTTCATGGGCAAATATTATTACGGCGATATTGTTGTGCTTCTTTATCCTGCTGCAGGCGATATTTGCCAAGGTGAAAGAAAGCAAAAAAGCGTAACTTGTGCCGGCATTTCCCCTGTGCTCCGCATATCGTGGAGGACGGGGGATTTTTTTTCGACAAAAAAAGGAATAACTGCATGACTTTCCGGAAAAAATATGTACGAATAATGAAAACAGAACAGGAGGGCATGGAGTGGAAAACATTACTTCAAAAAATAAGGCGCTGGGCACGTCAAGCATTGCGTATGGACAGCCGGTTCTCATCATGGGAAGCGGCTCGGTGGTCGGTCAGATGGAAAATGAGGGGCCGCTTTCCGGCAGCTTTGACAAAGTGAGTGACGATAAGAACGATATGTTCGGGGCGGATTCGTGGGAGAAGGCGGAAAGTGCGCTGCAGAAAGAGGCAGTCGCGCTGACCCTGTCCAAAACGAGCGCCCAGACAGGTGACATCCGCTTTTTGTATGCAGGCGACCTGCTCGGGCAGAACATCGCAAGCTCATTTGGATTGGTGGATTACAATATCCCGCTGTTTGGGCTGTACGGTGCATGTTCTACCTGCGGAGAATCCCTTTCCCTTGGCAGCATGTGCGTGGCAGCGGGTTATGCCGACAGGGTGATGAGTCTCACGTCAAGCCATTTTGCCAGCGCACAGAAGGAGTTCCGGTATCCGCTTGAGTACGGCGGGCAGCGGCCCCTGTACGCATCATGGACAGTGACAGGCAGCGCCGCTTTTCTGCTTCAGAATGTAAATGCATCGGGAAAGTCCGTCTCTGGTCAGACAGTGAAAAACGAGTATGAGGGAAAATACCGGAACAAGGTTGGAATAACAGGTGTTACCGCCGGGAAAATTGAGGATTTTGGGATTAAGGATTCATTTAATATGGGGTGTGCAATGGCGCCTGCGGCCGCATGGACAATTGCGACAAACCTCAAGGATTTTGGCAGAAAGCCGCAGGATTATGATGCCATTTTCACAGGGGATTTGGGGAGTGTCGGACAACAGGCGTTATTCAGTCTGCTCTCCGACCAGCATATTGATATCAGTGACAGACATTATGACTGCGGACTGATTATTTATGACACGGAAAAGCAGGATGTGCACGCAGGAGGAAGCGGATGCGGATGCTCTGCAGTCGTATTGTCGGCACATATTCTGCCAAAGCTCGCGAAGGGTGAATGGAAACGAGTGTTATTTGTTCCCACGGGCGCGCTGCTGAATAAGACATCCTTTAACGAGGGGCAAAATGTTCCCGGAATTGCACATGGTATCGTGATTGAGGCACTGGAAAAGGAATAGAGTGGCTGGTTTTGGCAAAGTTGTTTAAATTGGATGAAAAATTTAAAAAAATCAGAAAATAAGCTAAATTATTTCGCAATTCTTTCGATATATTATGTGAAGGATAAGTTGACATATGTATATGCCATAAATATATACCATAAAATGTACACTTATCATTATCTTAGAAATGATTGTGCGGGAAAGGGGCCTGCACATCATATATAAGGGAAAGGAAGGAGCATATATGGAGGTAAGAAGTGCAAATATTGCCCTTACGAACCGGGCAGCAGCGGCAATTGATAACTCTGGTTCCAACAACAGGGAACAGCAGCAGGCGATGAAGGTAGCAGGCGTTGTTTCGGAAGAGAATCAGGAGCTGGATGACCAGTCAGTTATGCTCTCAATATCAGCAGCAGGTCTTAAAAGGAGTTTGTCACTGGAAAGACAGGCGGAGAAGGATGAAAGTGAGGACGGCGGGGAGGAAGCTTTCTCCGGAGAGGCAGAAATTGAGGACATGTTAAAAAAGATGGAAGGGCTTTCCAGTCAGGTCATTAACGGGAATTTTTCGATAACGGACAGACTGAATTTTAACAATGAGATTGAAAGACTGACAACCGAGCTTGGCAGAATCAGCGGCGGCAGCGCTCTGGTCACAAAGGAGAACTGCAATCAGATAGCCCAGAGGATTTCCGATCTGACGAGGACAATCAACAATGCGGCAGTTTACCGTAACAGTGCGCGGAGTATTTTTATGGTCAACTCCAAGAAGCCTGTGAAACCAATGAACACAAGGCTTGATATCGTGCTTTAAAATCCAATATTATTGAGTAGGCGATGCTGCTTTCACCTACTCTTTTTTTGTAGGAAAAAGCAGCGCTGTTTTTACTTGACATTTTCTGTATATTGGCACATCATTATAGAGAGACACATCAAAGGAATGTCAGTGTGCTCGTAGAGCGGCGGGGAGGATAGGGCGGCATGCGCAGGATGGATTTTAAGATGGAGCGCCCGGGACAGGTGAAAGAGGGAGACGTCGTCACTGTCACAGAGGGCGTTTTGCCAAGCAACTATTATTATACAATTAATCCGGCAGTTGCCATGTCGGGAAATATTCCGTTTCGGGACAGGCTCAGCGCAAAAGAAGGCACGGTGATTTCCGTGGAGGAAAACACGAGAGGCTACTATGTCACTGTTGAATTTGACGAGCCGTAGAGAAGCTCTAGGGGTGTCCTTGGCATAGATAAGTTTGAATGGGTGTTTGCGAGGGAAATCAGGAAGAAACAAAAACAGGAGGAAACAAAATATGAGAAAAGTAAGTACAGACAAGGCGCCGGCAGCAATCGGGCCGTATTCACAGGCTGTGATAGCAGGGGATTTTTTGTATGCGTCAGGCCAGATACCGATAAATCCGGCGACAGGCAATGTGGAGGCGGAGGGAATCACCGCGCAGGCAGAGCAGGCGATGATAAATGTCGGAGAGATATTGAAGGCAGCTGGCGTGACATATGATAATGTAGTAAAGACGACCTGCTTTCTGGCAGATATTGCAGATTTTGGCGCGTTTAATGAGGTTTATGCGAAGTATTTTACCCAGAATCCCGCAAGAAGCTGCGTGGCTGTAAAAGATTTGCCCAAAGCAGTACTCTGTGAGGTTGAGGTTGTCGCATACCTTGGCAAGTAGATGACGGCTGGGAGTTGGTAAATTTGAGGGTAAAAAATGTTGTCCTGATTGGTATGCCGGGAGCCGGAAAAAGCACCATTGGTGTGGTGCTGGCTAAAAATCTGGGAATTTCGTTTATGGACTCCGACCTTGTGATACAGGAACAGGAGGGCAGAAGGCTTCATGACCTAATCGAGGAATACGGAATGGATGGCTTTCTTGAGATTGAGGGGCGGGTGAATGCCTCCCTGAATCCCAAGACTGCCGTGATTGCCACGGGAGGAAGCGCTGTGTACTGCGAGCATGCCATGATGCATCTGAACGATATCGCAACGATATGTTATCTCAAGCTTTCCTATGAAAGCATTAAGGAGAGACTTGGAGATTTGGCAGAACGCGGCGTTGTCCTGCGGGAAGGAGAGACGCTGCGGGAGCTGTATGATGAGCGTGTTCCCTTGTACGAAAAATATGCGAATCTCACAGTAGACTGCGAAAACAAAAATATTCGTGAAATTGTCACGGAGATGGCAAAGAGACTGAAATAATGTCCTGCGAAATGAATAAGGGTACAAAAAATTCACATACTATTCTAAAAAAGAAAGGTATGTGTTTTTTGTATGATGGATTATATCAATGCATTCTGGGTGGGCGGTGCAGTCTGCGCCCTCGCACAGATATTTTTGGATCGCACGAAGATGCTTCCCGGACGTGTGATGGTGCTTCTGGTCTGCACCGGGGCAGTGATAAGCTTTTTTGGCTGGTATGATGCTTTTGCGGAGTATGCCGGAGCAGGGGCGAATGTGCCGCTGCTGGGATATGGCAATATTTTGATGAAGGGTGTGAAAGAAGCCATCGACAAGGATGGATTTATCGGGCTTTTTAAGGGAGGATTTACAAACGGGGCGATAGGATGCAGCGCGGCGCTGATATTTGGCTATCTGGCAAGCCTTGTATTTCATTCCAAGGTGACTAAGGCATAGGAGAATCAGTCTGATTCTTCAAAGTCCAGCCCGAAGCCTGACAGGAGCCGGCGAATGTAGGCGTCCCACAAATTGTCAACACTTTTGTCCATGATAAACGTTGTAAATGCAGTACCTGTAATACAGGTTACTTTGCCATTGTCATAGCGTATATTGAGGGCAAGGGAGCGTATCAGATTTGCTGCAACTTGGCACTCGGGAGTTGCAGCTATTTTTTCTATCAGTTCGGGGGCGGCATGGAGCACAACCTTAAAAGAGACAGGGGTTTTCTTTCCCTTTATCAGCTGAAAGCATATGGGGCGGATGTCGCTCCAGTACGAAAAGAGGACAGATTTCTTTTCACGCTCCAGTTCTTCGAGTTCCTCGCCGGTGTAAAAATCCTTTACAAGGTGCCCGTCGATATGAAAGGTGTTGAATGTGGTAATCATGGCTTCCTCCACAAGAAATGAATCAAACTGATCAGACACGAGCAGGGAATTCATAATGTTTTTTGTGACCTTTAGTTCCAATGCCGTCATAGAGTCCTCCATTTATCTGCCAAAACTGCGATTGCGAGGCTGGCATAATATTTGAAACATAATTGTATACGTAGCTGTTTGGTACAGCGCTGCGCACTCCGCAGGCACGCCCTAGAGCGGAGTCGACAGTAACAGTATAATGGTATTTCAAAAAAACTTCAAGTAAAAGTCCTTTTCAAAACGCATATTATATGATATGATGATACATAGTTATCGAAACTAGATGAGATGGTTATAAAATTGTGGAAAGGTAGATACGGATGAGATACAAAATAGTAGTTGACAGTTGCTGTGAGCTTCCGCAGGACTTGAAGCAGGATGATAGATTTGAGATTGTGCCGCTTACACTGATGGTAGGCGATGCATACGAGAAGGAAGACGACGAAAACTTTAACCAGAGGGAATTTCTGGACGCCGTGGCATCATGTCCGGAGTGCCCTAAATCAGCATGCCCGTCGCCTGAACGCTACATGGACGCATATAAAACGGAGGCAGAGCATGTATATGCTGTCACTTTGTCGTCGAAACTGAGCGGAAGCTATAACAGCGCACTGCTCGGCAGGAATCTTTACCATGAAAAATACGGTAAAAAGGATATTCTGGTGGTTGACTCCAAGTCAGCGTCCTGCGGGGAGACGCAGATTGCATATAAAATTGTGGAGCTTGAGGAGCAGGGACTGCCCTTTGATGAGATTACCGCGCGAATCGGTGAATTTGTCAAGGGAATGAACACTTACTTTGTCCTTGAAAACCTTGATACACTCCGAAAAAACGGAAGGCTTTCCGGTGTCAAGGCGTTTGTGGCGTCCACGCTCAATATTAAGCCGGTGATGGGAGCCGATGATGGCAGCATTATCCAGCTTGGGCAGGGCATCGGCATGAAGAAAGCGCTGGCAAAGATGGCGGATACGGCAGTAGAGCAGGCGGCGGATCCGGAGAAAAAGAGGCTTATGATTACACACTGCAATAATTTAAAAGCCGCTGAGTGTGTGCAGAAACATATAGAAGAAAAGCTGAAATTTATGGAGACGCTGATTCTTGATACGGCAGGCGTAAGCAGCATGTACGCAAATGAGGGCGGCGTGATACTGACAATATAATTCGGAATCTGCAGTAATTATAGAAACGGATGAACTAATCAAGCTCATCCGTTTCCTCTTTTAAGTATTTAAAGCTCCGGTACCGCAGCGGAGATATCTTAATCTGGGCATAGTCCTGCATGACAATGGAGGCAGGCATGACGGCAGAGACATATTTGAAGTTCACGATGCTTTTTTTGTTTACACGTTCAAATTCTTCAAACGGCTCTACTATTTTACGCATCTCGCTGATTGTTTCGTCCACATCAAAGGCTTCCCCGTCCGTTGTGTGGATGATACAGCGGTTCTCCTCCTCAAGAATATACATCAAAGCGCTTTTTGGAACATTCCGGTCAATCTTGTTCCGGTGCACTTTGACAGAGATGACATGCCCTGTCACATTGGCATCGCCAAGTGCAAGAAATTCAGGCAGCGGTTCCGCAATATAAGGCTTTTTGGCGTGTATGACATATTTCGGAAGATTGGGAATGGCGGTATAGTCAATCTGGGAGGAATATAATACCAGCGGGGCGTTGTAGCCCATCGCGTCAAGGTGTTCGAGAATATATTCCACAATTCCCGGCTCGGATGTCATGTCCATGAATATAAGATTGTATTTTAAAGGATTGGCGAGAAAATGAGTTTTTTCGCCGTAGGAATCCACATAAAGGATATTCGGGGTACCTGCGCGCTTGTCGGATTCCCTTGAAAGCAGCCGCTCCAGATGTTTCCGGTCAGCTACATTGTCATCACATATCGCTATATGCATAGTCTGTCTGCACCTCTTTCTGTTTCATGAAATTTGTATGTAACGGTTTGGCCTGCAACGTGTTTGAAATTGGAAGCCGAAGGCGGAACTGTTACTTTTGTATAGCAAAACTGCATTTCGTCATAAAATGATATGCATATTGCCATTTTATCACAAAAATGAGCGGTTGAACAGAACAAAAAATAAAAAGTTCCGTATACAGGTAACAGTGGTTAATCTTCACGGGCAGCGGCAAAAATCCCCACTACATAATGGAAATTTGTAGTGGGGATTTTGCAATTGCGTATGCCAGTAATATCTGCAGAATCAGTATCAGGGGCATGCCGAACACAAAATACCAGTGTCTGGTTTTGTGGCGGAATACCCGCATGCCGATGATGGAACCGACGCTTCCGCCAATAATGGCAATGACAAAGAGCGTGGACTCCGGTATGCGCCAGAGTCTCTTGACGGCCTTTCTCTTGTCAATGCCCATCATGGCAAAGCCGGTTAAGTTCATCACGGCAAGATAAAGCGTGATAATACCATATACAGTCATAATTTTATCCTTTTCCGTATCAAAGAGAATTCTTATTTTTCATTTTCCTGCATCTTCATTGCGCGTACTTTGCATGACAGGCCAAAGAGGTTGATAAAGCCTTCTGCGTCATGGTGGTCATACAAGTCGCCGGTTGTGAAGGAGGCGATGCTTTCATTGTATAGAGAGTACGGGCTTGTCTCGCCGGCCTTGATGATGTTGCCCTTGTAGAGCTTGAACTTCACCTCGCCTGTTACATACTCCTGTGTCTTTTCGATAAATGCCTGAATTGCCTCGCGCTTTGGTGTGAACCATTTTCCCTCATAAACAGTGTCCGCAAGTCTGTTGCCCATCTCTTTCTTTAAGGTGTATGTATCGCGGTCGAGAATCAGTTCCTCGAGCTGCTGGTGTGCTTCCATCAGGATTGTTCCGCCCGGTGTCTCATATACGCCGCGTGACTTCATGCCGACAACACGGTTTTCCACGATGTCCACAATGCCGATGCCGTGCTTTCCGCCGAGCCTGTTCAGTTCCCGAATAATGTCGGAAACTTTCATTTCCTTGCCGTTTACAGACTTTGGAACACCTTTCTCGAACGTCATGGTAACGTATTCGCCCTCCTCGGGAGCTTTCTCGGGTGTGGTGCCGAGCACGAGCAGATGGTCGTAGTTTGGCTCGTTTGCAGGGTCTTCCAGCTCAAGTCCCTCATGGCTGATATGCCAGATATTTCTGTCGCGGCTGTAGGAACTGTCGGCAGAGAACGGAAGGTGGATGCCATGTGCCTTGCAGTATTCAATCTCGGACTCACGGGAGTCCATTGTCCATTTGTCGTTTCTCCATGCGGCGATAATCTTGATGTCAGGAGCGAGTGCCTTGATGCCGAGCTCGAAACGAATCTGGTCATTTCCCTTACCCGTAGCGCCGTGGCAGATGGCAGTAGCGCCTTCTTTTCTGGCAATTTCCACAAGCCTCTTTGCGATAAGGGGTCTTGCCATGGAAGTACCCAGAAGGTATTTATTTTCATAAACAGCATTTGCCTGCACGCAGGGAACGATATACTCATCGCAGAATTCGTCGATTACATTCTCGATGTAAAGCTTTTCCGCACCGCAGGATTTTGCGCGCTCCTCAAGTCCGTCAAGCTCCTCCTCCTGCCCGCAGTCAACGCATACGCAGATGACCTCATAGTCAAAGTTTTCCTTTAACCACGGAATGATTGCAGTGGTGTCCAGACCACCGGAATAGGCTAGTACAACTTTTTCTTTCATAATCATGTATTCTCCTTCTTATAAAAATTTGCATAAAAAATTAGAGACTGTTTTAAATACTCTACTGCTACTATACATCATTGTACTGTATAAATCAAGTGCAAATTTATACGTTTTTAGGTTGACAAATAGGATTAAAAGTGTAAAATATAGAAAAAAGAGTGAATAATATTCATATATAAATGAATAAAAATTCAGAACATTGAATGGCGGGATTTTGCGCCGGCTGCAAATTATGGCTTATATGCCACGTGAAATAGCGTAGTGGCAGAAATGTTACTGCTCAGACGCCCACCAAAGTAGTGGGAATCATGCGCCAAAATGCGTGCCGTTTCGCATTTTGTGTGCAAAATCTGTTACAAGGAATTTGTATATTTTGGCGAAAATGGTTGTATTTCTTCCTATAATAAATTATTATGGTAAGGAACTGTAGAAAAATAACTGATACATCTTGACTTGTCTATTTCTCCGGCTGCGCAATCTGTATCACTTATTTTCCTACAGTTCCTAAGGCGGCAGATACGCTGATAAGACATTGTGCTTTAGAACGTGTTGGAGATGTTTTGGAAAAGTTTTGCGAGGAGAATGTCTGAAAGATAGAGAGGATAGCAGTTCAAATGGTAAGGTTGATGACGATAGAGGATTACGAGCAGGTGCGGGCGCTATGGATGACAATTAAGGGATTTGCCATCAGAAGTATAGACGATTCGCAGGAAGGCGTACAGCGGTTTCTGCGCAGGAACCCGACATCAAGTGTAGTGGCTGTGGAGGATGGAATCGTAGTGGGGGCAATCCTTTGCGGGCATGACGGCAGGCGCGGCTGCCTGTATCATGTGTGTGTAAATCCGGCATACCGCCGACGCGGCATCGGTAAGGCAATGGTGGTGTTCTGTATGGATGCCCTGAAAAAAGAAAAAATAAACAAAGTGAGCCTGATTGCATTTACCAAGAATGATGTCGGAAATGCATTTTGGCACAGTGTCGGCTGGAAACAGCGCGGGGATTTGAACTATTATGATTTTGTGTTAAACGATGAGAATATTGAGGCGTTTAACCAGTAGGCTGACGTGGTCGGGGTCTGAGTTTCCGGATAATACACGGGCAGTCGAGCCTGCATGCGGCAGTCTGTGGCGGGGCAGCCGAAAACGAGGTTCAGACACGCTTTAGAATGATAATAAAGATACAGGAGGAACGAATATGAAACAGATTCAGGGCGGTGTGACTGCGGCAAAGGGATTTGAGGCAGCAGGAACCGCGGCAAATATCAAATACAAGGACAGGATGGACATGGCGCTGATTTACAGTACCGCACCATGTAAGGCAGCTGGGACATTCACGACCAATGTGGTGAAAGCGGCGCCTGTTATGTGGGATCAGGAAGTTGTGGAAAAAAGCCCCTACGCGCAGGCGGTCGTTGTCAATGCCGGAATTGCGAATGCATGTACGGGAAAGCAGGGAATGGACTACTGCCGTGAGGAGGCACGGACAGCATCAGGGCTTTTGCAGATTCCTGAAAATGCGGTTCTTGTCGGCTCGACAGGCGTGATTGGCATGCAGCTTCCCATGGAGCGCATCAACGAAGGAATCAAAAAGCTTGCGGCGGCAAAGGACGGCTCTGCCGAGGCGGGGACAACGGCTTCCAGGGCAATCATGACAACCGATACCGTCAACAAGGAAATCGCCGTAACAATTGAACTGGACGGAAAGACAGTGACCATCGGCGGCATGAGCAAAGGTTCCGGCATGATTCATCCCAACATGTGTACCATGCTCGCCTACATCACAACCGATGCGGCAATCAGCAAGCCGCTTTTGCAGGAGGCGCTGAGCAGCAGCATTGTCGACTCCTACAATATGATATCCGTCGATGGGGATACCTCGACAAACGATACCTGTCTTTTGCTGGCAAACGGTCTGGCAGGAAATGCGGAAATTACGGAAAAAGGAGCGGACTATGATGCATTCTGTGAGGCGCTCGATTTCGTCAATACCTATCTTGCAAAAAAGATGGCGGGGGACGGCGAGGGCGCGACAGCGCTGTTTGAGACGACGGTCATAAATGCCGCGACAAAGCAGGAAGCCCGCATTCTGGCAAAATCAGTGATTGGCTCGAGTCTTTGTAAGGCGGCAATCTACGGACATGATGCAAATTTTGGCAGATTCCTGTGTGCGCTTGGCTACTCCGGCGTGACATTCGATCCGGCGAAAGTGGAGCTTTCTTTTGAGAGTAAGGCCGGAAAGCTGCTGATTTACAAAGATGGTGCGGCGACAGACTACAGCGAAGAGGAAGCGACAAAGATTTTGTCGGAGCCGGAAGTGACCGTGCTGGCGGACATGAAAATGGGAACGGAGACGGCGACGGCGTGGGGCTGTGACTTGACATATGATTATGTGAAAATCAATGCGGATTATAGAAGTTAGCATAACCTTTGGGCAGCAGAGTTTTCGGAAAAATTTGTAATCTGGTTTTTATGAATAGGAGCGGGGAAATCAAATGAATGAACAGGATATGAGCAAGGTTCTGTCAAAGGCGGAGGTGCTGATTGAGGCGCTTCCCTACATACAGAAATTTAACAGGAAATATATTGTCGTAAAATACGGCGGAAGCGCGATGAGCAACGAGGAACTGCAAAAAAATGTCATAAAGGATGTGACACTCTTAAAGCTGGTTGGCTTCAAGCCGATTATCGTGCATGGCGGCGGCAAGGAAATCAGCCGCTGGGTGGAGAAGGTCGGCATGGAGGCGCAGTTTGTAAACGGTCTGCGTGTCACGGACGACGCCACGATGGAGATTGCGGAGATGGTGCTGAACAAGGTCAACAAGAGCCTTGTGACAATGGTGCAGGAGCTTGGCGTGAAGGCAGTCGGAGTCAGCGGCAAGGACGGCGGCCTGTTGAAAGTGGAAAAGAAATATGCAGACGGGCAGGACATTGGTTTTGTGGGCGATATCAAGGAAGTCAATCCCAAGGTGCTGTTTGACCTGATTGAAAAGGATTTTCTGCCCATCGTGGCGCCAATCGGTCTCGACGAACATTTTCAGACCTACAATATTAATGCGGATGACGCGGCGTGTGCGATTGCAAAGGCAGTCGGCGCGGAGAAACTCGCCTTTTTGACCGATATTGAGGGGCTGTACAAGGATATCAACGACAAAGCATCGTTTATTTCAAGGATAACGGCGACGCAGGCGGAGAAGCTGATTGAGGACGGCTTTATCGGCGGCGGTATGCTGCCAAAGCTTGGCAACTGTACCAGTGCAATCAAAAACGGTGTCAACCGTGTGCATATTCTTGACGGGCGGATTCCGCACTGCCTGCTGCTGGAAGTTTTCACCAGAAACGGTATCGGTACAGCGATTGTCAAGGATGAGGACTTGGAGCATATGGATATGGAATAACTGGAGGGCATGGTATCATGAATATGGAAGAATATATTGACGAGGCAGAGGCGGCGCTGCTCCACACGTACAACCGTTACCAGATTGTGTGGGAGAAGGGTGACGGAATGTATATGTACGACATTGAGGGAAAGAAGTACCTTGATTTTGTGGCAGGCATCGCGGTGTTTGCGCTCGGGTATAACAATAAGGCATACAATGATGCACTGAAGGAACAGATTGACAAGGTAATTCATACTTCGAATTATTATTACAATATTCCGGCAATCGAGGCGGCAAAGAAGCTGAAAAAGGTTTCGGGTATGGACAGAATCTTTTTTACCAACAGCGGTGCGGAGGCGGTTGAGGGCGCGTTGAAGGCGGCGAGGAAGTACGCATTTTTGCGTGACGGACATACAAATCATGAAATTATTGCGATGAACCATTCTTTTCATGGAAGGACGATGGGTGCGCTTTCCGTGACAGGAAATCCGCACTACAGGGAGACATTTGAGCCGCTGATTGGCAACATCCGGTTTGCTGATTTCAATGACTTTGAAAGCGTCAAGGCACAGGTGACAGACAAGACCTGTGCGATTATCTTCGAGACTGTTCAGGGCGAGGGGGGCATCTATCCGGCAACGGAGGCGTTTATGCGGCAGGTGCGGGCACTTTGTGACGAGAGGGATATCCTGCTGATTCTGGACGAGATTCAATGCGGTATGGGACGGACGGGTACGATGTTCGCATGGCAGCGCTGCGGCGTAAAACCGGATATCATGACAAGTGCCAAGGCGGTTGGCTGCGGCGTTCCGGTTGGGGCGTTTATGATGACGGAAAAGGTGGCGCAGCAATCGCTGACAAGCGGGGATCACGGGACGACTTACGGCGGCAATCCGCTTGCGTGTGCGGCAATTTCAAAAGTGATTGACCTGTTTGACGAACTGGATATTTTAGCGAATGTGAATGATACAGGCGCTTATTTATACGAAAAATTAGAGGCGCTGACGGCGAAGCACGACCATATCAAAGCACATAGGGGTGTCGGTCTGATGCAGGGAATAGCGTGTGACATGCCTGTAAACGAAATCATCAACAGGGCGATTGAAAAAGGGCTTTTGCTGATTAATGCAGGCACGAACATCATCCGGTTTATTCCGCCTTTGATTGTATCAAAGAAAGATGTGGATGACATGATAGGAATTGTGGATGCATGCTTTTCCGAGATGAAAACAGAATGAGGAAGTTAGATGAAACACGAGAAAATTAAAAAAAGACTGATTGGCGTTGCTGTTGTACTTGCGGCTGCATTGGTCATTCTGGGCGCTGCAGTTCTGTTTCAGGCACTGTCTGACAGGAAAGGGGATTCCTTATCCGATTTGGACGGCAAAAAAGAAACCATACACTTGTGGTATACGGACGACGCACTGACGGACTATCTTAACAGCAAGGTACTGGAATTTTATGACAATACGGATATCAGAGTGAATGTGGAGCTGGTTTCGGGGCTTGAATATCTGGAAGCCATCAATACGGCGAGTCTGGACGAACAGGTGGACACACCGGATATCTATATCATGACGAATGACACGCTTGAGAAAGCGTATCTGGCGGGGCTTGCGACACAGCTTCCGGAGACGGCGCCGGTTTATGACGAACCGCTGTTTCATCAGGCGGCAAGAAATGCGGTGAGCTACAACGGAAAATTCGTGGCATGTCCGATGTATTTTGAGACAAGCGCACTGCTTTACAACAAGACTTACCTACAGCAAATTGCCGATGATGCAAACGGCGTGGGAGACGAGGAAGACGGTTCGGAAAATACGGAGAATAGGCAGGACGGAGAGGAAACGGCGCAGCCGGTGACGGCAGACCAGCTGGTTCCTGCGTCCATTGTGGATATCCTGACATTCGCGGATCAGTATTCTACTCCGGAAAACGTAGAATATTTCTTCCAGTGGGATGTGTCGGACATTTTTTATAATTACTTTTTTATGGGAAACTATATATCAGTAGGCGGGGCTGCGGGTGATGACAAGTCACAGATTGATATCTATAATACAGAGTCGGTTTCCAGCCTGAAGGTTTATCAGGAGCTTAACCAGTTCTTCTCCATTGATACCAAGGAGACCAACTACGATACAATCATGCAGGAATTTCAGGAGGGAAAGACGATTTATACCATCGCCACGAGCGACTGCATCAGAAAGCTTGATGAGGCGGCGGCAAGCGGGGCGTTTGGCTATGAATATGGGATTGCCAAGCTTCCGGATATTAATCAGGAGCTTACGACAAGGGGAATGTCTGTGACGAATGCGCTTGTCATTAACGGCTACTCCGAGCATAAGGAGTCGGCACTGCGTCTTATGGAGTACCTGATTCGAAATGCCAGTGCTGATTTGTACGATATGACGGGAAAGCTCTCATCGGTGACAAGGGACACTTACGAGAACGAGCATGTGGCGGCATTTATGGAAAACTATGAGGAGTCGGTTCCGATGCCCAAAATGCTTGAGACCGGAAATTTCTGGGTTGAATTGGAGATATGCTTTGCAAAGGTCTGGGCGGGGGCAGATGCGAACACGCAGATCAGGCAGCTTTCCGAACAGATAAAAACCCAGCTTGCAGGAGAGCCGGTGACGGAAGAACCCATAGCGGATCCACAGGTTGAACTGCTGCCGGCGGTGGAATATGAGGAAGGAACCGGCGAACTGGATGTGACGCCGGAAACACAGCAGGAACCGCCGCAGTAACGGCTTCCCTGAATAAAAATCACCTAAAAATCTAATTATAAGTGTAAACAGACATTTGTATAGGGAGGTTTACATCTATGGTTGGATTTTTTATTGCTTTGATATCAGGTGCGCTGATGAGTGTGCAGGGTGTGTTTAATACGAAAGTGACAGAAGCGTCAAGCATGTGGGCGGCAAATGCGTTCGTGCAGTTCACGGCATTTCTTGTGTGCATTGTGGCATGGCTGTTCGCGGACAGGACGTCATTTCGGGATGTGCTTGCCGTGGAGCCGAAATATTTCCTGCTGGGCGGGGCAATCGGGGCATTTATCACGCTGACCGTCATTAAGAGCATGGATGCCCTAGGGCCGGCAAAGGCGGTGATGCTGATTGTCATTGCGCAGCTTATCATAGCGTATTTGATAGAACTTTTCGGCATGTTTGGCGTGGAGAAGCAGCCATTCAGCTGGCGAAAGGTTCTTGGCGCACTGATTGCCATTGGGGGATTTGTGCTGTTTAAGTGGAAGTAAAAAGTTACTGTTGTCTTTTGGTTGCGGGGCGGCAGAAAGTTGTATATATTGATAATTATAAGAAACACGCTCTATTTAGAATTAACGGAGGAACAAATGATGGGAAACAATCAAATGCAAAACGGAGAAAAAAACAGAAAATACATGAGACTGGGACTGAAAATCGGACTTGTGGTGGCTGCCATGCAGACATTTTTTATTGTGATGGCTCTGTCAATATGCGTTTATATGTTCCGAGAATTGATTACGGAGATGCAGGAGGAACGTTGCGTCAATGGAACAGATATGCTTGCGTATGAGCTTGGCAAAGCAGCCGGCAGTGAGGATGTGAACCAGATTCTTGATGAGATGAAGCAGCGTATGGGGTGTGAGTTTACTATTTTTGAGGGGGACGTCCGCACATACAGCACACTCATGCAGAATGGAGAGCGCGTAGTGGGAACGAAGCTGTCTGCGGATTTGAAGGCGATTGTGCTGGATCAGGGGCAGAGCTATGTCGGAGAAGCGGATATTTTGGGCATCAGCTACCTGTGCTCATACGTTCCTACGAGAGGAGACGACGGGGAGGTGAATGGCCTGATTTTTGCCGGACTTCCGATAACGGATGCGAAACAGGGGACTGCCAATGTGATTAATGTCGTTGGTATGGTGAGTTTCGTGACAATAACTTGCTGCGCGCTTTTTCTGGCGTTTATTCTATCCAAATGGATATCAATTCCCCTGCGGGAAATTACCCGTGTGGCGCAGCGTCTGGAAAGAGGCGATCTGGGATTGGCAGCGAATGAGGACATACGAGTCAGGGTTCGTTCGAATGACGAGGTCGGTATTTTGGGACAGATATTCGAGAAAACAATCCGACAGATGCAGTGCTATATCGGTGAGATTTCCGATGTGCTGGGAGCGATTGCAGATGGGGATCTGACATTGAATGCCAGACAGAACTATACAGGTGATTTTCAGTCTATCAGGCAGTCTCTGGATCGAATTCACGCTGCACTCAACAGCACAATGGGTAAAATTGCCGCCAGCACCGGACAGGTTTCCACAGGGGCAGACCAGATGTCAGGCACTGCACAGACGCTGGCGCAGGGAACAACACAGCAGGCGAGTGCGGTCGAGGAGGTATCGGCGACTGTTATAGGCATTTCGGAGAGCGCCAGACAGACTTCGGCAGCGGCAGAAGAAGTAGGTGAATCGGTCAACGAAGTGGGCAAGAAACTGGGTACCAGTATGGATTATGTCAAGGAGCTGAATACGGCAATGGTCAATATTTCAGATTCCTCGGAAAAAATCAGCACGATTATTTCCACAATCGAGAGCATTGCTTTCCAGATTAATATTTTGGCGCTGAACGCCGCTGTGGAAGCTGCCCGGGCGGGGGTAGCAGGCAAAGGATTTGCCGTGGTTGCAGAGGAAGTCAGAAGTCTGGCTGCCAAATCCGATGAAGCCGCCAAGGCAACCAAGGAACTGATAGAGAGGTCTATTACGACGGTGGCTGACGGTAGCAAGGCAATGAACAGAGTCACACAGGCGTTGGAACAGACCAACCAGATTGCGGAGGACGTGACTGTCAAAATGACGTCTGTCGTTGAGGCGGTGGAGAAACAGACAGTGGCAATAGCGCAGGTTAACGTAGGCATTGAACAGATATCCGCTGTCGTTCAGGCAAATTCTGCTACGAGTGAGGAGTGTGCTGCTGTCAGTGAGGAGCTGTCATCACAGGCGACCATACTAAGAAATCTGACGGCTTCGTTTCAACTGAAAGGGTGAAATCATTCTGCCGGAAAGGGCAGTCCGACATACATAGTCAAGTGAAAAAGTACCAAAATGCCATGGCTCAAGTTTTGCGACAGAATTGGAAAAGCATAAAAGTAAGATGTGAGCGGAGACGGAGGGATTCGAACCCTCGTACCGGTATAACACCGGTAAACTGATTTCGAGTCAGTCCCGTTATGGCCTCTTCGGTACGTCTCCAGAATATTGTATCAGCCAACGATGTGCAGTGTGAGTTACAACAGTGTAATTCACACTGCGCATCGTTGGTTTTTATAAATCAATCATAAATGAAAGGAAGCTTTTTTTCAATAGAAAATTCTGATTTCACGGAAAAGTGTAGCTTTTTCCTGTCTTGTATTGTATTTCTAAATGAAGGAGGTACAAAATGAATTCAATGCGCATGGAAAAATCAAAGGAAAATTTAGAAGCTTCATATGAGGATGTCATCAGGAGAAATTCGGATTCTGTTTACAGGCTGGCATTCTCGCTCGTCAAAACCCGTTCCGATGCGGATGACATTTATCAGGAAGTTTTTCTGCGGTATGTGCAGAAAGAGCCGGAATTCCAGAATACGGAGCATGAAAAGGCATGGTTTCTGCGGATCACAATCAATCTGTGCAAAAATTTTTGGAAGTCGCCATGGATGCGAAGACGCGCAGCGATGGAGTGTGACAAGATGCAGACAGATGCTTTTTCGTATGAAACGGCAGGCGGTGATTCTGCTTTGATTGATACAGTCAAACAGCTGCCGAACAAATACCGTGTTGTCATTCATCTGTTTTACTATGAAGAATTGTCTGTTGCGGAAATCGCGGGTATTACAGGGGCAAAGGAATCCACTGTGCGGACAAGGCTGACGAGGGCGAGGCGGTTACTGAAAGACTTGTTATGTGAGGAAGGAGAGGGTATTCATGTTTGAAGACAGCTATAGACGGGCATACGATGCGGTCAGCCCGCCGCAGGAGCTTGTGGCAGATGTGATTGCGCAGGCAAGGGAAGGAAAAAGCGCCTGCAGGAAAATACACACTGGGAACAGACAGGGACGAAAGGCAGCGTTTATTGCAGCTGCGGCAGTGCTGTGCATTGTGACGGCAGTTCCGGTCTGCGCGGCGAATATTCCGGCATTTTATAAGGTTGTTGAATATTTGTCCCCCGAATTGGCAGACCGCCTTGTGCCGATTGAGGAGAGCTGCACAAGTCAGGGAATCACGATGGAAGTGGAAGCAGTCTCCGTAGAGGGAAACGAAGCCAGAATCATTGTTTCGCTGCGCGATGCGGAAGATAGTACGCAGGATTTGGTTCACGGCGTGATGGATTTGTACGGCGGGTATGGCTTGTCGGGCGCAGCCGTCAGCAGTAACGTTGGGGGATGTCATTTTTTGACGTATGACGAGACGGATGACAAGGCATATTTTCAGATAGACGTTCAGGCAGAGACGGCATTCGAGTCTGAAAAGCTGCATTTTTCAGCAACTTCCGTGTTGTGTGGAAAGTACAGCGAAACGCGGGATGTTGACTTGTCGGAGGTGGTGTATGCGGCAGACAAAAAAAAGGTTGTGCTGAGCGGAAGCGGCGGGATACCGGACGAAAAGCTGCCGGAATCGCTGCGACACATTCCCGCGACGCCGGAGAATCCAAGACCGCACAGTAATGTCTTGGACTTGCGCAGTGTTACGGACTGTGCGGCAGATGATTTTACAACGACAGGCATCGCGTATATGGACGGTGTGCTGCGTGTCCAGATGTGCATGGGGGACAACTGGAAGTCGGACAGACATGTCCAGCTGTTCTTAAAGGATTCGGACGGCAATGAGCGTCATTCGGAACATAGCGTGGGATGGCATGAGGATGTTGGAGACACCAGTTATCAGTTCTACGAGTTTTGGTTTATCGGTGAGATTGACGACATGTCGGAGTATTCCATGTACGGCATTTTTCACGATTCCGGCGAGCTTGTCGAAGGGGACTGGAATGTGACATTCCGGCTGCAGTAGGACTGTCCGGGGATAAATCGTATTTGACATTTGCTCCTAATCGCCTTATGATAGTTTATGATGAATACAAGGAATCTGTCAGGGTTCCGGAAAGAGGAGCATCCACATGAAAAAAGTTTTTATTGACGGAAGTGAAGGAACAACAGGACTGCGCATTTTTGAGCGGTTCGAGGGAAGGGATGACATAGAAATCCTAAAGATTCCTTCGGAGCTGCGCAAGGATCCGGCAGAAATCAAAAAATATATCAACGCGTCGGATATCACATTCCTCTGCCTGCCGGACGCGGCGGCGCGGGAGGCGGTGGCGATGGTTGAGAATGACAATACCATTATCATTGACACATCGACAGCGCACCGCACGGAAGCAGGGTGGGCATATGGTTATCCGGAGCTTTCCAAGGCGCACCGCGACGCAATCCGCTCCGGAAAACGCATAGCGGTTCCGGGCTGCTATGCGACCGGATTTATCACGATTGCCTATCCCATGATTGCGGAGGGAATCCTGCCGAAAGACTATCCGGTGGCGGCATTTGCCATGTCGGGCTACAGCGGGGCAGGCAAGAAAACGATTGCTGTGTACGAGGCGGACGAACGCGACAAGGAGCTTGACGCGCCGCGGGAGTATGCGCTGAACCAGAACCACAAACACTTGAAAGAAATGCAGGCGGTCACGGGGCTTGACAAAATGCCGTTGTTCTCGCCGCTTATCTGCGACTATTACAGCGGTATGGTGGTGACGTTGCAATTTTACACAAGTTTGTTAAAGGATAAGCCGGCGCCGGAGATGGTGCAGGCGATGTTTGCAAAATATTTTGAAGGGGAGCCGTTCGTGAAGGTGATGCCGTTTGGCAAGGAAGCCGATTACAATGGTTTTTTGGCTGGGAATACATGTTCCGGATGGGACGGCATTGAGCTGTATGTGACGGGAAATGAGGACAGGCTTCTCGTCAGCACACGCTTTGACAATCTCGGAAAAGGGGCATCGGGCGCGGCAGTGCAGTGCCTTAATATTATACTTGGCTGTGAGGAAAGCAAAGGGCTGGTCGTGTAAAAAAATTGCATGACGGCTGATTGACAGCATGGAGGAAAGGTATCATATGACACAGTTACCACAGGATTTTATGTGTAGAATGCAGGATATGCTAAGGGAGGCGTATCCTGCTTTCCTGCGTAGTTACGAGGATGAAAAGGCGCAGGCGCTGCGCGTGAACGCATTAAAAGGAACAAAAGAGGAATTTTTGGCTAAAGCGGATTTTGGCAGTCTAAGAGAGGTTGCGTGGGAGAAGAACGGACTGTATTATACAGAAACCAGCGACTGTGCACCCGGAAAGCACCCATTTCACGAAGCAGGGGTGTATTACATACAGGAACCAAGCGCGATGGCGCCTGCCGTGTATCTGGAAGCGCAGCCGGGCGAGCATGTCCTTGATTTGTGCGCGGCACCGGGCGGAAAGACGACACAGATAGCTTCCTATATGCAGAATCAGGGGATTCTAGTCTGCAACGAGATTCACGCGGCACGAGCAAAAATACTCTCGGAAAATGTGGAGCGCATGGGAATCCGCAATGCCCTAGTAACCAATGAGACGCCCCGGCGTCTGGCAGAGATATTTGACGGATATTTTGACCGCATTTTGGTGGATGCGCCCTGCTCCGGTGAGGGAATGTTTCGGAAGAACGAGGAGGCGCGCGGCGAGTGGAGTCTCGCGAATGTGCAGCTCTGTGCGGACAGACAAGATGAGATTCTTGACTGTGCGGACAGGATGCTGCGCCCCGGCGGACGGCTGGTGTACGCGACCTGTACGTTTGCGCCTGCCGAGAATGAGGGGAGCATTGCGCGGTTTCTGGAACGTCATTCGGAATACCGGATTTTGGAAGTAAAAAAATATGACGGAATGTCAGCGGGTGTTCCGGAGTGGGCGTATTATGAAGCAGACGGTTCCGGCGGCGGTAGGGCGGCAGGGCATGAAACGGACGGCACTGCCAGACCTTGCGCGGACAGGGCGGAAAACAGCCGAACCGCCTTCGGGCACACAGTACGGTTGTTTCCGCATCTGGTTCAGGGAGAGGGTCATTATCTTGCGGTACTCCAAAAACACGGAGAGAATCCGGCGGGATATCAGTCGTTTCCGGCAAACGGTTTGCAAAAAGGCATCAATCCCAAAGAAGCCAAAGAGTTTTTGCAGTTTCAGCAGGCGTTTTTACAAGTGGATTTGCTGGAAAATGCGCAGGATCGGCTGCTGCGGTTTGGCGAACAGCTCTACCTGATGCCGGAGCGTATGCCGTCCATAAATAAACTGAAGGTTTTGCGTGCGGGATTACATCTTGGCGCCCTCAAGAAGAACCGTTTCGAGCCGTCACACGCGCTGGCGCTCGCACTGAAAAAGGAAGACGTGAGACAGTTCATGGAGCTTGGCACAGAGGAAAACGCAAGGGCTTATCTGGGCGGAATGACCTTGAACCATGACGGGGAAAGAGGCTGGTATCTGATGACATATCAGGGGTATGGCATCGGCTGGGGGAAGCTTGCCGGTCAGGTTATGAAAAACCATTATCCGAAAGGACTAAGAATTTGTAGGAAAGTGTGAGAGAGATGAAAAACGCAAAAACTGCATTAAATCTCACGGAGGGCAGACCGGTAAAGCTGATTTTACTGTTTGCCATTCCTGTGTTTCTGGGCAATCTGTTTCAGATTTGCTACAGCCTTGTTGACACGAAAATTGTGGGCAGGATTTTGGGGGAGACAGCGCTGGCGGCGGTAGGGAGTGTGTCCGTTTTATATACACTGCTCACCGGTTTTTTTAATGGGCTGAGTCTTGGGTTCAGTGTGCTGACGGCACGTTTTTACGGGAGCGGCGAGGAGCGCAGGCTGAAGGAAAACGTGGCGGGCGCGATTGTGCTGGGATTTTTGACAGCAGGCGTTCTCGTCACAGGAATTGCCGTCTTTATCCGGCCGATTCTGACGCTTTTGCATGTACCGCCGCAGCAGCTTGAGATGGCGCTGTCATATATTACGCTGCTGGTGTGGGGGATGTTTGTCACGCTGGCGTACAACCTCTGTGCCAACACGCTCCGCGCGATTGGAGACTCGGTCACGCCACTTGTTTTTCTGGTGATTGCGGCGGTGGCAAATGTTGTGCTGGACTACGTGTTTATCCTTGTTTTTCACATGGGTGTAAGAGGTGCCGCAGTGGCGACACTGGTTTCGCAGATGCTGTCAGTCGTGCTCTGCCTGCTTCGGATTCGACAGGCATTTCCGATACTGCACCTTTCAAAGGAGCATTTTGCGCTTTCAAAGGAGCAGGTGCTTTGCTTATACGAAAGCGGCCTTTCCATGGGGCTGATGTCAAGCCTTGTGAATTTCGGTTCGCTGGTGCTTCAAAGCGGCATCAACCAGCTCGGGACGAATATCATCGTGGCGCACACCGCAGCGCGCAAGGTGTTTGAAATCTGGGGACTTCCCGTGAGCGTGCTCGGTTCCTCCATGGCGACGTACTGCGGACAAAATTACGGTGCGGGCAGATATGACAGGATTCGTCAGGGAATGAAAAGCGTGCTTTTTTTGGGCGCGGCGTGGGACGCGGTTGTCCTTGTCCTTGCGCATACCGTTTCACCATACCTGATTCGTTTTATCACAAGCTCGGAGAATGAGGAGATTATTTACTGGGGAACGCTATATCTAAAGGTGGACATGTCCTTTTTGCTGGTGTGTCTGTTTATCGTGATACTGCGTAACTGCATGCAGGGCTTTGGAGATTACAGGACACCGATTTTGTCCAGCTTTATCGAGCTTGTGGGGAAACTGGTGTTTACTTTTGTGTTTGTGCGGCTGTTCGGGTACTGGGGAATTATCTGGACAGAGCCGGTCATATGGTTTTTGATGGTCATTCCGCTGATTACAATGACGCTGAAAAATCCGGTTATCCGGAAAGACAGGACGGCGGAAAAGTCCGGAAATGGAAAAAGGGACACATTATAAGCTTGCGTGTGCTGAAATGTGCATAAAAATGCAAAAATCAAAAAAGACTATATAAGGACCTAAGTGCAGATACAAATTTTGTAATATGATTAGGAACTGTTCAATAATAACTTATGCATCTTGGCTTGTCTGTTTCTCTGACTGCACATGTTATTTCCGGACAGTTTCGAAAGAAATAATATTGGGGGAATTGTAGTGAAAACACAGGAAGCCGTAGTGATGCGGATTAAGGGGTTATGTGAAGAAAAAAATATAAAGATATCGCAGCTGGCATATATATCGGGAATGCCGCCTTCAACATTGAAGAATGTAATGCAGGGAAATAGCAAAAATACGGGAATTGTCACGATTAAAACAATATGTGACGGGCTCAATATTTCTCTGGAGGATTTTTTCTGCTGTGAAGTGTTTCGGGACTTGGAGCAGGAAATTGACTAGGGTATTTTAGAAGGTGTTCTGTTACCGTGTTTTTTGGAAATATCTGACAATTGAAAAAAATGGTTGCAATCAGAACAGGTGTATGATATGATGAAAGCGAACAAAGATTCCAAAACTTTGTTCGCTTTTGTTATTTTATAAGATGCTATTAGCGCCTTTCATTTCTATTTGAGCCGCCATAAAGCGGTAGGGGGATTATGATGGACGAAATGATTCACGAGGTACAGAATGGAAAAAAATCCAGTATAGAATTATGTGCGCCGACGACGCAGACGATAATGAGCAAGCTTGCGGTACTGACTGATGCCGCCAAGTATGATGTGGCGTGTACCAGCTCGGGTGTTGACCGGAAAGGAAACGGGCGGGATATGGGCAACTGCGTTTCAGCGGGTATCTGCCATAGCTTCTCCGCAGACGGCAGATGTATTTCACTCCTAAAGATATTGATGTCAAATGAATGCGCCTATGACTGCAAGTACTGTGTAAACCGCAGGAGCAATGACGTGCCGCGCGCCACTTTTACGCCGGATGAAATCTGCGAGCTGACCATGAATTTTTACAGGAGAAATTATATCGAAGGTTTGTTTTTAAGCTCCGGAATCATCCATAACCCAAGCTATACGATGGAATTGATTTATCAGACGCTGTATAAGCTTAGGAATGTATACCGTTTCCGCGGATATGTGCATGTCAAGGGAATACCGGGAGCAGACCCCTTGCTGATACAGCAGATAGGCTATCTGACGGACAGGATGAGTGTGAACTTGGAGCTTCCCACGGCGGAGGGGCTGGAAAAGCTTGCGCCGAACAAGCACAGAAAGACCATACTCACGCCGATGCGCCAGATACAGAACGGTATTGCGCAGGGAAAGCAGGAGCTTGCGCTGTACCGCAGTGCACCGTCCTTTGTGCCGGCAGGGCAGTCCACACAAATGATTATCGGTGCGACGCCGGAGAGTGATTATCAGATTATGTCCGTGGCGGAGGGGCTCTATGATAAGTTCGGGATGAAGCGTGTATTTTACTCTGCCTATATAGGGATAAATGAGGATAAGGCACTTCCGTCAGTACAGACAGCATCCCCCCTTCTGCGGGAACACAGGCTATACCAGGCAGACTGGCTTTTGCGGTTTTACCAGTTTCGTGTAGAGGAGCTGCTGAATGAAAAGCATCAGAATTTTAATGTATTACTGGATCCGAAGTGTGACTGGGCGCTGCAGCACTTAGAGCAGTTTCCTGTGGAGGTGAACAGGGCGGATTACCAGATGCTTTTGCGGGTGCCGGGTATCGGGGTAAAGAGTGCACAGCGCATCTGCAAGGCAAGGAAAAGCGGTGCGCTTAACTTTGACAATCTCAAAAAAATCGGCGTCGTGTTGAAGCGGGCATTGTATTTCATCACCTGTAATGGCAGGATGATGTACAATACAAAGATAGAAGAAGACTATATTACAAGAAACCTGCTGGCGGAGCATGAGAAACTGCCGTTTGACAAAGACGGCATGACATACAGACAGCTGTCACTGTTCGACGACACGCAGGAAAATGCGGATTTGTTTGGAAAAAAGCAGATGATGCTGACAGGATAAGGAACTGTAGAAAAATAACTGACACATTCTCGAAGCGAGTGAATGGAGGAAACATGTGGAAGAATATGTTTTAATATGTGACGACAGCATGGAGGGAATCCTTACAGGGGTCTATGAGGCATACCAGCTCAAGAAGAGCAACGGAATCGAAAGTCATGACAGGATTCACCTTGCAGTAAAGGAGCCGGACACGCAGCGGCTTTTTACGCAGTATCATCCCATACGGACAGACCATGTGAAAGCAGGAAAAGTAACAGATACCATGGTCAGGCAGTTGGGGGACGAGACATGGTACAGAATCAGCATGGCGATGGTGTCCGACTTCGACGACAAGGCAGATGCGGTGTACCATACGATTGTCCTTGGGCTGAGGGCGCAGGATAAAAATATCACGGATCGTCTGCAGGAAGACTGTGTGCAGCGCACGTTCAAGTGTGCGCGGGCATCGGAGAATGAGCTGTGCCACCTGAAACAGTTTTTGCGTTTTTCAGAGCTGCAAAACGGCATGCTGTATGCAAAAATAAATGCAAAGCACCATGTCCTTCCGTTTCTGATGCCGCACTTTGCGGATCGCCTGCCGGCTGATAATTTCGTGGTCTATGATGAGAATACGCAGATATTCGGTCTGCATGCAAGTTACAGGAAATGGTATCTCATGCAGGGCGCGGCGCTCGATGAGGACAGCCTCGTGTACGCGGAAGCCGAGGAAATCTATCAGTCACTGTTTAAGCGTTTTTGTGAGAGCATCGCAATCGAGTCGCGCATCAATCCCAGACAGCAGATGAATATGCTGCCGCTGCGTTTCCGGCCGAACATGACGGAGTTCCAGTGAACGGATTAGATATTTTCCAGAATTCGAATATCCACCGCCGTGTAATTGTATTCTTTGTCGGGGAGTTCGCCGGAAGTGAGATAATGAAAGAGCATGTCAAGCGGTTTTTTTCCCTGCGTGCGGGGCTGCTGGCAGATGACTGCGGACAACACGCCCTCACGCAGGAACTGTTCTGTTGTCTCTGCTTTGTCAAAGGCGATTACATGCAGTTTTCCGGCAAGTCCGAGAGAAACGATGGCGCGGCAGCCGCCATAGACGCCGCCTGCGGCAAAAAACAGCGCGTTCGTCTCTGGATGTTCTTTTAACAGGCGTGAAGTCTGTTCATAGCTCGCAATCTCATCATCCTGTGTCTCTGCAATGGAAATGATGTGCATGTGCTCCTGATAAGGTTTCAGGGCATCTTTAAATCCTGCAATGCGTTCCGTATGGCAGAGGATACCGGATGATCCGGTGATAATTCCAATCTGAACTTCGCCGTGTGTCATCAGGCGCAGCAGACCGGCAGCAGTCCTGCCGCTCTTGACATAATTGCTGCCGACATAGGCGATGCGGGCAGAATTCTCAATGTCGGTATTTAAGGTCACGACAGGGATGCCCTGCGCATAGAGTTCATTGATGCGGCTGCGGATGCGCGCATCATTCTGCGGTGCGAGTGCAATGCCGTTTACTTCCTCGCGGAGCAGTTCATCAATGGCGTTTAGCTGGGCATCAACATTAATGGGAATCTGCTTTACCAGAACCGTACAGTTATATCCGGCTAAGTCCGCTGCCTTTTCATCAACGCCTTTGAGCACATCGGCAAAAAAAGGGTTGTCCGTGGAGAAAAGGACAACACCGAGCTTTAGCTTCTTTTTTTGGGCGGCGAGTGCCAGTCCGGCCTTGTTTGGCTTGTAATCGAGCGCTTTTGCGATTTCTCTGATTTTTTCCGCAGTGGCGGGATTGACAGAACCGCGGTTGTTGAGTACCCTGTCAACTGTTCCGCGGGAAACCCCGGCAATTGCAGCAATTTCCTTTATTGTTGCCATAGCGTCCTCCGGTTCGGTATTGAAAAGAATTTTGGATGTGTTTCGTTTATACCAGTATATCGTTTATACTGCGAAAAAGCAAGCCGAATGTTACACGTGCACGCTAACCGCGTAACAGTTCAGCCTTCGGCTTCCCGTTACAGGCATCAAGCCATGCAAAAATCATAAAATGATTTTTTTACCACCTTCGTGGTGTCAAAGCCACGTACCGTGGCTTGATGCATCTCTACCTATATGTTATTTCACGGACTTTGCAGCCAGTGCAAAGTCCTGGGCTGAACTGTTACCTAACCGCTTGCATTACAGGTTACAATTCACACCCACGCCAGTTTTTATCGGCATACAAGCGATTGAGGTGTGAATGATAACAGATTTTGCACACAAAATGCTAAAGGGCAAGCATTTTGGCGCATGATTCCCACTACTTTGGTGGACGTCTGAACAGTAACGCATTACGGACAATTTCGCAGAATGTGTTTCCGGTTCGGATGGTGCAAAAGGATGATTGCCTATTGATATATTTTAACGAAAATAAATTATCCACTTGATTTTTTGGCTGATACCTACTATTATGAAGTTAGCTGTTAGAACGTGCACGAGCACAAATGCGATGGCAAGCGATACTGTTTGACGGAGGGGGCCGGCTGACGGGATGGATACTGCGTCACGGAAGCGGCACGAATCTGAATCGGACAGGGTGTCTGCAATTGTGCTGACTGCTGTATTAAATGATAGGAGGATTTCAAAATGAACAATTTACCACAGGTAAAAGTAGGGATTGTGGCGGTGAGCCGTGACTGTTTTCCGGAGAGTCTGTCCGTGAACAGGAGAAAGGCACTGGTCAAGGCGTATGCGGACAAGTACGGCATGGATGGTATCTATGAATGTCCGGTCTGCATCGTGGAGAGCGAGATACATATGGTACAGGCGCTTGAGGATATCAAGAAGGCAGGCTGTAATGCGCTTTGTGTCTATCTTGGAAACTTTGGACCTGAGATTTCGGAGACACTTCTCGCAAAACATTTTGATGGTCCTGCTATGTTTATCGCAGCGGCGGAGGAGACACAGAATGACCTTGTTGGCGGTCGCGGGGACGCATACTGCGGCATGCTGAATGCAAGCTACAATCTGAAACTGCGCAATATCAAGGCGTATATCCCTGAATACCCTGTAGGGACTCCGGAGGAATGTGCCGACATGATTAACGAGTTTCTGCCGATTGCCAGGGCGATTGTCGGACTTTCGGACTTGAAGATTATTTCTTTTGGCCCCAGACCATTGAATTTCCTTGCATGTAATGCGCCAATCAAGCAGCTTTACAATATCGGTGTCGAGATTGAGGAAAATTCAGAGCTTGACCTTTTTGAGGCGTTCAAGAAACATGACGGCGACGAGCGTATCCCTGCAAAAGTAAAGGAGATGGAGGCAGAGCTTGGAGAGGGCAATATGAAACCCGAGGTACTCCCGAAGCTTGCGCAGTATGAGCTGACACTGCTTGACTGGGTTGAGGCGCACAGGGGATACCGCAAGTATGTTGCAATTGCAGGAAAGTGCTGGCCGGCATTCCAGACACAGTTTGGTTTTGTTCCCTGCTACGTAAATAGCCGCCTGACCGGCATGGGAATTCCGGTGTCATGTGAGGTGGATATCTATGGCTGCCTGAGTGAGTTTATCGGGACATGTGTGAGTCAGGATGCGGTTACGCTGCTTGATATCAACAATACGGTTCCGGCGGACATGTACAACGAGTCCATCAAGGATACGTTTGCCTATACACACAATGATACGTTTATGGGCTTCCACTGCGGAAATACAAACACCAAGAAGCTTAGCTTCTGCAGCATGAAGTATCAGATGATAATGGCAAGGACGCTTCCCGAGGAGGTTACGCAGGGGACGCTGGAGGGTGATATCGTTCCGGGTGATATCACATTCTATCGTTTACAGTCCACGGCGGACTGCAAGCTCCGCGCCTACATTGCACAGGGAGAGGTTCTTCCGGTAGCGACAAAGTCATTCGGAAGCATCGGCGTATTTGCAATTCCTGAGATGCAGCGTTTTTACAGACATGTATTAATTGAGAAGAACTATCCGCATCACGGAGCGGTTGCATTCGGACATTTTGGAAAGGCTTTGTTCGAAGTATTCAAGTATATCGGTGTACCGGTTGAAGATCTGAATTACAACCAGCCGAAGTCCCTTCCGTATCCTACGGAGAATCCGTTTGCGTAGACAGGATAGGGAATAGATGCTATATAGATGATGTAACGTCTGGCAGGCAGAAGGGATTATCAACAGTACGAAAGACAAGGGCAGATTACGGGAATCTGTCCTTGTTTTTATGCGCACGGAAACCAATCCGCTTTCATTGACTTTCCATTCTTATGGTGGTACGATATTTTTAATATTACGAGTTCTAGAGCGGGTTTGAAAAATCATTCCCGCTTTGAGGGATAAAAGGAGAAAAACTATGCAGATGGATAATCTATTGCTGCAGGCTTGCAAAAACAATCAAAAAAGTGTCGTGCAGACCTTCTTAAAACGCGGTGGTGTGGATGTGGACAAGCGGGACGAATATGGCAATACACCACTGATATATGCCTGCATGAAAGGTTCTCGGGACGTGGTGAAGCTGCTGCTGGACAATGGGGCGGATGCCGGACTGGGAAACCAGAGTAACCGGACGCCCATGCACTTTGCGGCGGAGACGGGTAATTTCCAGATTCTTTCGCTTTTGACCGATGCGGGGGCAGATGTAAACTGTACGGACAACAACGGTGTGACACCGCTGATGCTGCTGGCAAAGAATGGTAAGACGGCGGCAGCTATGAAACTGCTGCAGAATCCGGATGTTGACATCAGTATCAAGGACAATCACAGCCGTATGGCGATTGACTATGCCACTTCGTCAGGGCTTAGGGAGCTGGTGGAGGCACTTTCACAGGCAGGGGAGGAGCATGCGGATTCTTGCGGAAACACGACGCTTCACCACGCATGCTGGGACATGCAGAGCGAGGTGGTCAGGGTTCTGGTGGAAAAGGAACCGGAGAATGTGAACAAGCGGAACGACAATGGGGAATCCCCGCTGCTGCTGGCAGTGCGCAGGGAGAACCTGATGATTGTCGAGCTGCTGCTGGCAGCAGGCGCACAGCCGGACTGCGCAGATGATAACGGTGTGCTGCCGCTGCATATTGCGGCGGGTAACGGGGACTATTTTGTGGGGAAAGCCCTGCTATCCGCAGGCGCGCAAATCAACCGAAAGGATGCTGACGGGCAGACACCTTTGATTCTGGCAGCCGAAAATGGCAGGAATGACTTTTCGGCAATGCTGATTGAGATGGGCGCCGATGTCAATGCGGTGGACAACGACCAGCACAGCGCCATGTATTATGCGTCGGAGGCAGGGTATACAGAGATTGTCGAACAGCTTTTGATTGCGGGCGCAGAGAATTAAACAGTGGAGAGACGAAGGATGAATGATAAAATAAAAAAGCAGCTCAAAGATTATTTTGCCGGTGGTGCGCCTGACTGTACCGAACTTATTTCTTACATGAAAAAACACATTACAGAGATTGACTTTGATGACAACAGCAACATGGAGGAGCTGATGGAGCTGATTCTGCGTGTGCTGAAGGCAGATGGGCGAAATATTCGTTTTGTGGAGTTTTTGATATCCGAGGGATTTGACGTCAACTACAAGCTGATAGGTGACGACTGCCTGATTCTGAAATATTTGCGGGACGAGCCAAAACGCACCATGATGACGAAACTGGAAGAACTTGGCGCAGACATCTGTTCGGAGACGCTCGATGGCGACAATGCACTTTCGATTTTGGCGGGGCATGAAGAGACGCTCGCCATTTACATAGCGGAACACTATGATGTGACGCAGTTTGACAGGCCGGATCAAGCAGGAATCACACCGCTGATGTACGCCGCGCTGAAAGGCTACAACAAGCTTGCAAGGGTACTCATCGGACAGGGGTTTGCCGTCGATGGCATGGGTGGAAAGCCTGCGAGTGAATCGTGTGATACGGAGTATGACATTGAGACGGACGGTGTGACGCCCCTTGCGCTTGCAATACGTTATGGCAATGTGGAGATGGTAAAACTGCTGCTGGCGGCAGGGGCAGACGAGACTCTCTGCGACGCGGAGGGACAGCCGCCTGTTTTTTCATTGATACGCTATCCGGAGGATTTTTTTCGCGGACATCAAAATGACGGCGCGAATGCTATTTTCCGAAACAAACAGAAGATTGTCCCACTGCTGGAGCAGCTGGATCTGATGGATGCGGATGGGTATACGGTTCTTATGAAATCTCTGTTTCCGATGCGCTTTTGGTTTACCGGACATCAGGAGGGAATCTCATCCAACAAAAATCTGCCGATTACGGTTGCCCTGATACAAAAAGGTGCGGACGTCAATGCGATTTCGAACGACGGCAGAAGCCCGCTGCATCAGGCAGTTGTGACTGCGCCGGAGGCGGCAAAGAAACTTGTGAAAGCCGGAGCGGACATTGATGCACAGGACAACAGCGGAAATACGCCGCTGATTTATGCGTGCATGAACGAAAAAGAGGAGATGGCGGTCTGGCTTCTGAAGAATGGGGCGGATTATACGATTCAGAATAATGCCGGATCAAGTGCGGCGGATATTGCGGCAGCGAATGGGTGTTCACGGGCACTTGAGCTGATGGATTCCGACAGTTCCCTGATACAGGCGTGCAGGAATAACCAAAAACGAGCAGTGCAGGTGCTTCTGAAACGCGGCAGTACAGACATCAACCAGCAGGACGACACGGGCAGGACGCCATTGATGTATGCCTGCTGGAACAATGCACCTGACGTTGTAAAGCAGCTGCTTGACCATGGTGCAGACACGGACATCAGCGACAGGGAGGGACGGACACCGCTGCATTGCGTGGCAGAGTCCGGCAATGCCGTGATTATGGATTTGCTTGTAAAAGCCGGTGCGGACGTAAATGCCGTGAACAGCGTCGGCACCACGCCGCTGATGACTATGGCGATGTGCGGAAAAACGGCTGCCGCGCTCAAATTCATCCGGAATCCGCTGGTTGACACCAATCTGCGGGACAATTCCAACCGCACGGCGATTGTCTATGCGATGTATTCGGGACAGCATCAGCTTGTCAAAGTGCTGTTGGAAACACAGGATGACGATACGGACATGCACGGCAACACGAACCTTCATTACGCATGTTTTCATGGGCAGGCGGAGATTGTAAAACTGATTCTCCAAAAGTGTCCGGACAGCATTGACAAAGCCAACAATGATGGGGAGACGCCGCTGATGCTGGTGGCAAGAAACGCCAATTTTGTCATCGCAAAACTGCTGATTGTGTCAGGAGCGGAAGTGAACTGTGCAAATACAAAGGGGATTATGCCGCTGCATATGGCAGCTTACAACGGAAACCTGATGCTCGGGGAGGAGCTGATTGCGGCAGGCGCAGACATCAACGCGCGGACGGAGGAGGGACAGACGCCGCTGATGTATGCTCTGGTCTGCGAGAAAAGCGAGTTTGCGGAAATGCTTATCAGAGGCGGGGCGGATGTAAACATTGTGGACAATCAGCAGCAGAGCGCATTGTACTATGCCACAGAAGCGCATCTTGATAAAATCGTGGAAATGCTGCTCGAGACAGAGGGATAACAGAGAGAGCCGGAACTGGATGAATCAGTTCTGGCTTTCTTTTTTGGTCATGAAAATGATATTTTTGCCATGATTATGATTTTCGAAATCGGAAAAATGCAGTATACTCAATCAGGAGTGAACAGGGGACTTCGGTACTGGCCAGACAGGCAGGAGTATGGAAAATAAACGGTACTGGCAAAGTACCGATGCCCGTTCCAAAGAATGGAGGAGGAAGCATGCAGCCAGAAACAAAATCATTGACAAATCAGATCACATTTAAACATGAAAATGAGATTTTCACACTAGACCACCCCGACAACTACACTTATCTGTACTTTCCGATTGCCGGAGAGCAGGGAATCAAGTCGAGTGTGACACCTGGTTTTGCAGGTGACAGCAAGCTGGATCAGAACACGTTTCTACTAGAACCGGTGAGCAGTGAAAACCTGCATAACAATAAGTCGTCCAGAAATTTCTGGTGCTGTGTCGAAGGCGTAGGCGCGTGGTCTGCGACAGGGGTGTCAGCGGAAGCAGAGTATGACAAATACACTGTTCGTCAAGATGAATGCAGCATGGAGGCAGGATTTATGTGGCAGACCGTGACAAGAAAGTCATCCCGATATCAGCTTAGGTCAACCATAACAAGTTTTGTGCCCGTTGACCACAATGTAGAGATTCTGCATGTCGTCATTGAGAATACGGCAGAGCACGCGCAGAAAGTAACGCCGATTGCAGCGGTACCAATCTATGGAAGAAGCGCCGACAACATTCGGGATCACCGGCATGTAACATCGCTTTTGCACCAGATTACGGTGACTGGGCAGGGCGTGGAGGTGAAACCCAGACTGTCCTTTGATGAGAGAGGGCACCAGAAGAACCAAATGACATATTTTGTGTACGGCGTATCAGGAAACGGAGAGTCGCCGGAACAGTTTTTTCCGGTCACAGAAGATTTTGTCGGGGAAGGCGGGAGCCTGATTGCGCCGCGGGCTGTTAAGGACAACGCGGACGGTGTAAAGGCAGGGACACGGATTGACGGAAAGGAAGCGCTGGGGGGACTGAAATTTAGCCGCGTGGAGCTTGGAAGCGGGGAGTCGGCGGCGTATACTGTCATAATTGGTGCATCGGCAGAGATGGAGGACATGCGCAATGTTGTCGCCGCCTATGACAGCGCGGACAAGGTGCGAGCCGCCATCCGGCAGACGAACAGATACTGGCAGGAAAAAGTCAACGTTTCTTTCCAGACCGGAAATAACATAGCGGACAGCTATCTGCGGTGGATTTGCTTCCAGCCGATGCTGCGGCGCCTGTATGGGTGCTCGTTTCTTCCGCATCACGACTATGGCAAGGGCGGCAGGGGATGGAGGGATCTCTGGCAGGACTGCCTGTCACTGCTGTTCATGAATCCCGACGGTGTGCGCCAGATGATTGTCGACAACTATGGCGGAGTCAGAATGGATGGGACGAATGCCACGATTATCGGCGAGAAACAGGGCGTATTTAAAGCCGACAGAAACAGCATTACGCGCGTCTGGATGGATCACGGGTTCTGGCCGTTTCTGACAACGAAACTCTACATTGACCAGACAGGGGACATTGAAATCCTTGGGGAGAAGGTTCCGTATTTTAAGGACAGGCAGGTGCGGAGAGGGCAGGCCATAGACAGTGAATGGAACGAGGATTACGGTATGCGGCAAAAAACGCAGGACGGTTCCGTTTATGGCGGAAGCATTGTGGAACATATTTTGTTACAGCAGCTGTGCGCATTTTACGAGGTGGGTGCGCATAACCAGATTTGCCTGCGCAATGCGGACTGGAATGACGCGCTTGACATGGCTGCCGACAAAGGTGAGAGTGTGGCATTTACAAGTGCCTATGCCTACAATCTCAGAGAGCTGGCAGCGTATCTTGAAAAATACGAAACAGCCACGGGAACTGCGCAGCTGGAACTGTCCGAGGACATTACAGTTCTTCTTGCGGGCGATGTGCACCAATATGATGAGACAGCGTGGAAGCGGAACATCCTGAATCAGTATGTCTGCACCTGCACGCACAATGTTTCCGGCAGGACAGTACTGGTACCTGTTGCGGAGCTGTCACAGAATCTCAGGGACAAGGCGGCGTGGATGATGGAGCATATCCGACGCAATGAGTGGGTGACGGACGCGGAAGGAAACGGATGGTTCAACGGTTATTATGACAACAATGGAAATCCGGTGGAGGGGGTGCACGGCGGCAATGTGCGCATGATGCTCACCAGTCAGGTATTTTCTATTATGAGCGGGACAGCTGATGAAGAAATGACGGCAAAAATCTGTCGGAGTGCAGACACGTACCTTTATCGGGAGAACATTGGCGGCTACCGGCTGAACACGAAGTTTGACGAGGATAAGTTTGACCTTGGCAGGATGTTTGGTTTTGCGTATGGTGAAAAAGAAAACGGGGCTGTGTTTTCCCACATGACTGTCATGTATGCGAATGCACTGTACCAGCGGGGATTCGTAAAAGAAGGGCATAAGGCGCTCAACACCCTGCTGGCTACGGCAATGGATTTCGGTACAAGCAAAATTTATCCCGGCGTGCCAGAGTACTTTGACGCGGACGGACGCGGAATGTACCACTATCTGACAGGGGCGGCAAGCTGGTTTATGCTGACCATGATTACGCAGGTGTTTGGCGTCCGGGGCAGTATGGGGAATTTGGTGCTTGCGCCGAAGCTGATGTCCGATCAATTTGATGCGGACGGAAATGCTTCCATTCAGCTCAATTTCCTGAAAAAGACATTTTTAATCCGATACCATAATCCGAAAAAGCTGTCCTATGGGACATATCAGATTGATCAGGCTTGGTGCGGGGACAGGAAGCTGCAAAAAATGACACATGTGTCAGGTGCGGTGTGCATGGAAAAGCAGGAGATTGAGGCGCTTGACAGCACCATTCATGTAATTGATGTGACGCTTGGTTCTATTGCATAATCTGTTTGTGAAGGATACAGACGGACGAAATAAATTCGTAAAGGCAAAAGGAGAAAAAAAGATGCAATATGGTTATTTTGATGATGAGAAAAGAGAGTATGTGATTACCAGACCCGATACACCTGCCCCATGGGCGAACTATCTTGGTTCCCCGGAATACGGAGCGGTGATTTCCAACAATGCAGGCGGTTACAGCTTTGCAAAATCGGGGGCAAACGGCAGGATTCTGCGTTACGTATTCAATGGATTTGACCAGCCGGGGCGCTATATTTACATACGTGACAACGACAGCAAGGATTATTGGTCGGCTTCATGGCAGCCTGTCGGCAAGGATTTGGATTCCTACCGGAGTAAATGTTGCCATGGGACGGCATACACAAGGATGGAGGCAGATTACAGCGGCATTCATTCCGAGGTATGCTACTATGTGCCGCTTGGCAAGTCCTACGAGGTATGGCACATGAAAATAACAAACAACGCTGACATGGCAAGAAACCTCAACATCACTGGATACGCAGAGTTTACAAACAACAATAACTATGAGCAGGATCAGGTCAACCTCCAGTATTCCCTGTTCATCACAAGAACCGCTTTTGAAAAGAACCGCATCCGCCAGACAATACACGGCAACCTGGACGGGCTTGAGGACGGAAAAGAGGTTGACCATAAACTTGCAATTGACCGCTTTTTTGGTCTGGCGGGTGCGAAGGTGGATTCCTACTGCGGCGACAGGGAGAAATTTATCGGACGCTATCATGGCTATGGAAATCCTGTAGGCGTTCTAAACGGAGATCTTGGCGGGGAATTAAGTTATAATGAAAACGGCTGCGGCGCGCTTGCCACGGCGCTGACACTTGCGGCAGGCGAGACGAGGGAAATCGCCTTTGTTTTGGGAATGAAGTACAATGACGAGGCGGACGGGATTCTGGAAAGCTATCAAAATCCATCGCAGACCTGCGCACAGGAGCTGGCGGAGCTTGTCACGTACTGGCATGAGAAGCTGTCCCATTTTCAGGTAAAAACGCCTAGTCCGGCATTTGACACAATGATAAATACATGGAATGCCTACAACTGCTTTATGACCTTTATCTGGTCGCGTGCTGCTTCCTTTATCTACTGCGGTCTCAGAAACGGGTATGGCTATCGCGACACGGTGCAGGATATTCAGGGAATTATTCATCTGGCGCCGGAGATGGCGGTCGAGAAAATCCGCTTTATGCTCTCGGCGCAGGTTGACAACGGCGGCGGACTCCCGCTTGTGAAGTTTACACACAATCCCGGACACGAGGATACGCCGGATGATGCGTCCTATGTGCAGGAGACAGGACATCCTGCATACAGGGCGGACGACGCACTCTGGCTGTTTCCTACGGTTTACAAATACGTATCGGAATCGGGCAACATGGCATTTATGGACGAGGTAATTCCGTTTGCAAACAAGGGGGAAGGAACCGTGTATGAGCATTTAAAACGTGCGGTTGATTTCTCCATGAATCACTTGGGTTCCCATGGTCTTCCTGCAGGGCTTTATGCGGATTGGAACGACTGTTTACGACTGGGAAAGGAAGGGGAGTCTTCTTTCGTGGCGCTCCAGTACTATTATGCAATGACGATCCTTAGAAAATTCGCCGTGCACCAGAAAGATGATGCCTATATCGCATTCCTCGACGAAAAGCAAAAAGAGCTGGGAGAGCGCATTCAGAAGCTCTGTTGGAATGAGGACAGGTTTATCCGAGGGTTTACCGAGAGCGGCGAGGTCATTGGAACGCGCACGGACAAAGAGGCAAATATGTGGCTCAATCCCCAGAGCTGGGCGGTGATCAGCGGTCTTGCCACAGGCGGGCAGGCGGACAAGGCGCTTGACATGGTACATGAGCGGCTGAATACGGAATACGGCGTCGTACTGATGGATCCGCCGTATCATCTGGATGCTTTTGACGGGGCGCTTGCGGTAATCTACAACGCTGGCGTCAAGGAGAACTCCGGTATTTTCTCCCAGTCGCAGGGGTGGATTATTCTTGCGGAAGCGCTCTGCGGACATGGGGATCGTGCATTCCGTTATTTTGAGGAAAACGCGCCGTCTGCCCAGAATGACAGGGCAGAAATCCGTAAGCTGGAGCCGTATTGCTACGGACAGTTTACGGAAGGAAAGGCAAGCCCGCACTTTGGACGCTCACATGTGCACTGGCTGACAGGAACGGCGTCCACTGTCATGGTGGGATGCGTTGAGGGAATCCTCGGAATGCGTCCTGATTTTGACGGACTCAAAATTGCGCCTGCCATTCCGAGCGAATGGGACGGATTTGAGATTGACAAAGATTTTCGGGGTGTGCATCTTCACATCACGGTTAAAAATCCCGGTCATGTGGAATCGGGCTGCAAATCGCTGCGGGTAAACGGCAGGATGATGGAAGGAAATTACATTCCGGCAGAACTCCTTGCGAAAGAAAATGAAGTAGAACTTGTAATGTCATAAATTATTTTATGCGCACGGACGCGGAAAGGAAATAGGCAGCTAAAGCGGTTCGCGTCCGGAGCGCAGCGTTCACCATGTCTGGTGATAATGGCGGTCGCGGTATTTTTTGGGTGTAAGCCCGACGTATTTTTCAAAGGTCTGGATAAAATGGCTCTGCGAGGAGAACGCAAGGTAGTTGGCAATGTCGATCAGGCTGTAGTCGGAGTATTTGAGAAGGTTTTCCGCCTTCTCTATTTTTTTCTCGCGGATGTAATCACTGATGGAAATGCCAAGATTCTGCTTGAACAGGCGTGACAGGTAGCTCGGTGACAGCGCTGTGTAATCGGCAAGCTCATTGATGGTTGTGCGCTCGTTAATATGGCTGTAGATATAGTCAATACACTGCACAATCGGTTTTGAGATGATGGCATTTTTTTGAAGTACAAGCATTTTTCCGGTGAAATCGAGCACCATGTCCTGATGCAGTTCGGCGATTCCCTTAATGGTGGGGCACGAATCCATCTTTAAAATGTAGAAGTCGCTGAGCCGGTAAGCCTGTTCTAATTCAAGTCCGCCCTCGACGCAGTGCCGTGTGAGGAGAGCGGCAGTGACAACAAAATGATATTTTAGATTGGTCAGCGCATTTTTGGACAGTACGCCCATCCCCTCCGGGTTGGTGAAATCTCCCTGATTCAGATTTTTTCTGACAAATTCCATGTCACCGTTCTTGACAGCGGAATAAAAGGAATATTCTTCCTCCATCGAGCGGTGGCAGACTTCCGATTCGCTGTCGGACAATTCGTGCGAGTACCATTCGTTTCTTAAATTGTTCATTTGTACAGTGTACCTCCCGAAAATAGTTTAACTTTTTTAAAATTATGTCATGATTTTGATATTTTTGCAACTGATTTTATATAAGAAATGTTGCAGGAATACTATAATCTATATTGTAAAGCAGAGAACAAAACATAAAAAATATAATAACAGGGAGGATTTCAAAATGAAGAAAAAAATCGTAAGCAGTCTTTTGGCAGTATCAATGTTGGCGGCGACACTCGCAGGATGTGGCGGAAGCGACGGTGCATCTAATAGCACATCGGACGCACCGGCCAGCAATACATCCGATACTTCAGCAGGCAATACGGCAGATGCTCCGGCAGACAATACGGCAGATGCTCCGGCAGACAATACGGCAGATGCTCCGGCAGACAATACGGCAGATGCTCCGGCGGATGCACTGGCAGAGACAGACAATGCCGCGCCGGAAGGACAGGTAATTAACATCTACAGCTTCAATGACGAGCTGCGCACCCGCATCACGGCAGTTTACCCGGAAATTGAGAGCACATCTGCGGATGGTACGTCATCCACGTTAAAGGATGGTACGGAAATCCGCTGGATTATCAATCCGAATCAGGACGGCGTTTATCAGGATAAGCTTGACGAAGCACTTGGAAACCAGCTGACGGCGCCGGACAATGATAAGGTTGATATTTTTGCAGCCGAGATGGACTACGTTGTAAAGTATACGGATGCAGATATTGATGCCGCGATGACGCTTGAGTCGCTGGGAATCAATCCGGACACGGATTTGGCAGACCAGTTTGACTTTACAAAGACAGTTGCCAGCGACCAGAACGGCGTGATGAGGGCGTCCACATGGCAGGCATGTCCGGGCGTATTGGTTTACCGCCGCGATATTGCAAAAGAAGTCTTTGGCACGGATGATCCGGTGGAGATTGGTAAGAAGACCAAGGACTGGGATGCCATGAAGGCAACAGCGGAGGAACTTAAGGCAAAGGGCTATTATGCGCTCTCAAGCTATGCAGATACATTCCGTACATACAGCAACAGCATGTCAGAGGCATGGGTTGCGCCAGGTGAGACAGTTGTGAAGGTTGACCAGAAGCTGATGGACTGGGTAGTCGATTCCAAGGAATGGAAGAATGCAGGATATTTCGATCCCGCAGTGAAGGGACAGTGGAATGCTGACTGGTTTACGGCGATGAGTTCTAGCTCAAAGGTATTCGCGTTCCTGTTTCCGGCATGGGGAATTGACACACAGCTGAAACCCAACTGGGATGGCGCAGACGGTTCTTGGGCGGTTACAAATGCACCATTATCATACAATTGGGGCGGCACTTTTGTTCTTGCGGCAGAAGGAACGGATAATCCGTCACATGTAAAGGATATCCTTCTTGCACTGACGGCTGACACCGACAACCTGACAGAGATTTCGAAAAAGTATGCTGATTTTACAAACGCAAAATCCGTTATGGAAGCAGCAGCGACAGACAGCTCATTTGCATCTGATTTCCTTGGCGGACAGAATCCGTATACATACTTTACACCGGGTGCGGACACAATCCAGATGGCTCCCCTGTCAGCGTATGACCAAGGCTGCGTGGAACTGTTTCAGAACGCATTTGGCGACTATCTGCAGGATCAGATTGATTTTGACAAGGCAAAGGCAAACTTTGAGACAGCAATTATGGAGCGCTATCCTGAAATTACAGCGGTTCAATGGCCGGAATAAGATAGTCGGACAAAGGAACATCATAAAACCATTGGCTGCGGTGCATAAGTGCACCGCAGTATTAGAAAGAGGGGAATGGTAGCTTATGAAACAAAAACGCAAAAAGGTAAACTATTCAAAATGGGGATATATTTTTATTCTTCCATTTTTTCTCAGTTTCTTTATTTTTTCACTGATTCCGTTGGTGGATACAATCCGGTACAGTTTTTTTGAGTATTTTCGTTCGGGTCTCAAACAAATCGGCCCGAATTTTATCGGAATGGACAATTATGTCAGTCTGCTGAAATCAGATATGCTCAAGTATGCGGGCAATACCCTGATTCTGTGGCTCATCGGTTTTGTCCCGCAGATTGTTATCGCACTGCTGCTCGCCTCATGGTTTGTGGATGCGCGGCTCAAAATCCGAGGACAGCAGTTTTTCAAGGTCGTCATTTACCTGCCAAACTTAATTATGGCATCTGCATTTGCGATGTTGTTCTTTACCTTGTTTTCGAACAAGGGTCCCATTAACTCCATTTTGCTGTCGATGGGAATGATTGACAGCCCGATTGACTTTATGGGCACTGTGTTTGGAACAAGGACTTTGGTCGGTGTGATGAACTTCCTGATGTGGTTCGGAAATACGACAATCATGCTGATGGCGGCTATCATGGGCATCAGCCCTGATATCTTTGAGGCATCGGAAATAGACGGCTGCAACAGCATACAGCGGTTTTTCCGCATAACCCTTCCGCTCATTCGTCCGATTCTTGCCTATACACTGATTACATCTATTATCGGCGGTCTCCAGATGTTTGATGTGCCACAGATTCTGACAAACGGTCAGGGAAGTCCGGACCGCACATCGACAACGCTGATTATGTTCCTCAACAACCACTTAAAGAGCAAGAACTACGGTATGGCGGGCGCCCTGTCTGTCTATCTGTTCATTGTGAGCGGCATTTTGTGCTTTATCGTATACCGGATAACAAATGATGAGGATCCGGACGGCTCAAAGGCAGCGGCAAAAAAGAGAAAAAAGGCGGAAAGGAGATAAGATTATGAAATCAAAAGGATACAATGGCTTTCGCACGGTTTTCGCACATGTATTGCTTGTGATACTGTCGTTCATGTGCTTGTTTTTCTTCTATATCCTGCTTGTCAATTCGACACGCTCCCATGCGGATTTGCAGAAAGGCTTTTCTGCACTGCCCGGAGGACATTTGCTGGAGAACTTTAAAAACGTAACAAACGACGGAACCTTTCCGATGGTGCGCGGTATCATAAACAGCCTGATTGTTTCGACCTGTTCGGCGGCAATCTGCACTTATTTTTCGGCGCTGACGGCATATGGACTCTATGCGTATGACTTTAAGCTAAAGAAAGTGGCATTTACATTCATCATGGCAATCCTTGTGATGCCGACGCAGGTTACGGCAATGGGTTTTTTGCGTCTGGTGACCAATATGGGTATGTATGATTCCCTGCTTCCGCTGATTATTCCGTCAATCGCGTCGCCGTCCGTATTTTATTTTATGTACAGTTATTTGCAGTCATCGCTTCCGCTTTCTTTGGTCGAGGCAGCCAGAATTGACGGTTCGAAGGAGTTTCGCACCTTCAACCAGATTGTCCTTCCGATTATGAAACCGGCGATGGCAGTACAGGCAATCTTTACGTTTGTTGGGTCATGGAACAATTATTTTGTTCCTGCCCTGATTATCCAGTCAAAGGATAAGATGACAGTACCGATTCTGATTGCGCTCCTTCGAGGAGCAGACTATATGAACCGCGATATGGGAAAAATATACATGATGATTATGATTGCAATCGTTCCGATTATCTTTGTATATCTGCTCCTCTCGAAATATATTATCGCAGGTGTGACGCTGGGCGGTGTCAAAGGGTAAATAAATCGAAATATGCAGTATGGACATAAATAAGGATGCCCCAATAGCATTGGCTGTTGGGGTTTCTTTCAAAATAAAAAGAGACAGGGGGGGAGGCATGATAGTTTTTAACGGTATTTTGTAAGATTGAAAATCAATAAGAAAGGAAGATGCGGATGAAAAAGAAAGTACATAGGTCAATAAAAGCATTGATTCTGGCAGTTATGCTGACATTTTTTGCAGGAAGTATTGCTGTTTCGGCGGAAAATATTTTCTCCATCAATTTTGACAGCTATACAATAAATGTCGGGGACGAGGATAAGCTGGAGCTCCGGATTGAAAATCTGCCGGAAAATAAGAAAACAAAGTGGGTTTCATGGAATGAAAATGTGGCAGTAGTAGATCAGGAGGGAGAAACCGGTGTCGTGACAGCAGTTCGAAAAGGAAAGGCAGTGATCTCATCAGGAGTCGGTTTTCCGCGTGAGACATGTGTTGTCACAGTAGTGGATCCAAGCATTAAACTGAACAAAACAGCCGCGACAATTTATTGTGCACCTGCTGAAAGCGGGAATACAAACGAATTTGGCGGAAAAACAGTCCAGCTAAAAGCAAGTGTAAAGGGCGCTGACAAGGCGGTGAAGTGGAGCAGCAGCGACACGAAGACTGCCATTGTGAACCAAAACGGTCTTGTGACCGCAAAAGGCAGGGGAAATGCAGTGATTACTGCGTCTGCAAACGGGCTGGAAGCAAAATGTGCAATTGCGGTGAAAGAGACAGACATTACGCTGAATACGAGCGTTATTCGTCTGAGCACAAAAGGAGCAGGAAGCGCGGTAAAGCTTGTGCCGGATGTTGTGGGTGCGAACAAAAAAATAACATGGAAAAGCAATAATACAAAGGTTGCGACAGTCAGCGGCGGCAGGGTAACCGGAAAGAAGACAGGAATAACATGGGTTACGGCTTCGGCAAACGGCGTGCAGAAAGGATGCCTTGTCATCGTGGAAGAAGGGCTGGTTTCCATTGATGAGGAACAGGTACGGCTCTATGCGACAGGCACTGTTTCCGATACCATGAAGTATGAGACAAAGCAGCTGAAAACAAATGCTGCCAAAACGGATGTCGTGCAATGGAGCAGCAGTGATGAGAACATTGCCGTTGTCCAAAACGGACTGGTTACGGCAAAGGGGATAGGAACCGCAGTGATAACCGCAGCGTGCAATGGAAAAGAAGACACCTGCAGGGTGGAAGTGGTTGGCACGTCTACGGATATCAAAGAGAATGTTGTTCATTTGAAGACGAAGGGAGCGTCCAAGACATATACCGTTGATTTCAGTGTGACAGGGCGGAAAAATACGGTCAAATGGTCAAGCTCGGATTCAAAGGTGGCTTCGGTGAGCAAGGGAAAAATTACGGCAAAAAAGGCAGGGACAGCAACGATTACCGCAGAGGCAAACGGTGTCACCGATACCGTAAAGGTAACCGTGAAAGCGTTTGAGCCGACAATAACCCTGAATCAGAGCGAGTACACGCTCTACACAAAGGGAAAAGGAAACACGGTCACATTGAAGGCTGTAGTCGACGGCGCAGACAAAAAGCCTGTATGGAACAGCAGTAATAAAAATGTGGCAGTTGTGTCGGATAAGGGAAAAGTAACAATACCTTCGGGTAAGGATGCGGTTGCGGGGAGAACGCTGATTACTGCCACTGCAAACGGTGTGACGGCAAAATGCTGGATTCGGGTAAAGGAGACAAAAGTCGTTCCGGAAAAGAATTATTACTTGCTGCATACCGGAAAGAAAGATAGAATAGATGTGGATGTTGTCGGTGCAGCTCAGTCTGTCAAGTATAAGTCATCAGACACAAAGGTAGTCGCAGTGGACAGCAAGGGAAATATCACGGGCAAAAAGAACGGCACGGCATACATCGAAGTGAAGGCAAATAATGTAACCGCAAAGTGCCAGGTGACAGTAACAGACTGTACGGAACATGAGTGGGATCCAGTGGCAGAATCAGACAGGGAAAAGGATGACAGGGAAGCATCTTGCGAAGAAAGCGGTCTGACGACATCTGTCTGCAAGAAGTGCGGTGGTAAGCAGCAGCAAGTTATACCGCCGCTCGGGCATAAATTTGGGAGGTGGACTGTGGAAGTGAAGGCGACAGGGAATGCGGCAGGTCTGGAAAAACAGGTGTGCGGCAGATGCGGCGCGGAGAATACCAGAAGCATTCCCATCAAGAACAAGCCGGAAACGGTAGACGCATATAAGCTTGTGTGGGAAGATGACTTTAATGGTGACAAGCTGGATACCAGCGTCTGGAATTATGAACTCCATGAGCCCGGCTGGGTGAATGCAGAGCTGCAGGAGTATGTCGATTCGGATAAAAACACATATGTAAAAGACGGAAAGCTCTACATTCAGGCGCTCAAGGAAGTGAAAGACGGCAAGGCATACTATACGTCAGGAAGAATCAACACAAAAGGAAAGAAAAATTACCAGTACGGCAGATTTGAAGTAAGTGCAAAAGTTCCAAGCGGCAAGGGATTTTTACCCGCTTTCTGGATGATGCCGGAGGACGAAAGCTACTATGGGCAGTGGCCAAAGTGCGGAGAAATCGACGTGATGGAGGTTCATGGAAGCGCGCTTTCCACGACATACGGAACGCTTCATTTCGGGGAACCGCATACACAGAAACAGGGCAGCTATACACTGCCGGCGGGAGAGGAGAATTTCGGGGAATCATTCCACGTATTCGCCTGCGAATGGGATCCGGGTGAGTTTCGCTTTTATGTGGATGACGTGCTGTTTTATACAGTGAATGACTGGTTTACACAAAAACCGGGATTCGGGAAAGTCGCGTATCCCGCACCATATGACCAGCCGTTTTACATGATATTGAATCTGGCTGTCGGCGGCAGCTGGGTAGGTTATCCGGACGATAATGATGTGTTTGGGGAAAACGCCCAGTTTGTCATAGACTATGTCCGGGTATATCAGAAAGACAGTTATGACATGGATGTTGACAAGCCGGAAAACGAGGTGATACTCCGAGATCCGGATGAGACCGGAAACTATATAATCAATGGCGATTTTGCGGAAGCGGAAGACTTGACGCAGGAAGACGCGAACTGGCAGCTGCTTCTTGCCAACGGCGGAGATGCCACGGCGGAGATTTCCGAAAACGCGCTGCATATCACATCGACCAATGCAGGCACAGTGAATTACGGTGTGCAGGTTGTACAGGCAAGTCTGCCGATGGAGAACGGTGCCAAGTACAGACTGACTTACGATGCATATGCGGACGAAGCGCGCACAATGATTACAGGAATATCGGCTCCGGACAGGGGATATATCCGTTATCTGAATGATACGACCATAAATCTGACAACAGAAAAGCAGTCATACACGCATGTTTTTGACATGACTGGGGACAGTGATGCCAATGGCAGGGTAGAATTTAATCTCGGAAATCAAGGGTCTGTTGCGAAAGTCCACATCAGCAACGTGCGGCTGGTAAAGGAAGGCGATGCCGAGAAAGAGGAAAAAGGCGTATTGCCGGACGGTAACTACGTGTATAACGGACAGTTTAACGAGGGAAATGAGCCTGGCAGGCTTCGCCTTGCGTACTGGGATTGGGACACCAGACAGGCCAAGGGCACGAGTGTGTCAGTCACAAATGACAGCATACGCGAATTAAAGGTCGTAGTGCCGGAGTCCGTGAGTGGTCTTGACAAGGTTAACGTGTACCAAAATGATATTGCGATTGCCGGAGGGAAGAAATATATTCTCAGCTTTGACGCCTATGCGGACAGGGCTAAGACAATACAGACCACGGTGGCAGGAATGACCTTTGACAGTGAACTGACAACGGATAAGGCGAGCTATAAATATGAGCTGGAGACACCCGCGGATTTAAACGGAAGCACAATCTGTTTCCTGCTTGGGACACCAGGCACGACATTCATTGACAACGTGTGTGTCCGGGAGGACTGCATGATTGTAAACGGAGACTTCTCCAACGGATTGCTGGGATATGAGGTTTATGTGAATGACGCGGCAAAGGTTCCCGATTACATAGTGGATTCCTTAAAGGAAAAGGATGCGTTTTCCATGGACATCGCCGACACGGGTGATCAGGATTGGTATATACAGTTAAAACAGAGCGGCATTCAGCTTGAAAAGGACAAATGGTATAAACTATCGTTTGATGCCAAGTCGACCGTAGACAGGGAGATTATGTATGCGCTGCAAAGGGATGGTACGAGCGACGATAACTGGACACCATACTCCGGACAGCCAAAAGCGGCATTGACATCAGAATTCCAGAGATTTGAAAGAGTGTTTCAAATGCGCTATGACACGGATACGAATACTGTCCTTAGCATTTCCATGGGCGCTGTCGGCGATAAGCAGATATCCCAGAAACACACAGTGGTAATCGACAATATCAACCTTGAGGAGACGCAGGCGCAGGAAGAACCTCCTGCGGAGACGGGGAAAAACCTGATTGCAAACGGAGACTTCGCGGCAGGGGAAGAACACTGGGTAAAGGAAGTGGGTGCAGCAGCCCAGGCGCAAGTAAGTTTTGCGGACGAGAAGGCAGTGTTTGACATTGCGAATGTCGGTGAGAATGACTGGGACATCAAGCTTCGGAACGAAGAACTTCTGCTGCTGGAAAAAGGTGCGAAATATCAGGTTCAGATGAAGATAAAGTCTTCTGCTGCAAGGACAGTCAAGTATTCCTTCATGAACCCGCAGTATGCATGGTATGGAGGAGAAGACCTTGAACTGGCTGCGGATGTAATGAAAGAAGTAGATTATGAGATGACAGTAGGAGAAGATCTTGATACGAGCAGTGAGATAACATTTGCCGTCTCCATGGGAAGGATTGCTGGAGAAGATACGCCGGCATCCGTTATCGAGATTGATGACATCAGTGTCATAAAGTTGAGCGGAGACACAGAGACGCCAGAAGAACCGGCGGAAACAAACCTGATTAAGAACGGAGATTTTGCAGACGGAAAGGAACCGTGGACAGATTACGTGGATAACGCCGCATCTGCCGCAACAGCGTTTACAGGGAATAAGGCGCGCTATGAAATCACCAATGCCGGAACGGCAGACTGGAATATCCAGCTCAAGCAGGAAGGCCTTGCGATGGAAAAAGGAACAAAATATAAAGTAAACTTTAAGATTGCCTCCTCGCTGGACAGACAGGTAACACTGGCAATCATGGGAGCGAATGACATATACTGCGCAGGGGCGGACATAATCCTGACAAAGAATAAGTTAAAAACCTTCAGCCAGATCATGACACTGGGAGAGGACTACACGGAGGGAACAGTTGCGTTCCAGCTATCCATGGGAGTGCCGAAGGGAGTTGCGTCTTTGGAGGCACACGCGATAGAAATATCGGATATCAGTATAATAAAGGTTGACGACAGTGCAGTGGCGGATGAAGTGGAGGACACGGATACGGAGATAACACCGCCGGCCGGAGAAGATAAACCGAATCCGGATCCGACACCTTCGGAAAATCTGATAACGAACGGAGATTTTGCAGACGGCAAGGAGCCATGGACGGATTATGTGGACAATGCCGCATCAGCGACAACGGCGTTCACGGGAAATAAGGCGCGGTACGAAATAACCTCTGCCGGAACGGCAGACTGGAATATCCAGCTCAAGCAGGAAGGCCTTGCGATGGAAAAAGGAACAAAATATAAAGTAAACTTTAAGATTGCCTCCTCGCTGGACAGACAGGTAACACTGGCAATCATGGGAGCGAATGACATATACTGCGCAGGGGCGGACATAATCCTGACAAAGAATAAGTTAAAAACCTTCAGCCAGATCATGACACTGGGAGAGGACTACACGGAGGGAACAGTTGCGTTCCAGCTATCCATGGGAGTGCCGAAGGGAGTTGCGTCTTTGGAGGCACACGCGATAGAAATATCGGATATCAGTATAATAAAGGTTGACGACAGTGCAGTGGCGGATGAAGTGGAGGACACGGATACGGAGATAACACCGCCGGCCGGAGAAGATAAACCGAATCCGGATCCGACACCTTCGGAAAATCTGATAACGAACGGAGATTTTGCAGACGGCAAGGAGCCATGGACGGATTATGTGGACAATGCCGCATCAGCGACAACGGCGTTCACGGGAAATAAGGCGCGGTACGAAATAACCTCTGCCGGAACGGCAGACTGGAATATCCAGCTCAAGCAGGAAGGCCTTGCGATGGAAAAAGGAACAAAATATAAAGTAAACTTTAAGATTGCCTCCTCGCTGGACAGACAGGTAACACTGGCAATCATGGGAGCGAATGACATATACTGCGCAGGGGCGGACATAATCCTGACAAAGAATAAGTTAAAAACCTTCAGCCAGATCATGACACTGGGAGAGGACTACACGGAGGGAACAGTTGCGTTCCAGCTATCCATGGGAGTGCCGAAGGGAGTTGCGTCTTTGGAGGCACACGCGATAGAAATATCGGATATCAGTATAATAAAGGTTGACGACAGTGCAGTGGCGGATGAAGTGGAGGACACGGATACGGAGATAACACCGCCGGCCGCAGATAGTGGCGAGTCGGAATCGGAAATTGCCGCTGATGACAGTGAAAATACAGAATCCGAGTCTGAGCAACAGAAGACAGTTGAGGAGGAAGCCGATGAGCCGGAAACGACAGAAACGGAGGAAACTAACGAGCCGGAACTGACAGAAACGGAGGAAACCGACGAGCCAGAAATGACAGAAATAACAGAAACGGAGGAAACCGACAAGTCGGGAGTGACAGAAACGGATGAAAGCAATGAGTCAGAAACGACTGAGAGAGGATAAAGAAAAAATATTGTCCGAAAATGAAAAGTCGGAGAAGCAGCAGAAAAAGTTACAGCAGGAAATGTATAAGATGGTGCAGCCGAAAGAAGTCATGGAGCGCATCAAAGAACGCTGCAAGAACGTAATAGTCTGTATGAGAAACAGAGTGGCTTGAAAGGGCAGTAACAGAAGATTGAGAAGTCGTTGGAACGATAAGAAATGTGGGGCATGGCGTTGCTATGCTCCATATTTTGGTGCGTCTTGGGGAGTTTTTCATATTTTTTAAAAAGGTGTTAGGGATTTGCATGTTGGTGTATATTGAAACTGTTGCAAAACCAAATACACAAACGGACTAATAGGTCGTGTTAAATATAAGTCAAATCTTCCGCTGCGAATCGGTTCTCCAATATCCCGCATTCTAAAATAATATCGGAAAATACGCTCTGAGTGGTGTTGTGATAGATTACTAAATTGTTCAGACAAATTTTTTGTGTTATAATGTTTTATGTGATTTTGTTTCTCTCATTTTTACCCTTATCAGGGTTCGTAATACCCTGTGGGAAGATATAACACAAGGGAAACTTTAAGGGAAAGCTCACCTGCGATAAACTTAGTGTTTTCAAGGGTTAGCGGAGATTTTATAAACAAATATAACAGCTATTCTTTCCCTTAAAAATCATCAAATCACAGTCGGGATTGTTGGAGGTATGTGCATGAATTTCATTAATACTATAGAGGATCTATTTCATATGCTGGACAGATATACAGAGGGAGTGGATTGGAACTCCTTTTATATTAGGCGGGATAAGCCTGCCCCGTTTTTGAAATATAATAAACTGCCAGATAAATGTGTTGTTGATTTTATAAGAGCGCATAATATTAGAAATGCTTGCGAATTTGGTTGCGGAGAAGGGCGCAACGCAATTTATCTTGCTAAAAATGATGTCGATACTGAAGCATATGATTTATCAGAGATTGCAATAGAAAATGCAAAAAGGAATGCAAAAGAAAGCGCGGCGGAAAAAGTAGTCTTTAAAGCAGAGAATATTTTCGCATTAGATTTAAGGGATAAGAAGTTTGACTTGATAATAGATAGTGGTATTTTTCATCATCTGACACCACATAGGCGTTTACAATATAGAGATATTGCATCAAGTATATTGGCAGAAAATGGCCATTTTATTTTGTTATGTTTTGCGGCAGGGGAAGACGGTGCTGACGAGGTGGATGACTATGCGTTTTACAAGGGCAAACAAACAGGAGCTGCATTTACGGAAGAAAGATTGAAAGCGTTTTGGGGAGAAAAATTTGATATTGTAGATTTACGTAAAGGGGAAAACATTGTGGATAATCAAATGTGGGAGAGTGCGTATTTGTATATATGCGTGTTCAAAAAAATTAGACAATAACCATGAAATTTGTCTGCTCCAAAATGAAACGGGGATACGATTAGCCAGCAGGCGAAAGCAGGCGCGTCTGTCACTGTTCAGACGTCCATCAAAGTAGTGGGATTCATGCAGGGTGAAAACAGATTGTTTTTCACCCTGTTATTTTTGGGACAGGTCTGTTATAATATCGGTAAAAGGAGGATATTCAAAATGAATCAGGATTTAAAGTCACGTAAGGACATTCCCGTCGAACTGACTTGGGACTTGTCACTCATCTATGCATCGGAGGACGAAATGCGCCAAGATGCGGAAAAAGTAAAGCATATCTGTGAACGCATGGTAAAGGAGTACAAAGGAAAGCTGGACACTGCGGAGCGCATCAACGCTTGTCTTGATGATTTCCGCGAAGTGGACCGTCTGCTTACACTTGTTGTACATTACTGTGATTTGGCGGTTTCCGTTGACTATTACGACACGCACAATCAGGAGCGCAATGAGGAAATCGGCAGCATGACAGCAGAAATTCTAAGCCGTCTTAGTTTTATCGACAATGAAATTGCAGAGCAGGACGATGCTGTCATTCAGGAGGCAATGGCGCTGTCCGCAGAGAATAAGCACTATCTGCAAAATATCCTGCGCACAAAGCCGCATCTGCTCCATCCCGACACAGAGCGCGCCCTCGCAGCACTGTCCCGCACGATTCATGCACCCTACCAGATTTATAACATGGCAAAGCTTGCCGACATGAAGTTTGATTCCTTTATGGCGGACGGCAAAGAGTACCCGCTGGGCTATTCCCTGTTTGAGGACAATTACATGTATGAGGAAAATACCGAGGTGCGCCGCAATGCATTTGCCGCTTTTTCCGCGAAAATACGCGAATATGAAAATGTGACCGCAGCAGTCTACAACACACAGGTACAGACGGAAAAGACCCTTGCGACCCTCCGCGGCTTTGACTCTGTGTTTGACAGCCTGCTGTTTGGACAAAAAGTTACACGGGAACTGTATGACCGTCAGATAGACCTCATCACTGAGAAGCTTGCGCCGCATATGCGCAGATATGCGCGGCTGCTGAAAAAAATCCACAAGCTCGACCGCATGACATTTGCAGACCTAAAAATTGCTGTGGATCCCGAATACGACCCCAAAGTCACGATTGAGGAATCGAGGGAGTACGTCGAAAAGGGACTCTCCATACTCGGAGAAGACTATGTGAAGATGATACAGGAGGCGTACCGTGGACGCTGGGTTGACTTTGCGCAGAATCAGGGAAAATCGACAGGAGGTTTCTGTGCAAGCCCCTATGGGAAAAATTCGTTCATTTTGCTGTCGTGGAACGAGCGGATGTCAAATGTCTTTACGCTGGCACATGAGCTGGGGCATGCAGGGCATTTCAGATCCTGCAACAGCAGCCAGTCTATCTTTGACACCAACGTTTCCTCCTATATTGTGGAAGCGCCGTCGACGATGAATGAACTGCTGATGGCACACTACCTGTTAAAGACAAATCCGGATCCGCGTTTCCGCCGCTGGGTATTGTCCAGCATGATTAGCAACACATACTATCACAATTTTGTCACACATTTGATGGAAGCTGCCTACCAGAGAGAGGTCTATAAAATCGTGGATGCCGGAGGCAGTGTCAACGCCGAGACCCTGACGCGTCTGATGAAGGAGACATTACAGGCATTTTGGGGGGCGGACGTGGAGATTTCCGATGACGCAGCCCATACATGGATGCGCCAGCCGCACTATTACATGGGACTTTACTCCTACACCTACAGCGCGGGGCTGACCGTTGCCACACAGGCATGCAGACGCATTGAAAAAGAAGGACAGTGCGCAGTGGATGACTGGAAAAAGCTGCTCGCCGCAGGCGGTACACTTGATCCGGTAGGGCTTGCAAAACTCGCAGGGATTGACATTACCACCGACACACCCCTGTTGGACACGATTGCGTATATCGGCGAGATTATTGACGAGATTGAAGCGTTGACAGATATGTAAGGCATCGGAGGCGGTATCGTGGGTGAAAAGATTTTAGTGGTTGATGATGAGAAAGAAATCGCTGACTTAATCGAGGTCTACCTGAAAAATGACGGGTATACGGTCTACAAATTTTACAATGGCACAGATGCGCTTCAATGCATTGGGGAGACAAATCTGGACTTGGCGATACTGGACATTATGCTGCCTGACATTGACGGTTTCTGCATCTGCCGGAAAATTCGGGAAAAGCACTTTTATCCGGTTATCATGCTCACGGCAAAGGTGGAAGACGGGGATAAAATCATGGGGCTGACACTAGGCGCGGACGATTATATCACAAAGCCGTTTAATCCGTTGGAAGTGGTTGCAAGGGTCAAGACACAGCTGCGGCGCTACACCCGATACAATGTTGGAAAGGAAGTGTCCGCGCCGCAGAATGAAGTGGATATCAGGGGGTTACAGATTTCAAGGGAAACCCATAAGTGCATGCTAAATGGAAAAAGTGTGGTACTGACGCCGATTGAGTTTGAAATTCTGTGGTACCTGTGCGGCAGGCGCGGCGCTGTCGTCTCATCGGAGGAGCTGTTTGAGGCCGTCTGGGGAGAAAAGTATTTCGATAACAATAATACAGTAATGACGCATATTGCAAGGCTGCGCGAGAAAATGAAAGAGCCTGCGCGGCGTCCAAAATATATCAAGACAATATGGGGAGTGGGGTATACAATTGAGTGAACGGTTTCGGCGGCAGAGAACGCCAAGACAGAAAAAGCAGGACGGCGGCTATAGGCAGTTAAAGACCAAACTGTTTCTGGTTACGATTTTCACCATGTTTTTTTCTGTCGCGGGTGCTGTGTTCTTATATAATTTTGTCTTTCAGGGACGCTTTGCAAATGCTGTGGTTGGATTTTTACAACATATTGTCTATGCAGGGAAAGCAGATGCATACGAGCGCGCGCTGGGGACATATCGGCATGTGATACGCAATTATCTGGATTGGTATTTTTTGGGCGGTATTCTGTTTCTGTTTATGATTGCCCAGATGATTTACCTCAACAGCTTTATCAAGTATTTTTCGGAAATCAACCGCGGCATTGACGCGTTGGTAACAGAGAATGCAGGCGATGTGATTCTCTCGCAGGAGCTTGCCGCAACAGAACGAAAAATCAATTCCATTAAACACACGCTGGAAAAGCGGAAAAGTGATGCACAGCTTGCCGAGCAGCGCAAAAACGACTTGATTGTTTATCTGGCACATGACCTCAAAACGCCGCTCACAAGCGTGGTAGGATATCTGACGCTGCTGCGCGATGAACCGCAGATTTCACAGGAGCTGCGCTGCCGTTACACGAATATTGCGCTTGAAAAGGCAGAGCGCCTTGAGGACTTGATTAATGAGTTCTTTGACATCACGCGTTTCAACCTGACGACGCTGACGCTCGACAGGGAGCGGATTCCCCTCAGCCGCATGCTGGAGCAGCTTGCAAGTGAATTTGACCCGATACTTGCAGAGCGGCAGCTTGTCTGGAAGCTGGATATTGCGCAGGGCATCTTATTTGTGGGCGATGCGGACAAGCTTGCGCGGGCTTTTGACAACCTGATCCGAAATGCAGTCAACTACAGTTATGCAGGAACGGAAATCTCCCTGCGCGCACAGACAGCGGAGGACATGGTAAAAGTCACAATCAAAAATCATGGAAAAACCATCCCGCCGGATAAGCTGGCACACATCTTTGAACAGTTTTACAGGGCAGATGTGTCGCGCTCGTCAGCGACTGGCGGCGCAGGGCTGGGACTTGCCATCGCGAAGGAGATTATAGAGCTGCACCAAGGTACCATCACGGCGGCGAGCGCAGACGAGTGCACAACCGTTACGGTTATGCTTCCGATGAACATTTGCGTGTGTGACTGAGGAACTACTGCTAATATCAATAGATTTGACGTGTTTGTGTTTTGTCTTACAGTGGAGCGTTGTAAGAAAATCGTAAGAAATTCGAGAGAAAAATTTGATAAAGGCGATAGGAAACCGAAAAACATAGGGAAACCTGTTTTGATACAATTATGGTATCAAGACAGGTTTTTTGTGTTGGTGCATCCGAAATGAAGATTGTCTTTACTTCGGATAACATGATCATCATGAAATCTTAATCGATCTTAATTTTTTACATCATTGGAAGTTAAAAGTTGTTCTGGTATCATTTTTAAACGGATGCCGCGACGGGGATTCGTGGTGAGAAACATGATAAAGGATATAGAGGGGGAACAGAACTTGAAAACAGAAATGGAAAACAGAAAAAATATTGTAGTCCTATTTGGAGGTGCGTCGTCGGAGTACGAGGTTTCCCTGCAGTCGGCATACGCAGTGATTTGCAATATGGACAGGAAAAAATATCATCCGGTGACGGTCGGTATCACGCGGGAGGGACAGTGGTTTTACTTCACAGGGGAGACGGATAAGATTCAAAATGATACTTGGTGCAATGCGGCAGACTGCGTGCCGGCGGTGCTTTCGCCGGACAGGACAAATCATCATCTAATGGTGTGCCGCGCGCAGTCCGTGCCGGAATCCATTCCTGTTGACGCTGTGTTTCCGGTGCTGCATGGGCGAAACGGTGAGGACGGGACGATTCAGGGAATTGCAGAGCTTGCAGGGATTCCGCTGGTCGGCTGCGGGACACTGTCCTCCGCGCTTTGCATGGACAAGGACAGGGCGCACAGGCTGGCGGAACGGTCGGGCGTGCGCGTGCCGAGGGCAATGGTACTGATGGACAACACTGCGGTCAACAAGGCGTGTGCGTTTGCAGAGACAATCGGTTTTCCGGTTTTTGTGAAGCCTGTAAAGGCGGGGTCTTCGTTTGGCGTGACAAAGGTAAAGGACATGAAAAATTTGGCGCCCGCCGTCGCACTTGCCTTTAATTATGACAATCGTGTCATTTTGGAGGAGGCGATTGAAGGCTTTGAGGTGGGATGTGCAGTGTGCGGACGTGACCAGCTGACTGTCGGGGAAGTCGACGAAATTGAACTTTATGGGGCAGGGGACGGCAGCGGATTTTTTGATTACACGGAAAAGTATACGCTCAAGACATCGGCAATTCATGTGCCGGCTAGGATTCAGAAGGAGAAGGCAAGGGAGATTCAGGAGACGGCAAAGCGGATTTACCGCGCACTGGACTGTGCCGGATTTGCGCGCGTTGATTTGTTTCTGACGCCGGAAGGAGAGATTGTGTTCAATGAGGTCAACACGATACCGGGGTTCACGGAGCACAGCCGCTATCCGGGAATGATGCGTGCGGCGGGCTATGGCTTTGCCGAGGTGTTGGATCGGATTATCGGGCAGGCATTTTTTTAGAACGAAGGGATTAGAAAGAGGGGAAACAATGAGGAAATCAAATAAAAGCTACACAGGGATAGACTGTTTTCGGATGATTGCAGCACTGCTGATCATTGCGATTCACACGTCGCCGCTTGGCACATACAGCGAATTGGGGGATTTCATTCTGACGCGCGTGATTGCCCGTGCAGCAGTTCCGTTCTTTTTTATGACATCCGGTTTCTTCCTGATTTCCAGATACAGTTACAAATCGGACAAGCCGGTCGCTTTTGTGAAAAAGACAGCACAGATTTATGGGGCTGCTATTGTGCTTTACATACCGATTAATCTCTACAATGGCTATTTCAAAACGGAAAATCTGCTGCCCAATTTGATAAAGGATATTGTGTTTGACGGGACATTGTATCATCTCTGGTATCTGCCGGCATCGCTCGTCGGCGGAGTGACTGTCTGGTATTTGGTGCGAAGGATGGGCTTTCACAGGGCATTTACCGTGTCGGCGGCGCTCTATTTGATTGGACTGTTTGGTGACAGCTATTATGGGGTGACAGAAAAAGTGCCTGTTATCAGCGGATTTTATGCACTTTGGTTTCAGGTGTCTGATTACACGAGAAACGGCGTTTTCTTTGCGCCGGTTTTCTTCCTTCTGGGCGGATGGATTGCAGACTGTAAGACAAGCCCGAAACAGACGACGGCATGGACGCTGTCTGCCCTGATGATGATGCTCATGCTGGCGGAAGGACTGATTTTGCATCATTTTCAGGTGCAGCGCCACGACAGCATGTATTTCTTTTTGCCGCCCTGCATGTATTTTCTGTTTCAGGCGTTGCTTTATTACAGAGGAAAACGCCATGTCTGGCTGCGGGATGTCTCACTCCTTGTCTACATTATTCACCCCATGATGATTGTCGTGATACGGTTTGCCGCAAAAGCGCTCCATATGCAGACGCTTCTTGTCGAAAACAGCGTGGTGCATTTTCTTGCAGTGGTTGTGACATCCGTGTCATTTAGTGTGGCGGCGGCAGTGTATTGGAATCGTTTTGGAAGCGGAAAGAAAAAGAAGCAGACGGGCATACACAGGGCTTACATTGAAATCAACTTGGACAATCTGACACACAACGTAAAAGTGTTGTGTAAGGCAATGCCGCCAAAATGTGAGCTGATGGCAGTTGTGAAGGCGGATGCTTATGGGCATGGGATGTATGAGATTGCAGCACATTTGAACAAAATCGGTGTGCGGGCATTTGCGGCAGCGACCGTTGATGAGGGCATTGCGCTGCGCGGATATGGCATTCGCGGCGAGATTCTGATACTGGGATATACACCGCCTGAGCGGGCATGGGAGCTTTGTAAATATGACCTTTCCCAGACGCTGGTTGATTACGGCTATGCCTGTACGCTGAACGCGCAGGGACATCGGGTCAAGGTGCATATCAAACTGGACACAGGAATGCACCGGCTGGGATTCGGGGTTGCTTTGGACGGAGGAACCGGAAAAGAAATGCAGAACCTGATAAGCGTTTTTTCGAAGAAAAATCTTGCCATAAACGGTATTTACACGCACCTTTGTGCGGCCGACAGTCTGGACGAGGCGGATGTCCTTTTCACCCGGCTTCAGATAACAAGATTTTACAAGGTCATAAACAGGCTGAAAAAGCAGGGCATACACATTCCGAAAACCCATATTCAGAGCAGTTATGGTCTGATGAATTATCCGGAGCTTAAATGCAGTTATGTCAGGGCAGGCATTTCCCTGTACGGTGTTCTAAGTACATCAAATGCACAGACAAAGCTGCGTCTCGACTTGAAACCAGTCCTATCACTGAAAGCGCATGTTGTTTTGATTCGCAAGGTAAAACAGGGAGACAGTGTCGGTTATGGCAGAGATTTTGTGGCGGACAGAGACAGTCGTATAGCCATCTTGTCCATCGGCTACGCGGACGGATTCCCGAGAATCCTGTCCGGCAGAGGGCAGGATGTCCTGATCAACGGACAGCAGGCGCCGATTGTCGGCAGAATCTGTATGGATCAGCTTGCAGTCGACATCACAGAACTTTCCAATGTCAGTGTCGGTATGACCGCCACACTGATTGGCAGGGACGGCGACAGGGAAATCACCGCGCCGGCGGTGGCAGGACAGGCAGAAAGCATTACAAATGAGCTGCTAAGCCGCATGGGGAAAAGGGTGGCAGTCACTAACTTAGGGAATATCTCAAAATTTTCGTAAAAAACAAAACTAGAACTTGAGTTCGGATGGGGAGTGTGCTATTATATGTAGATAGATGAATTAAGTTAAGGAGTAAGTTTATGGAAAAAGCAGATAAGCCAGTTATGAACATGGATAAGGTTATCAACCAGCTTTTTGAAGGTGACTGCCTCGAATATATGATAGAAATACCGGATGGAAGTGTAGATATGATTCTTTGTGACTTGCCATATGGAATGACACAAAATGAATGGGATTGTTATATTTCTTTGGACGAGTTATGGAAGCAATATAATCGAATTATTAAACCGAATGGAGCGATAGTATTAACCTCTAATGGAGTTTTTACGGCGAAATTAATTTTAAGCCAGCCTAATATTTATAAATATAAGTGGGTGTGGGAAAAATCAAAACCAACTAATTTTCTAAATGCTAAGAAACAGCCGCTTAGAAAGCATGAAGATGTATGCGTATTTTATAAGAAACAACCTACATATCATCCACAAATGACACAAGGCGAGCCATACGATAAAGGAACAAGAAAAAATCAGTTATGTGGAAACTATGGTGACTTTGAACCAGTCCATGTGGCAAGCGAAGGGGAGCGTTATCCAACGGACATCATATATGTTAAGACTGCTGAATGTGAAGGAGCAGTCTTACACCCAACGCAAAAACCAATAGAATTGGGAAGATACATGATACGAACATACACAAATCCTGGGGATGTTGTATTGGACAATACTTTCGGAAGCGGATCATTTTTAGTTGCTGCTTTAATGGAAGGAAGAAATTTTATAGGAATCGAAAAGAACGAAAATGTGGCATTGTTTAAAAAAGAAGAAATTGACTATATAGATGTTGCGAAAAGAAGATTGTTTTTGGCGTGGGAGCAGTTGGACAAAAAGACTCGTAAATATATAAAGGAACAAAATTTAATTTCGGAATTTCAGGAGAGATAAATATGTATGGGTATAATTGTTAGACGTAATGAGAGAAGCTGGGCGATTGTCATTATCTCGGAAATAAAGGAAATGCTCAAAGGAATGAATTTGAGGATTAAAAGTGCAGGTGGAGAAAGTACGCTTTCTGTAAATAAAAAAAGCATGTTTCCAGATGTCTTACTATATGAGGATGAAGCACAAAACAGGATTTTACAAGGCTGGGAACTCAAGATGCCAGATGTTCTAATTACAGATGAAGCATTGATAAAGGATGCCGCCAGAAAAGCAATTGCTTTAGATTTAAATAGTTTTGTGATTTGGAATTTTACATATGGGAAGTTATATATAAAAAAAGATAATGGCGAATTTGAAGAAGAAAGGGTATGGAGTGGGACGAATCATATAAAAAGTCGCGAGGATGTGGCTACATATAAATCAGAGTGGCTGCCAATTATAAAAGACATTGTCTTAACTGTAAATGAATTTATGATTAACGGTACGATATCAGCATCATCCATAGAAACAACAATATCTGACGGACTTATGACAGAAATAATCCAAAGAAATAAAAATTTGGTTGCTGAAAACCTTATTTTAGAAGTTTGCAGCAATATGACAATGGAGAGTCGCCTGAAAGTATGGTGGAATACGGTTCATGAAGAATATGATAAGGATGAGAATGATATGTATTCTGCGTATGCAAAAGCAATTTTGCTGAATTGGACAAATAGAATCATGTTTGCAAACACAATCAAGAAGTATCATAACTGTGCCTATAAGATAAATGAAATTGATAGTACATCCACACCGGCAGATGGAAATGCAATCATAGATGAGATTGTGGAACAAGGGGATTTTTATAATGTATTTAAAGGGATGCAATATAACGAAGCTGTGCCAGAAGACACATGGATAGATATTGTGGACTATAACCAGTTCTTGGTGGAAAGTAAGATAGAAAAAATTGATCAGACAGCCCTGCAAGAAATATTGGAAAAAACAGTTAATACGGCAAAGAGAGAAGTAAGAGGACAATATGCCACACCATATTGTTTGGCTGATCTATTGTGCCAAATAACAGTTCATAATTGGAGGAAGGACTGTGCAGACTTATGTGCAGGTACAGGGACAATTGCGAGAGCAATCATCAAGAATAAAACGGAAAGACTGAATAATCCGGAGGCTGCATTTACAAGTACATGGATAGCTGATAAGTACGCATATCCATTACAAATTGCCAATATTGCAGTGACAGATATGGGGGCACTGAATATTCCGTTAAATATATTTCAGTCGGATGTATTCGCTGTAAAGAGTAGAGATAAAGTGGAAATAAAAAGTCCTACTGACGGAAGCGGAATTGAAAAAGAAATCCCTTTTTTTGGCGCCGTTGTTTCTAATCTGCCATTTGTTGCGTATAATAAAATAGCTGATGATGAGATATCGTATATTAGTGAGTATAGGCAGAAAATAAAAGAGAATACAGGTATAGAATTTACATTAGGGAAGACAGATTTATATAATTATCTGCCGTTTAAACTGCATGAATTATTAGAAGATGATGGAAAGTTAGGAATTATTTTATCAAACTCATGGCTTGGTACGGATATTGGTAAGAAATTTTTTGACGCGTTACAGTATTATTTTAATACCTGTGCAGTGGTAATAAGCAATTGTGGACGCTGGTTTAAAAATGCAGATGTTGTTGCAACCTTACTTATACTTCAAAAAAGGGTAGTTATGGCACCAAATCTAAGTACTAAAATTAATTTTTGGATGGTCAACAAAGACATAGAACAAATTAACACAAAAGAAAAGGAAATAATCATTAATAGTATTGTGCTTGGAGAAGAGATTGATAGTACAGTAATTTCTGTAAAAAATTATTCTATAGGGACGATTAAAAAAATCACAGAAAATGGAATAACCTTAAATGCTTTATTTCATGATGTGTCATGGGTTAATAGGTTGGCAGAGTGCTTGACTCCGATTGAAGAAGTTTTTATTGTTAAAAGAGGTGAACGCAGAGGATGGAATGATTTGTTTTATCCATCAGAAAACAGCGGAATTGAGAACGAATACATTAAGCCAGTGCTAAAAAATCCAGCTTTGTTAAAATCATATACAGCGCAAACAGACATTATTGCATTTTGCTGCCATAAGTCGAAGGACGAATTACAACAATTAGGGCATACAGGGGCTTTACATTGGATAGAAAAGTTTGAAAATATTAGAAATGGGAAAGGTAAGTTATTGCCGGAAGCATTAAAGCGGTCAGGAAGCTTTTGGTATGAAATGGATGATGCAGCAAAAGCAGACTTTGTGACAGCACTTAACCCAGATAGGCGTTTGTTTGTATCTATGTTTGAAGAAAGTACATTTGTCGATCAACGATTTACGAGAATACAAATGAAAGATATGAGTGCATCAAAAGATTTATTACATGCATTATTGAATTCTTTATTTGGTATGTTTGCAATTGAAGCAATCGGCTTTGGCAGGGGATTGGGCGTATTGGATGCGAGTAGTGTGAGATTGAAAAACATGTATATGATAAATCCGCAGATTATATCAGATGCGGATGCTGAGGAGATTGTGGAATTGTTTCACAAAATCAAAAATCGACATGTTATGGATACTGAAGATGAGTTAAAGGATGCGGATAGGGAAATATTTGACCGCAAGATATTGAAGGCAATAGGGCATGAGGAGCTATATGATGCGATAAAGGAATCTTTACTATCAATGCAACATACACGACATGCCGTTAAGGGACGCATACTAACCGATTGTAGATGATGGCAAATTAAAATGAAAGCAGCTTGGTTCTGAGATGAATGGGAGCACATAGCACTGTCAGGAATGTGTATTTGGCAGTGGATTATCCTGTCATGCACTGCATGGGTAATTAAAAGGGAGTAGAAAAATGGGTGTATTCTGGCATGCGGCAGTTTTCAAAAGACAGAATCAGGTCGATGTGCAGGAGGTTGTCGCGCAGCTTGCTGCGGGGGAAAATGAATTTGATATTGTGCTGGACAAGTGCAGCTTTGACGTGTGCGAAGCCGGGATCGTTGTCGGGTTCAATGACTATTGTCTGGCATTTGAAGGACTGGCAAAGGCATTGTCAGAAAAACTTGAAGGTCCCGTGCTGGTGTGTGATATCTATGATGATGACTATTGGGACTATTTTCTATACAAGGAGGGCAGGGAACTCGACAAGTTTATGACCGTACCGGACTGTTTTGAGGAGATTCCGGAGGAGGAGTGGGAGCACTGGCGCGGAAACGCGGCGCTGTTAGCACAGGAGTTCGGCTGTCCGGCAGAACCATTGTCCGAGTATCTCCGCTTTTGGGATGATGATGGAGGAGATGCGTGGGAGGTTGTAGGTTTTATCGAGGCGCTTGGATTTGAAATTCCGGAAGATGATTTCAATGACGCGGACGTGCCGGAATGTCGGAACGATACAGACACAGCGATCCCAGAGCAAAGCAAGGTGCATGATGAGAACGAGCCGGAAGGTGAGGGGCGCAGCTTTCTCAAGAAAACATCGCATGCGAAGATTCCCGTTGATTTGGCGGCAGATGTGAAAGTAGACCCGAAACTGACCGCATGGGTTCGTGTCTGTGACGACGACGCGATGAAGCAGTTTTGCGGCAGTGCACTCACTTCGGAACAGATTGTACAATATATGGACGATACACTAAACGGACGGTATACTTATTTTGCGGCAGACTTTTTACTGCAGGGAGAGGGAATATATGTCAAACGTTTGGAGAAAAAGGTTTACCGTCTTTTTCACTCGACATTGGTGCTGCATCAGGGGGCGGGGAAGATGGCATGTTTCTTCTTCGCAGGCGACAGCATGTGCTGCTATGAATTGATTGGGAATTTCGATGCATATTATAATGCGGGTCCTGGCGAAAAAGAATACAGGAGATTTCAGGTGGGAAAGGTAGAATTGACGGAGGAGCTTGTATTTCAGGAGCGCAGCGGCATCGACAGGGCATTAAAAATGCTGTTTGCTGATTTGGAAAATGCGGACAAATGGCTGTCAAAGTCCTCGTTTTGGAGCAGACAAAATGTATTTCCCGGCGGAGTCAATAACTACAACAAGTGGCGTCGGAAACGGGGGCTGCTTGAAGATTAGAAAATAGAAGCATTTCCGGTCGTGTATGTGTATCTGATATTATCGCTGGAAGAATGTGTGCGGCTTGGGATTTCACTTGTCCTGTTTACGAAAAAGAAATGGATGGGCAGCATCCGGTAGGCAGCCAAGCGCCTCCGCAAACACTTCCTCGGGGAGTTCCTCCTTTGCGTAAGCCGCTTGGTTGAGGGTTTCGATCAGGGATTCCAGCGGGGCATCCGCCAACAGCAAAACGCCGTTTTGGACAAGCATGGATGCCTGTTCTTCAAAACTTTTCGCACCTGCGAGTTTTTTTGAAAAATGCCTGCGGACAATCCGCCGATACCACATCAGTAGTTTTTCACTGCGGTTTGCGCGGCGGTAGCGGTAATGCCAGATGCACGTTTTGATAAGGAGGCGCACAGGCAGAACCATGAGCAGCAGAACCAGACAGACCGCAAACCCGAAGGTGGAAGTCTGTATCGCGCCGGAGATAGCGGTCTCTCCGGCGGTTTCTTTCGTGCCGCTCTGCGCGCCGTCATTTTGAAACAGTCTCAAAAACATATCCCAGATATTGCCGCGGCTTTCGTCCTCTTCTGTCTGAAAGGGTGTCAGTTCCACCGCGCACCATCCCAAATTTTCATCATACACCTCCACCCACGCATGGGCGTTTCCGTCCGATACATCATAGGAAATGACAGACTGCTGGGGCGGTATGATTTCCGAGAAGGTATTTGCGGAACGGATGCTTGTCCGGTCATAGTACTGCGTTGCGTCGCCGTCAAGCAGTGTAGCGTCCTCGGCAACTTCCATGGCATCGACTGCGTAGCCCTCCACATAGCGTGCGGGAATTCCCATATGGCGCAGAATCAGCACGGCGGCGCTCGCGTAGTGGGCGCAGTAGCCCTTCTGTTTTTCTTCCAGAAAATAATTTACAAAATCTTTTCGTCTCGGCGTGACGCCGGGGCTTAAAGTGTAAGGAAAATTCTGCTGGAAGTAGGCGCGCAGCTGGCTGATGATTTCCTGTGCGGAACCGGAAAGCCCCGCTTCCCTGCAAAAGTCGGCGATAACGGTCTGGTTTTCTGCCGGAATGTCCAGCCAGATGTCGTTCTCAAGATCTGCAGGCTTTTGGACGAGCTGTTCCGTAAGCATCGGGTAAAAGGTATATTCCAGTGCCATTCCATGGCGCAGGATTTTGTCTGTATCCGTGGAGTAATAGGGCAGATACACGCCGGCTGGCGCGGCAATGTTACGAATTTTCATGACGCCGCGTGCGTGGTCGGGCGCGCCGGCAGAGTAGCCCGCCTGCAGCAGTGCGGCAGTCTCCTCGCTCCACGCGTCCGCGCGCAGTGCGTCGTCGAGGATGCTCCAGTTATTTTCATAAGGACGATACTGTGCACCCACAAACGTTTTCAAATAAATCCGGTCGTATGTGTAAGGGACAAATTCGAGTGTCAAATCTGTCTCGTAATCAAGCCGCACGGAATTGACGCCGCCGAGCCGCCCATTGACAAGACCTCCTGTGGTTGGGTAAAAATTTATCAGTCCCATCACACCGAGCAGATAAAAATTTTCCATGGTATCCATGGTGCTGCGCTTAAATACACTTTTGCTGTGTGCGGTAATATAGGCGTCTTTGGGCAGTACAAGCTCCACAATGCCGCAGGCGGCGCTGCATAGCAGGAGAACGCCAAGCAGCGCACCCGCAGCTGCCCTGCCAGAAAAGCTCCCCAAAAACCGGTGTTTTTTGGCAGCCCTGTATGCCGTCTTTCGGCAGGGCTTTGTATTAGGATTCAGCATTTGATACCGGTTCTGGCGGTAGACATAGACGGCGAGGATGCCGGCGGTATACAGGATGACATAGCCTGCCGAGGGTTCGCGTTCCAGATAAATCGGCACGAGCAGGAAAAAGGCGGAGGAAAAGAGGATGGGCAGACAGTGTATTTTGTGTGATATCAGCCCGTTTGCAAGGCTGCATCCAATCAGCGCGAAGTAGCACATGGCAACAGAAATCGCCAGGGAATGATCCGCGACCTGTTCGGCATAGCTGACCTGCGCACTTGTCTCAAAAAATGTTGTCGCAGCGGCGGAAATATCATTCAGGATGCCGTAAAAACCACTGCTGATATAGGTCTGGAGTCCCTGTCCGGCGTATAACACAAGCCCAAAAAGCAGCAGATAGCCTGCATTTTCCCAACGGGGAGAAAAATACAGGGAGGCGCAGTACACCGATACCAAAAGTGCCACGGCAAAAAAGCCGATTTTTTCATATGCAATGTCAAAAGCGGACAGCATGCCCCCAAGACTTCCGGTTACAATTGCAAACAAGAAAAATGCGCGCACAAAAAAATCAGTCCACTGTTTCTCACGCCGCTCGCAAAAGTCACCGTTCAGGAAAATTCCTTCGGACAAGGCTATTTTTTCCTGCTTTTTTTTATTTCCATACGTTTGGTTATTCATTTACACAGACCTCCAACTGTACAGAGTCCTCTTTTTGTGTCAGGCATAGATAGCTGTCCAGCTGCGGATAGGAGTTTTTCATATACCGCTGAACCAGACTGCTGCTGTGCGCTTGCAAATCGGTGTGGAAAATCGCACAGAATGCCGCATCAAGTTCTTGTTCGCTGGTGCATGAGTGACTGGCAAACGAAAAGGAGTGATTATCCCAGATAAGAAGCCGCAGAAACGTCTGTTCTGCCAGCAGTCCGCGGATTTTGCGGTAGCCCTCCGCAAGCAGTTTTTCCGCGGTGTTTTTTTCCGGGGGCAGTGCAATCAGTACAACCCGTTCACTGCCTGCAAGCGCGGTTCGCTCCTTCACCATCAGATCCGGCTGGCGCGCCGAGAGCTTCCAGTGAATATCCCTTGGGCGGTCGCCCGGCTGATAGGCGCGAATGTCCGTGACTTCGCTGTAATCGCTGCCTTTCTGGTGGTTTTCGGACAGCTCGGCGACACCGGAATAGGCGTCGGGAAACGAGGACTCTTTTGCGCTGCCCTGTTTTGGGAGGACAAAAAAGCTGCATTCCATGCTGCATGGCGCCTGTATCAAAAAAATACCCAGCAAGTCGGCGAGGATAAATTCCCGACAGGCAAAGACAACCCGCCCCAGATCCGTGACAGTGACTGTCATCTGGAACTGTTTTTTTCCGCGGGGAGGAACGGACAGCAGGAGTTTCTGTTGGTCTGAAGTGCCATAGAATGCATTTCCGACAGTAAATATCCAAGTCCCGCGCAAGGCACATAGCAGACTTGGATTGTCAATTGAAAAAATGACACATATGTCATCTTCCTGCCGGACTGCAATTTTTCCGCTTTCTAAAAAAACGAAATTTTTTTCGGTGAAAATTGTGCCAGTGACGGAGTCTGCAAGTTTCCATACAGTGAGAAAGGAGAACGGTACAAGCGCTGTGAGTATCACGCCCATAACAATGAAAAAATAACCGCGCAGGGCGAGAAAGAGCAGTATGTTTCCGAGATAAATGAAAAGAAACGCTGCCAGATGCAGAAAGGACAGCCGTATTTTTTTGTGTGCAGCTTTGGTATTCATCGTAATCCTCACAACTCCTCCGTTTCGGTTTTGCAGTGCTGTTGGCATAAGCTGAAGGTAAGGTATGGAAAGTTTCTTAGAGCTTAGGACACCGTACTGTCTCAAGCAGCTTTCCGACCGCGGCGGCAGACGTGACACCCTCTGCCCGCGCGCGTGCGCTCAGGCGGACACGGTGGCAGAGCACGTCGCCGAGGATATGTTGGACATCCCTTGCCGTCACAAAGTCACGCCCCGAAAGCATAGCCATCGCGCGCGACATGCGCAGCAGTGCGATTCCGGCGCGCGGGCTTGCGCCAAGCGCAAACAGAGGGTTGCTGCGTGTTTCTTCAATCAGATTTACAATATATTCATAAATGGAATCATCGACAAAGATGTCTTCTGTCTGCGTCTGGACAGTCTTTAGATCTTCAAGGGAGAGGACTGGGGAAATGTCAGAGAGACGTTTCCAGACCGCGCCTTTTAATAAGGCAACTGCGTCCTCGTGCTTGGGGTAGCCCATGGACAGGCAGACCAGAAAACGGTCAAGCTGTGATTCCGGCAGCAGCTGTGTGCCCGAAGAACCGGCTGGATTTTCCGTCGCAATGACAATAAAAGGATCCGGAAGTCTGCGCGTTTCGCCCTCGATACTCACTTGCCGCTCCTCCATGACTTCAAGGAGTGCGGACTGTGTTTTCGGGGAGGTTCGGTTAATCTCGTCGGCGAGAAGCAGATTACAGAACACAGCGCCTTTCTGAAAGGAAAAAGCGCCTTTCTGGCTGTGGTACATCGAGAATCCAAGCAGGTCGCTCGGGAGGACATCCGGTGTGAACTGCACACGTCTGTAATCGAGGGAGAGCACACGCGCAAATGTCGTCGCGAGCGTTGTTTTTCCCACGCCCGGAATGTCCTCCATTAGAATGTGGCCGCCGCCGATAATCGCAGCGAGTACTTTCTGTACGATATCTTCTTTTCCCTTGATAATGCTGTTCACAGCCTGCTGGACTTCCGCCAGCAAGGCGCCGGTATTTTTTTGCATAGCATCCATTCCCCATTTCTGTCGAAGTCTGTGTAGTCTGCCGTTTCTATTGTATTAGTATTGCCAGTTATTTCCATATTTATACAGCAAATCAAACTGTGTGCTTCACCGTTCTTTCTGTGTGCCGCAATGCGGTATGATGATGGACGGCTTGATAAATGTCAGCTCGTGCGGCGACTCCGGATGTTCCGAACGGAACAGCATCTGGAGCGCAAGGCGCTTGCCGAGCAGACCGGTCGGAACGTTTGCCGTGATGATGCGTCCCGCGACATCTGCATATTCGCCTGTGTTGTCGAAACCGGTGAGTGCGACAGGATGTGGTACGCGCTCCGGATTGCTGTCAATATACGACTGTACAAAGTTTGCCACAAAATCACTGGCGCAGACAAAAGCAGTCGGCCAGCGCTTGAGTTGATTTAAAAATGTATATAATTCCTTTTCGTAGGAAAAAATATCAATGCGCCCCGTGAGACAGTGCTCGGAGTGGATGACAAGCCGCCGCTTTTCCATGCAGTCACAGTAGCCGCGGTAGCGTTCGAGATTGGTCAGGGCGTAATTGATATCCCCGATAAACCCGATCTCGGTATGTCCGTCTTTTATTAAGGTATTGGTGATGTCGGACTCGGTGCGGAATCCTTCAATTAAGAGCAGATCGCCGTTGAGCTTCCGGTCGGACAGGGACGGAACCGTGTCGAGAAACACCTTGGGTGCCGAAAGCTCGTTGACCGTGCCTAGAATCTCCGGATCATAGACATTCAGCACAACGATGCCGTCCACGCTGCCGTTTTGTAAAATGGAAGGCAGGCTGAACGACTTTGTGTACACGGAAGGAACATAGGTGTAAAGCAGGTTCACGTTGTAATTGGAAAGCTCCTGCGCCATGCGGTGAATAATGTTTGTCCAGAACAGCGCAGAGTCTGGTCTGGAGACAATCAGGGAGACAGTGCGCTGTTCCTCGAGCGGCTGCTCGAGCACCTGATAGGGAAGTTTGGCATATCCGAGTTCTCGTGCCTTCTCAAAAATCATTTCCCGCAGGGAATCCGAAACACCTGACTGGTTGTTAAATGCCTTGCTGACGGTGACTCTGGATATATTGAGGGCATCTGCGATATCCTTCATCGTTACTTTTTCCATAAAATAGAATCTCTCTTTCAATCAATTGGCGCAGACAGCTGTCCGCGCAGCGGGTTATCACTTTTATTTGGTTTATATTATAGCATAGGAAAATGCAAAAGACAATAAATGAGTTTACAAATGTTAATTATAATAAATGATTATTTATGGTCGCTTTCTCAAATAATAAAAGATATATTGACGATACAAGCGGTAAAAAACATCCTTTACAAAACTACATTTATGTGAAACTATACACAAGCATTGCCGAAGATATATGAAAATATGTGCGGCAGTACCAAAAAACACGAATAACCTTGTATATTTTACGTTTGAAATGAAATATGTTAATAAATGTAATGACAAAACATGCATTGCAAAATGTCAAAACAAAAACAAATTAGGTCAATAATGCTAAAATATACATAGATTTGTTAGAGAAAATAATGAAATTGCTAAAATCTGTTGACACGATAATTTATAAATGTTAATATGACGTTAACAAAAATAAACAAAAAGGAGGTAAAGCAAATGGGTATTCGCAAATCGACTGACGGAGGGGGGATTCGCCACGGCAAACCATGGTGGAAACGATGGTCGCGCGACGACACGGAACTATTTGTACTGTCGCTGCCGACGCTGCTCTGGTTCCTAATCTTCACCTACCTGCCGATGTTCGGTATCATCATCGCGTTTAAGAACTACAGGCTTCAGCCGGGCGGACATGGGTTTATCTACAACCTGCTGCACAGTGAATGGGCGGGATTTGGAAATTTCAAATATTTCTTTACATCCAATTCATTTACCATGCTGCTGCGCAACACCATCCTCTACAACATCGCGTTTATCATTATCAGTGCGAGCGTTGCGGTAGGAGGGGCGCTGATGCTCAGCAGTATGCGCAACAAGAGAGGCTCGAAGGTGTACCAGACCATGATGTTCCTTCCCTATTTTATGTCATGGGTTGTGGTCAGCTATTTCGTCTATGCGTTGCTGACACCGGAGCGCGGCTACATCAACGGCATCATCACCGCGCTGGGCGGCGAGCGCATCATGTGGTATCAGGAGAACAAGTACTGGCCGTTCATCCTTGTGTTCCTAAATACATGGAAAGGTATGGGGTACGGAATGGTCATCTATCTGGCGAGCATCACAGGAATTGACCCGTCACTCTACGAGGCGGCGGTCATGGATGGCGCGACCAAGGCACAGCAGGCAAGGCATATCACGCTTCCGGCGATTAAGCCCGTCTTTGTCATGATGCTGATTCTGGACTGTGGTAAAATCTTTAACTCGGATTTCGGTCTGTTTTATCAGGTTACAGGACAATTGCCCGCATCGCTGTACACGACGGCATCGACATTTGACACGTACATCTACATGGCAATCCAGTCCACTGCACCGATTGGGCAGACGGCGGCGGCATCATTCTTCCAGGCAATCTGCAGCTGCGGAACGATTCTGCTGGCAAACTGGATAGTGAGCAAGATTGACAACGAGAACAGGATTATATAGAAGGAGGTGTACCAAGTGGCAAAACAGGAAAAAAGCGGGCAGTCCCTGAACCAGATAAAGACATCGACAAACATTGTGTTCAACATCGTGTTTCTGATACTGGCAGTTATGTGCGTGATTCCGCTGTTGTTTGTTTTTTCGATATCCATTACAGACGAGGAGGCAATCCGTCAAAACGGATATCAGCTGGTTCCGCAGGCGCTGTCAAACGCGGCGTATGAATTTCTGTGGAATGAGCGTCTGACAATCCTGCGCGCGGCGTTTATGTCAGTGCTGGTAACAATTGTCGGTACGATTATCTCCATCGCACTCAACACGTCGATGGGATATGTGGTTTCAAGGAGAAATTTCAAATTAAAGAAACTTTATACGTGGCTGATTTTTATTCCGATGGTATTCAACGGCGGAATGCTGGCAAGCTACGTGGTTGTGAGCAATATTCTGGGATTGAACAACAGCATCTGGGCGCTGATTCTGCCCCTTGCGTGTTCGGCGTTCAGCGTGACGATCTGCCGCACGTTCTTTCGGACGACTGTGCCGGATTCCATTATCGAGTCGGCAAAGATTGACGGCGCGGGACAGTTCCGCATCTGGTCTCAGATTGTGCTTCCGATTTCCAAGCCGGTCATGGCGACCATCGGTATGTTTGCGGCATTTGGATACTGGAATGACTGGTTTCAGGCATCACTGTACATTCAGGACACCAAGCTCCAGACCCTGCAGTCCCTGTTAAACCAGATGCAGAAAAATATAGAGTATATCGCAAACAATCCCTATGGGGGACTTTCCATGCAGGAATACAAGCTGTCGATGCCGACAGAGAGTGTCCGCATGGCAATTGCAATCGTCATTATTGTACCAATTGCATGTACTTATCCGTTTTTCCAGAAGTACTTTATCTCTGGACTGACAATCGGCTCTGTCAAGGAATAAAACGAACACAAAAAAGGAGGATTTATTATGAGATTGAAAAGGTATAAAAAAGTAATGGCGGCAGGTCTTGCCGCAGTGATGACAATGGGACTGCTTACAGGCTGTGGCGGAGACGGCGGCAGCAATAACAATACTGCAAACAGCGGCGGCGGACAGTCGTCCTCCTCGGGCAGTCAGGACAGCTCCGCGTCACAGGGTGCCGGAAACGGTGAGATTGTTCCGCTGAAGTGGGTGACAATCGGAAACGGCATGCCTACCAACTATGATTCGTGGATCAAAAAGGTCAACGAGTACATTGGCGACAAGGTGGGCGTCAGCCTTGACATGGAAGTAATCCCTTGGGGAGACTGGGACAAACGGCGCAATATCATTGTCAGCACCAATGAGCCGTATGACATTATTTTTGGAAACGGAAACAACTACATCGCCGATATTAATCTTGGTGCGTACTATGACATTACGGACATGATTGATGCCAACATGCCGGGATTAAAACAGCTGATGCCGGATAAATACTGGGACGGTGTCAAGGTAAAAGACAGGATTTACGGTGTACCGACCTACAAGGACAGCTCGATTTCCAACTATGCAGTATGGGATAAGGAGCTGGTTGAGGAGTACAATTTAGACCTCGCGTCCCTGACGGAAATTGAGTCCCTGACAGATATTTTCACCACATTGAAAGCGGACAAAAATGACTATCCGGTCTATACGAAAAACGATGGCGTTTACTATATATTTGACGTATATGACCAGATTGGCGCCGGAACACAGATTCTCGGTGTGCGCTACGACGACGCGGACGCGCGTGTATGCTTTACACTGGAAGAACCGGATATCTACTCCGCACTGGAAACATTGCATGACTGGTACCAGAAAGGCATTATCAATCCCGATGCGGCAACGTTGTCCGAAGCGCGTGTCTACAACATGTGGCGTGTAGCACAGGGATGGGAGAGCGCAGGCATCACCTCATGGGGACCTCAGATGGGCAAGGATGTTGCCGTTCAGAAGGTCGGTGACACAATTCTGTCCAACGAGACTGTGCGCGGTTCCTTGAACATGGTTTCCATCAACACGAAGTATCCGGAAAAGTGCCTGCAGCTCCTTGACTTAATCAATACGGACACAAAGCTGCGCGACATGTTCTACTATGGTGAGGAAGGCGTGAACTTCGAGTACACAGAAGACGGCAAGGCACACAAAATCAACAATGACTGGGCGATGGCAGGCTACACACAGGCATCTTACTTTACGGTAACACAGGTAGATACGGACGAGTATAACCAGTGGGATGAGATTAAGCAATTGAACGAGCAGGCAGTTTCCTCCGTTATGCTTGGATTTACCTTTGACACCACAGAAGTATCAGATAAGCTTGCAAACTGCCGCGAAATCTGGATGCGCTACCGCAGCGAGGTTATGACCGGCGTACAGGATCCGGCAACGGCAGTGCCAAAGATTAAGGAAGAACTGATGAAAGCCGGATGGCAGGATGTGATTGATGCAGCACAGAAACAGGTTGATGAGTATATGGCAACCAAAAAATAAACAGGAAATGGCAGGTGATTGCAGATTATGACAGAAAAAGCCACAACCAGAATTATCGGAAAAGATTTGCCAAACATCCCATGGCAGGAGCCGGACGGAACAGAACGGCTGCCCCTGTGGCGCTATGCGGAGAATCCGATTATCGAGCGTTTTGCAACAAAAAATTCCAACAGCATTTTTAACAGTGCGGTCGTACCCTTTGGAGACGGATTCGCGGGTGTGTTCCGCTGCGACAGCAAGTCGATTAGTATGGACATTTTCGCCGGATTCAGTAAAGACGGTATTCACTGGGAAATTTCCGATGAGCCGGTTGCCTTTCAGGGGGCGCACCCCGAGGTGGCAAAACGGGATTTCCGCTACGACCCGCGCGTATGCTTTATCGAGGACAGGTACTATATTACATGGTGCAATGGCTACCATGACTATCCGACCATCGGAGTAGGCTATACCTTTGACTTTCAGACCTTTTACCAGCTGGAAAACGCGTTTCTGCCGTTCAACCGCAATGGCGTGCTGTTTCCGCGCAAAATCCAGGGCAGGTACTATATGCTCAGCCGTCCAAGCGACAATGGGCACACGCCGTTCGGGGATATTTTCCTGAGCGAGAGCCCTGACTTAAAATACTGGGGCTGCCACCGCTATGTGATGGGAACCATCAAGGGCGATGCCTCGGCATGGCAGTGTACAAAGATTGGCGCGGGAAGCGTGCCGATTGAGACAAATGAAGGCTGGCTTTTGATTTATCACGGCGTCATCAATACCTGCAACGGCTTTGTATACAGGATGGGATGTGCGCTGCTGGATTTGGCAGAGCCTTGGAAAGTGCGAAAGAGAACAAAGAATTATATTTTAGGACCTCATGAACTGTATGAATGTGTCGGGGACGTGCCCAATGTGGTATTCCCGTGTGCGGCGCTCACGGACGCGGCAACGGGTAGAATTGCAGTCTACTATGGCTGTGCGGACACAGTGACCGGACTTGCATTCACGACAGTAGACCGTCTGATGGCGTATATGGATTCAGTGAACTGAATCGGATGTCTGACAGGCTGCCGCAAAAATGAAGAGCGATTGCTACAATCTTTTTTGCGGCAGCCTTTTCGGAACTAAGCGCAAAGCTCTGGGGTGCGGCAAGGTTCCACGACAGAAAGGACATAAAAAATGAAGTTGCTTCCAAAGCCGAAAAAGTATGAGAAAAAGCAGGGATTTTATGAAATCAGCTGGAACACCATCCTCACAATCGACCGAAATATGCAGGAAAACGGAACCACCTATGCAGCGGTACTGCAGAAAGCGATTCAGGTTTACACAGGAATCACATGTGCTTTTCTCAAAGGGACAAAGCGTGCAGGGGATATTTTCCTGACTGTGGAGTCCGAAAATTATTCCCCACAGGAATACCATATCGAAATAACGCCCGAAGGGCTGACCATCGCGGGCGGCGACGGTGCGGCGGTTCTTTACGGTGTACAGACGTTGTGCCAGATTGTCATGCAGTGCGGCAGCGTGCTCGCGTGTGCCGAAATTGATGATGCGCCCGATATCCTTAACCGCGGATATTTTCTGGACGAGACAAGGGGACGTGTGCTTTCGCTTCCTTACTTAAAAGGAATCGCAGACCGTCTCAGCCGCTATAAAATTAACGAGTTCCAGCTCTATGTAGAGCATACGTATTTGTTCCGTGACCTCACAGAGCTGTGGCGCGACGAGACACCGCTGACGGCGGAGGATATTCTGGAGCTGGACGCCTACTGCCGCAGCCTGCATATTGCATTAGTGCCTGCGCTGGCGAGTTTCGGGCATCTCTACAAGCTGCTCTCGACGCGCAGTTACGGAGACCTCTGCGAGCGCAGCCATCCGTGGGACGCGGACTTTTCCTTCAATGACAGGATGGCACAGCACACCATCGACACGACCGACGAGCGGGCGCTGCCGCTTATCAAAAGCATGCTTGCCGAGTATGGGGCGCTGTTCACGTCAGAAAAGTTTAACATCTGCGCAGATGAGACTTTTGACCTTGGCTGTGAAAAGTCCCGCGGTACGGCGGAGCGGATTGGCAAAGACCAAATGTACATCGGTCATGTAAAGGAGCTGTGCGATTTCCTGCATGGCTGCGGAAAAAGGGTACAGTTTTTCGGGGACATTATCTGCCGCAGACCCGAACTGATTGCCCGGCTGCCGCAGGGTACAATCTGCCTGACATGGGGATATGCGCCGAATCAGTCCGTGGATGCATGTCATGCCATGGCGCAGGCAGGCGCGGTACAGTACCTGTGTCCGGGGGTGGGCGGCTGGAACCAGTGGATGAATCTGATCAAGGATTCCTACAGCAACATTTTAAAAATGTGCGGTTATGCGCACCAGTACCGTGCGGAGGGCATTCTGAACACCGACTGGGGTGATTTCGGGCATGTAAACCACCCTGCATTCTCGGTGCCGGGAATGATATACGGGGCGGCTTTTTCATGGAATCAGGAGGAAATCGCGTTTGACGAGATAAACAGGCAGATTTCCCTGCTTGAGTACGGCGATACGACAGGCACGACGGTGGATATACTGGCAAAAGTGCCGGAGCATTCTCTGTTTGGCTGGCGGGATGCGGTTGTTTACTTTGAAAAGACTGCGAAAAAGCGCGTGTTCAAGGCAGAAGAGGAGGAGACCTCCAGCCTGCTGTCGGCAGATGCCGCCACGGCAGACCGTATGGTCGAACAGGCGGATAAGGCACTGCGGGAGATTGTCATACAGTTGAAACAGACCACGGTTTTTATGGACACACAGGCACGTGCTATCGCGGGAGTGTTTGATGTGACAACTGAGGCAGTGCGGCTCTGGAACGAAGTCGGTGCTGTGATTGCCCGCGAAAAACAGGGTGCCATGCCTGACCCCGAGCAGACCTACGCGCTTGCAGGGCGGCTTGAGCGCTGGTTCATGGCATTCAAGGCACAGTGGCGCAGTATCGGGAGAGAGGGAGACCTGCATCACATTGCGGAAATCGTATTCTGGTATGCGGACAGACTGCGCTGTAAATAAATATTGAAAATATAGTATCGGCAGAGATGCTGCCGAACTTAAAATGGAGGTAAAATGATGCATTTTTTGGATAAGAGAGTGAATGTAATCTGCGAGGAACTCAAAAAGTTAAAGGTGAAGCAGAAGTTTGAGATTGACAACTGGAAGTACAAGGAGGGCAACTTCATCCGTCCGGAGGAAGCCGAGGCGGACACCGCGGCATGGGAGGATTTTGACTGCCAGCATATGCACTGGTATGGCAAGGATCGTCATTATTGGTTCAAGACCGCTTACCATGTGCCAAAGGAACTGGACGGGAAACCCATGTGGCTGCATGTCCGCACACAGATTGACGAGTGGGATGACGCGAAAAATCCGCAGTTCTTACTGTTTGTGAACGGGGAAGTCATTCAGGGAATCGACATGAACCACCGCGATGTGCTGCTGACGACAGCGGCGAAGGCAGGTGACGTGCTGGAGCTTGGACTGCAGGCGTACACGGGTATCCTGCACACAGAGTTTAACCTGATTGTCGAGATGCAGGAAATCGACCCGCTGATTGAGAAACTCTACTATGATTTGTGGGTGCCGCTCGCGGCGTTTACCAGAATGGAGGAGGACGACAAGAACCGCAAGGACATCACGGAAATCCTCAATAGCACTGTCAACTATCTGGATTTGCGCACACCGTACTCCGAAGAATTTTACCGCACGCTGCAGGAGGCGTCCGACTATATTGACAAGGCGCTGTATGATGAGATGGCGGGCTATCAGGACGTCATCGCAACCTGTATCGGTCACACGCATATTGATGTCGCATGGTGGTGGACTGTCGCACAGACAAGGGAAAAGACAGGGCGAAGCTTTGCAACCGTGCTGAAACTGATGGAAGAATATCCGAATTACAAGTTTATGTCAAGCCAGCCGCAGCTCTATGCCTTTCTGAAAGAGCGCTATCCTGAACTTTATGAGAAAGCAAAGGAGCGCATCAAGGAAGGACGCTGGGAGCCGGAGGGCGGCATGTGGGTTGAGGCAGACTGCAACCTGACGTCCGGCGAGTCGCTGGTGCGCCAGTTTATGCATGGCAAGCGCTTTTTTAAGGAGGAGTTCGGCGTGGATAACCGCATTCTGTGGCTGCCCGACGTGTTTGGCTACTCCGGAGCGCTTCCGCAGATTATGAAAAAGTGCGGAATCGACTACTTTATGACCACCAAGCTTGCGTGGAACCAGTTCAACAAGATTCCTTATGATACCATGATGTGGAGAGGAATCGACGGCTCTGAAGTGCTGACGCACTTAATCACGACACTGGGCGTCCATCAGCCAATCAAGGACTTTTTTACAACTTACAACGGAATGCTTCATCCCGACGCAATCATGGGCGGCTGGATGCGCTACCAGAACAAGGACATCAACAATGATATTTTGATATCTTACGGATATGGCGACGGCGGCGGCGGCCCGACAAGGGAAATGCTCGAGACCTCAATCCGTATGGAAAAGGGTGTCAAGGGGATTCCCAAAGTGCGTCAGGCATTTGCGCGCACCTTCTTTGATGAGCTGAAGGAGCGTGTCGGCGGCAATAAACGGCTTCCGGTCTGGGAAGGGGAGCTGTACTTCGAGTATCACAGAGGAACACTGACATCCATGGCGAGAAACAAGCGCTCCAACCGCAAGTCGGAGCTGGGACTGATGGATCTGGAGCTGTTATCTGTCTTGACACAGCAGACAATGGGCTATCCGCAGGAGCTGCTGGATTCCATGTGGAAAGTCGTGCTCTTGAACCAATTCCACGACATTTTGCCAGGTTCGTCAATCCATGAGGTTTACGAGGTGACAAAGGAAGAGTATGACAGACTGGCAGAGCAGCTGGCAGAGCTGACCGCAGAACGCAGCAGGGCAGTCGCAGGAAACGGCGAGGCAGTCACCATTTTCAACACGACAGGGCAGGTGCGTGACGATATCGTCAACCTTGGCGCGCTGGAAGGCAGTGCACTTGTGGACGCGGACGGCACCCTCTATCCGATTCAGAAAACAGGGGACGGAACAGGAAGCGTGGCGTATGTGCGCAATCTTCCGTCAAAGGGCTACAAGTCCTTTAAAGTCAGCCGGACGGCGGCGGATGAAAAGACACCGTTTACGCTCGTTGGGGACTACCAGCTGGAAACACCGTTTTATACCATTAAACTTGACGAGCAGGGCATGTTCACCAGCATTTACGACAAGGAGAACGACCGCGAGGTGGTTCAGGAGGGACAGCGCGCGAACCTGCTGCGCATGTACGAGGATAAGCCGATTTATTTCGACAACTGGGACATTGACATTTTTTACACGGAAAAATACTGGGATGTGGACAGCGTAGAGCATATGGAATGGACAGAAATCGGTGCCGTGCGGGCAGTACTCGAAATCACGAGAAAGGCATCGCAGTCCACAATACAGCAGAACATTATCTTCTATGCAGAAAGCCGCAGAATAGAGTTTGCGACGTATGTGGACTGGAAAGAGCACCAGACTTTGTTAAAAGTGCATTTTCCGGTTGCAGTGCACACAGACGAGGCGGCGTTTGACGTACAGTTTGGCAATCTGACCCGCAAGACACACCAGAACACCAGCTGGGATGTGGCGCGTTTTGAGAGCTGCGGCCAGAAGTGGATGGATTTGTCGGAGGGACATTACGGCGTATCGCTGCTCAACGACTGCAAGTACGGGCATTCTGTCAAGGACTCCAACATGGCGCTGACATTGATTAAATCAGGAACTGAGCCTAACCCGACAACGGATCAGGAGGAGCATGAGTTTACCTATGCCATCTACCCGCACGCGGAGGGATGGCGCGCGGCAGGCACTGTTGCGGAGGCATACAAGCTGAACCAGCCGCTGCTCGTGCAGACACAGGCGGAGGAGAAGGAAGCGTATTCCTATGCATCTGCAGCACATTCGAACGTCGTTGTCGAGACCATCAAAAACGCCGAGGACGGCAAGGGAACTGTCATTCGTATGTATGAGTCGGAAAATGCATACACCAAGACAAAGCTGACAGTTAATGCGGATTTTGAGAAGGCATATATCTGCAATCTGCTCGAGGAGACAGAGGGCGAGGCAGCCGTGTCCGGAAAAGAGATTGAAGTGGTGCTCAAACCGTATGAAGTGGTGACCGTGAAAATCGTGTAATCGTGTGTACGGTGAAAGCAGTATCAATTAGATGGTGGGGCTGTCGGATTGCAATTGCAGGAAAAATTTCTTCCTGACAGCCCCCGCATCTTGATGCATGAACTTATTGCCCATGAAACACTGCAAATCACCACAAATTGTATACACAGGGAAGGATGCATGGCATTGTTGAAAAAGGAGACAGAATTATGATAGAAAGAAAAAAATACAGTAAAAAGATTATGAGCATTATTCTGGCAGCGTCCATGACCGTTAGTCTGGCGGCGTGCGGCGGAAAGAACAACACAGATACCCTACAGCCAGAGACACAGGAGTCTGTCCAGACAGAGATAAATACAGAGACACCTGCGGAGCCGGAGACCGACACTGCACAGGAGTCTGCATCAAAATACACCGTTACAGGTGAGAATGACAACAAGGAATTGACCATGGCCCGACAGCCGGAGGCGTCCTACTGGTTTCCGGCACAGCTCTTAGAGTGGAATGCTGACGAGGATGAGGACTTGATTTTCAACATCAGCACTGTGCCGCTTGCAGAGCGTGCGGATCTTGCACTGCTCGATCCGGTGAATGCGACGCAGAACAAGGATACAAAGGTTATGTCCATCTCCATCATGAATGGCAGCACCAGCGGAAACTCCCCGCACGGATTGAACAAGGCGGAGGCAAATGCTTTTACATACTGGCAGTATGTAGATACGCTCGTATACTGGGGCGGGTCTTCCGGCGAAGGCTTAATTGTTGCGCCGAGTCCCGATATCGTGGACGCAGGCCACAAAAACGGCGTGAAGGTGATTGGAACCGTGTTTATGCCGCAGGCGGCGCACGGCGGCAAAATCGAGTGGCTTGATGACCTATTGCAGAAACGGGAGGACGGAAGTTATCCGGTTGTGGATAAGCTGATTGAGGTGGCAGAGCGTTACGGATTTGACGGATGGTTTATCAATCAGGAGACGGAAGGGGAGGCACTGACAAAAGACCATGCGGATCGGATGCAGGAGTTTCTTGCCTATTTCAAACAGCAGGCGCCGGATATGGAGCTGATTTATTATGATTCAATGACTATAGACGGCGAGATGGACTGGCAGAACGCACTCACAGAGAAAAATGCGCCGTACATGAAAGACGCGGAAGGCAATTCCGTTGCGGATTCCATGTTCTTAAATTTCTGGTGGACGACGGACACCCTCGCGCCCGAGGAACTGCTCAAAACCTCGGCAGAGCTGGCAGAGGAGAAAGCGATTGATCCCTATGATTTGTATGCAGGTGTCGATTTACAGAGCAACGGATACGATACACCCATTAAGTGGAACTTGTTTGAAAAGCCGGACGGCGGAACCTACACTTCGTTAGGCTTGTACTGCCCAAGCTGGACTTATTTTTCCACAGACATGATACAAGAGTTTTGGAAGCGGGAAAATAAACTTTGGGTCAATGCAAAAGGTGACCCGTCCGCAGATGTCGAGGTGGAGGGCGACACGGACTGGAGAGGCGTGTCCACCTACGTCGTGGAGCGTACCGCACTGACGACACTACCGTTTGTGACGAATTTCTCCACAGGAAACGGATATGGATTTTATAAGAACGGAGAGCTAATCAGTATGCTTGACTGGAACAACCGCAGCATTTCCGACATGCTCCCGACATATCGCTACATCATCGAGGACGGTGAGGGCAACAAGCTGGCAGCAGACCTTGATGTCGGTGATGCTTACTACGGCGGAACCAGCATGATTCTGCGCGGTTCCGTAAAACAGGGCGTGCCGTCAACCATCAAACTGTACAGTGCAGACCTGTCTGTTCCGGAGAATGTCACTTTCACCACGACCGCGCGCGCAAAGGGCGCTGAGGTTGCGCTGGACGCAGTGCTGACGCTGGACGACGGAACCGAGCTGGTGCTTGAGGGCGACAAGAAAGTTCAGGATGCGTGGACGACCGTCACCTACCAGACAGCGGAGCTTGCCGGAAAAACGATTCGAAATATTTCGTACAGATTAACGTCCGATGCGGACACAGGCACATTGCAGTTTCGTTTTGGAAATGTTACAATGATAGAATCCGGTGCGGAGGAGACAGCCACAGTGAGCGGCGTGAAGGTGCTCGACACTGAGTTTGACGAGGATGGCATGTATGCAGGCGTCCGCCTGTCGTGGGACAGCGATGTCGCGACCGACTATTATGAGGTTTACCGCATCAATGAGGACAACACGAAGTCGCTGTTGGGCGTTTCCAACACAAATAGTTTCTATATCAATACACTGCCGCGCACAGGTGAGGCGAGACAGACTTCATTTGAGGTCATTCCCGTGAATGCACTGCTGGCAGAAGGAACAGGCGCGACCGCTTCGATGGAATGGCCGGATAACAGCATTCCGAAAGCAGCGTTTACGGCTGACGTCACACTGGCGGCGCCGGGCGAGACCATCACTTTCCAGAGTCTGTGTTCACAGAATACAGAGAAGGTCACATGGACACTCACAGGTGCAGATAAAGAGTCTGCAGAGGGGGACAGCGTTTCTGTCACCTATGCGGAGGCAGGCGTATATCCTGTAACCGTTAAGGCAGAAAATGCTTCCGGCAGCAGTGAGTCATCCAAGGAGAGCTACATTGTCATTACCGAAAAGGCTTCGGACGGACTTGTGCTGCTCTCACAGGGCGCCGGCACGGAGGCAGATGCATATGTCAATGAAAATGAAGCACCGCAGTTTGCAGTGGACGGCGACCTGATGAAGAAGTGGTGTGCGACAGGAAGTGCGCCGCACGAGATTACGATTGACCTCGGCGCAGTCAAGGCAGTGAGCGCAGTTGATGTTTACCACGCAGAGGCAGGCGGAGAGAGCGCTGATATGAACACTAAATCCTATGCAATCTACACCAGCGAGGATGGTGCCGCCTTTGAGGAGATGCGCAGCGTGACCAGAAACACATTAGGTACGACACATGATGCTTTTGCACCTGTGAATGCACAGTATGTCAAGCTTGTTTTGAACAAACCGACACAGGGAAGCGATAGCGCGGCGCGTATCTATGAAATCGAAGTGTACGGCTTGGAGGACACACTCGAATAAGACGATAAAACAATCATTAAATATATTGCCACAGCCCGCAGAACCGTGCGCGCAGTCCGCTTTGTGCCTCACAGCGCTGCATATACCGGAATCTGCGGGCTGTGAGAGAATGGGGGACAATTATGTCAGAGACAGGAAAACAGGTGGCGGTCGGTATTGACCTTGGCGGAACCGCAGTAAAAATCGGAATTGTGAATGCGTCCTATGAAATACTGGCACAGACATCCATACCGACAAATGCCGAGCGGCCGTATGATGCGGTGATTGCAGATATAGGAAAGACGGCGGCGGCGCTGCTTGCCGAGAACGGATTTACCGTGGCGGACTGCGCAGGTGCCGGCGTGGGAAGCCCGGGAACCATTGACAGCCAAAATGGCGTCGTGCTCTATTCCAACAACATCCGCTGGGACAATGTCCCGCTCGCAGCGGAGCTGCAAAAATATCTTCCTGTGCCCGTGCGTGTGCAGAATGATGCAAACTGCGCTGCCCTCGGCGAAGTGCTGTGCGGTGCGGCGAAAGGCTGTCAGAATGCAGTCTTTCTGACGCTCGGAACCGGAGTCGGCGGCGGTATTGTAATCAATGGGAAAATCTTTGAGGGCGGACACCCCGGCGGTGCAGAACTCGGTCATGTGAAATGCGGTTCCGAAAAACGCAGGTGTACCTGCGGGAGATTTGACTGTCTCGAGACATATGCCTCCGCGACCGCTCTGATTCACGATGCAAAGCAGATGGCGGCAGCGCATCCCGACTCACTGCTCTGGGAGCTGTGCGGCGGTGACTTAGAAAGGATGAACGCAAAAATCCCGTTTGACGCTGCAGATGCCGGTGACAGCTGCGGCAAGGTACTGGTGGACAACTATATTCAATATCTGGCGGATGGCATCACGGATCTTGCGAATATTTTCCGTCCGGATAAAATCGTGCTCGGCGGCGGTGTGTGCGCGCAGGGCGAGAAGCTGACAGATCCGCTCAACCGGTATCTGCGGGAGAACTGTTTTGGCAGTACCGTGGCGTATGTGCCTAAGGCAGTCATCGCGGAAAATGGAAATCAGGCGGGAATGATAGGGGCTGCGGGACTGGTGCTGCAGTGACCGCGCAGCGATGAATCCAAGATGTCCGTGACAGGAAGCCGAGGGCTGAACTGTTACGGGCTGTGTGAAAACATATAAGGTAAGTGTGTACAAATGCGGCTTTTTCGGATATAATAGAATCATTATACAGAAGAAAGTATTGACAAGGAGGTGGTTCTATTATGGAGAAAGCGGTTTTTCAGGCGAATCAATCCCTAATACACACACTGATTGAACAGACTCCCATCGCTTATATCATTATGGATGACCAATATCGGATTCACTATGTAAATGACAGCTTCTTAAAGCTTAGAAAACTGGATAAGGAAAAAACCATAGGGGAGGTATGCTACAATATTTCCAATGCCGGCAGCCAGTGTACATACTGTGCAATCAAGCAGGCACTGGAAACGGGCAGACCTGCCCTTTTGCAGCGCAAGGATGTTCTTCCGGACGGAAGTGCGCGGTACATTGATGACTATGCCGTACCGCTCTTTCGGGATGCGGCGGCAGACAGAAAATATCTGCTGGAGATTATGGTTGACCGCACAGAGGAGCGGCTGGTGCGCGCACAATACCAAGAAGACGTGGAGGAGGCGGTTCGTGCCCTTGTCGGTCTGATTGAGGCAAAGGATTCCTACACGGCGCTGCACTCCAAAAATGTATGTACTTACGCCACCGGAATTGCGAAACAGTTGCGCATGACGGAATCGGAAATTTTCAACATTTCCCTTGCTGCCCTGCTGCATGATTTGGGAAAGGTTAAGATTCCGCTGCACATTATCAATAAGCCGGGCCGCCTGAGTGACAGCGAGTTCCATACCATTCAGCTGCATCCGGAATTTGCGTGTGACATGCTGGAAGGCTTTGTCCAGCTCGGGGATATCTGCGAAATGATCCGCCACCATCACGAGCGGCTGGACGGGCGCGGGTATCCTGACGGTATCGCCGAGGAGTGCCTGTCCGTGGGAAGCCGTATTTTGGCCGTGGCAGATACATATGATGCGATGACGACAAATCGCGCTTATCGCAAGGCGCTGCCGCGAGAGACTGCGGTGGAGGAAATGAACCGTGTCAGCGGAAGCCAGCTGGATGCTGCCATTGTCGCTGCATTTTTGGAAATACCAGTGGATGACTTCGGGGATGAAAAGGCATTTGCAACAAATCTTGACTGTCAGCAGCCATTGCTCGTCAGGGAACTTAAGGATGCCGGTTTTTCTGACATAAGGGCGGATCGGGTTTTGGACATTGACACACTGGAAAGTGCAATCACGCCGGAACAGATGCAGTCGGCGATTTTTGAAAATACACCCTGCGGGTATGTTGTCCTTGATAAGGAGCATGTGGTGCGGTATGCCAATTCTTTTTATGAACAGCTTGTCGGAGTGGACGCAGCGTCATTAAAGGGACAGACCTGTGAACTGTTCCTGCGCGGAGAGGAGGACGAGGTTCGTAAAAACCATACCCGTATGCGGCGTCAGACTCCGGCGGGTATACGCACCTTTGACGCGTACCTGATTCTGGATGCGGACTATCAGATTTACGCGGTGATTGACCGCACGGAAGAAGCGGAAATGATACGCAAAATGGATATCGAACTTGCCCGTCTGTTACAGCTGCTCCAACAGCTTTTGCTGGCGGAGGAGGAAGAACAGGGGATTGATTTTTGCTCGCCGGAAGAGCTTTCCTACGTGAAGGATAAGATTGAAAAAATAGCAATACAGCGTGAACATTATGGTATTGCGCTTGATTTGGGATAAAAGCTGAGAAACGACAGGGGGATAAATTATGGTACTTTGGAAAGCAAGGAAAAGGTTATGGTGCGGTCTGCCGTGGACATTTACGGTGTATAGCTTTGACGAGGAGCGGCTGTATGTTGAGCGCGGTTTTTTTAACCAGCGGCAGGATGAGGTGCGTCTCTACAGGGTAATGGATATTGCAATGACAAGGTCACTGATACAGCGCATCTTCGGATTGGGGACGATTCACCTGATGACTTCGGACAAATCGCTTGGCAATTTTGATTTGGTAAATATTTTGAACACCATGGAAATCAAGGAGCAGCTGTCAGGATTAATCGAGGCACAGCGCGATAACAAGAGGGTGTCCACGCGTGAGTTTATCGGAACGGATGAGCGCGACGACGAGGACGGACTGGATGAATAATAAACGGAGCAGGAAAAACCTGCTCCGTTTATTATTCCGTTATCTTATTTCATTAATTCTTCCATCTCGTCAATCAGACTGTCAAACAGCTTCAGCGCTTCCTCAACAGGCTTTTTGGTGGACATGTCAACGCCCGCATCCTTTAAGATGGACACAGGATCTTTTGAACAGCCTGCACTCAGGAAATTTTCCTTGTAGGCTTTCACTGCCGGTTCGCCCTCCTGTAAGATTTTCTGGGAAAGTGCAATCGCAGCAGAGAAACCAGTAGCGTACTGGTACACATAAAAATTGTAGAAAAAGTGTGGAATGCGTGCCCATTCCAAGTCGATCTTTGCGTCATGGAAAATATCTTTTCCAAAATACAGGTCAATCAGGTCATGGTAAACCTTGCAGGCAGTTTCGGAGTTAATGCTTTCCTCGTTCTGTACCATCTGGCTCATTTTGAGTTCGAATTCCGCAAACATTGTCTGGCGGTAAAGGGTGGTGCGGAACTGCTCGAGAAAATAGTTAATCAGGTAAGCACGTTCCTTCTTGTCGGTTGTCTTTTTCAGAAGGTACTGCATCAACAGCGCTTCGTTACAGGTGGAGGCAACTTCCGCGACAAAAATGACATATTCTGCATTCACAACAGGCTGGTTCTTGTTGGAAAGGTAGGAGTGCAGGGCGTGTCCCATCTCATGGATGGCAGTAAATTCGCTGTCAAGGTTGTTTTTGTAATTTAACAGCACATAGGGGTGAACCCTGCAGCCGCTTGAATATGCCCCGCTGCGTTTTCCGGCGTTTTCGTAAATATCAATCCAGCGGTTTTCAAATCCTTCGTCAAGCAGGGCGACATAGTCATCGCCAAGGACGGAGAGCGCCTCACGGATATTTGCCTTCGTCTCGTCAAACGTGATTTCGCGCTCTGCGTTCGATACCATGGGAACATATATGTCATACATATGGAGTTCGTCCACCTTTAACAGCTTCTTTCTGAGACGCACATATTTATACATGGAATCCATGCTGTCGTGTACAGCCTCAATTAAGTTGTAGTATACCTGCGGGTTTACGTTTGTGCTGTCAAGTGCAGCTTCAAGCGGGCTGTTGTACTTGCGCATTTTTGCATAGAAATGAAGCTGTTTCATCTGTGCGGACAACACTGCCGCAGACGTGTTTTTCAGCCCGTCATATGTCCTGTAAAGCGATTCAAACGCATCTTTTCTGACATTTCTGTCATAATTTTGGAGAAGGGGGATAAAGCTTGCGTGTGTCACTGCAAGACGGTTGCCCTCGATGTCCGTGACGGAGTCAAACGTCATATCCGCGTTGTTCAGGAGACTGAAGATATCGTCAGGCGCCTGCGCAAGGTCTCCGGCAGCGGCGAGGATTTTTTCCTCTGCATCGCTTAAAATGTGTTCTTTTTTCCTGCGGATATCATGTAAACATCTTCTGTATTCATCCAGCTTAGGCTGTTTTTGTAAGAAGCCGTCCAGAACGTCGTCAGGAATTTCGAGTATTTCAGGCTCCGCGAAAGAAAGTGCGGAGGAGATGGAGACGAACATGCCCATCGTCTGATCCTTATAGCCCTGATAGGTCGTGTTTTTGGTGTCCTCATCGGCTTTGCGCAGCGCGTAATTTGCAAAACGGTCAAGCAGAACAGCAATCTCATCCTGCAATTTCAGAAAGCCGAGCAGATTGTCGGCATTTTCACCAAGTGTTCCGTGGTAGGATTCAAGTTTGGGTATATAGCTCTTTATTTTTCCCAAATCCTGTTTCCATTCATCATCACTTGCGTACAAATCTTCGACAGCCCATGTGTACTCGCTGGGAACATCACGGCGATGCTCGAAGACGGAAATCATTTTTTCAGTGTCACTCATTTGACAGCCCTCCCTTATTTGCTCTATTAAAAATACAATAACAATACTATACTATAAACTGGCAGAAACAGCAAGACACAATAGCCATTTTGGGTGAAGTATGATATACTAAAATGGATAAAATTTTTTGCTGCCGGAACGCGGCGGACAGCGTAAAAATTACAATGATGGCGGGAATGAGGGATGACAATGCAAAACAGACAGATTGACAGAATGATAAACCAACTGATTAAAAAAAGTGCACATTCGAAAGATAAAGCACTTTTTATCAGGCATTACGATGCATATAGTATAGATGCCGGATATGTGAAACATATAGTGGAGGACGCAGGTTTTTGCTGCCTTGACCATGAATTTTCACTGTACGGAATCCAGTCTGCTTTTGAGCCGTTTCTGGACTGGACAAAGCAGTTGTACCAGAAGAGCGGGGAGGCAAGTGTTGTTGATTTTCTCAAAAAGTGCAAGGTCTATCCGCTGCACTATGGGATTTTTACATCTTTTATAGAGACAGGCGTGTGCGAGCGGTGGGAAGATATCCTGCTCCACGAGATTTCTTATGAACAGACGAGAATGATGAAAAATATCATCAGCATTTTTCAGTATATGTCGGAGAAGGAACCGATTTTTATGCTGCTTAACCGTGTTCATCTGGCGCAAAGCTCAACACTGTGCTTTCTGTCCCGGCTGCTGTCCCGTCTGAAAGAATGTAATATATACATATTTGGGGCATACAATGAAGACTATAAAATCCGGACATATCTGGCAGATGACATGAAGCAGTTTACGGATTTGCTCGAAAGACAGCAGCTTGTTGTGAGCATGGTTTTCGAGGAGCGCGTTCAGGAGTATTTTGACTCGGATTTTGTACCGGAAAAAGGAAAGCTCTCCCAGTATGCGCTTCAGATTAACAACATGATTGAAATGGGGGGTTACCGACAGGCAAATTACTATCTGTCCTTTATTTTACAAAAGTACCAGACACACCAGATTCACCTCAATGATGCGGACTATACGGTGTGGGTGCAAATCTGCATTCTGTATATCCGGTGCTGCCTGTACCGCAACAATATCAGCAATGCAATGCGCGTGGCAAACCGTATCAGCGCGGAGCTTATGGGAACAGGGGAATGGCAGAAGGAATTGTTTATGATATCCTACTATATCGGGATGGCACAAATCCGCAATGCAAACAATGAGCTTGCAGACCAGTGCGCTGCGGTGTGCGGCGATATCCTGAAAAATTACAGTGACGAGATGCTCACGATGCGTCTTTTGATACTGAAGGATGTAAATTTGTATCTTGGTTTTGACGCAAAGAATCTGGTTGCAGAGGCTGTTGTGACAGACGAGGAACTGATTGCGCTGTTAAAGAAATATAATTTCACCAATCATCTTTCCTACATTTATACCAATTGTATGACGAATGTGCTGAATTCGGTCTTAAGCGACATGCCAAGGGACAAGGAATATTATGAGGAGGGGCTTTGGCTTGCCGAACAGAACGGGAACAACAACTGTGTGATTGTTTTCTATACCAACCGTGTTGTGCTGGCGTCTTCCATCGGGCGTTTTGACCTTCCGGAAGGGTACTATAAGCATATTCTGCATCTGATAGAGGAGGATGGGGACTTGCGCGCCCTGTGCTACAATTACAACGGAATGGGGTATTTTACCTGCGTGGACGGCTGTTATGAAAAGTCTGATGAATACTATACAAAAGCCCTGAAGATTGCCTATGAAATGCAGGATTCGCAGCTTGTCGCGGAGACGCTCTACAACAAGTGCATCACGGCGTTTATTGCGCAGGACTACAGAAATGCGATCCGTTATATTGAGCTGTCGATTGATATTGTTGAGCGCATGGGGTATATGCGCTTTATCGCAAACTGGTCCAAACTGTACGGGCTTGCAGCCCTGTCCCATTTTTACGACAACAATGAATACAGCTGCAATTTCCATTTCGACAAAATGAGACGCTTTTTGTCGCATATACTCGATACGGACGACGAGTCGAAATATGCGTTCTGGGATGATGACCTTTTTATCTTTTATCTTGTGAGCGGTCTGCTGGAAAAAGGCACTGAGCGCTATGAGCAGGCAGTCAGGGAAATGGAGCGGGCAAAGAAACATCTGCTGCGGACGCCCGGATTTTTCTTCTTCGGATATCCGGTTCTGGCCAGGGAAATGGCAGACTGCTATGACCGCCTTGGACAGGAAAAGGAGCGTCAGGAGATACTGGAAGAAGCGGTAAGGGAGCTTGCGGAAAAAAATTACCAGTCGGAGATTCCGCAGCTGAGGGCATTGCGGGACAGAAAGGATTTTCCGGTTAAATTGTATGCGTTTCCGATTGATAAGGAGCTGCTGCGGGAAATCAGGGCACTGTACAGCGAGGCAGCCATCAAGAAATCCAATGAGATATTTCGGGCAGATTCGGAATATCTTGTCTCATGGCAGAACGTGCTTGCCGAAAACAAGCCGCTCAAGGAGGTGTGCGACAATGCAGTCTCAGTTGCGATGAGCCATTTCCGCATTGACGGACTGTATATGTTCTCTAGGAAGGAAAACGGTCTGAAGCCGTTTTTGAAGTCGGATGACAAATGTTTTACGGAAGATGACTTGTCCGTGATTGAACGGTTTGCCAAGGCATACTCCAATGGGTTTGTGGTGTCGCGCTTTGAAAAGGATTACTATTTGTTTGAGTCGCTGTTATATATTTTCGGACTGCATAATGTCGTGTCGTTTATGATGGTTTCCTATATCAGGGACGGAGAGGTGGAGGGGGCCGCAGTTGCCTGCATCGACATGAAAGAGAATCTGCGGATGAATAACTATCTGCTTGACGGGGAGGCGCTAAACATTTTCAAGGTCACGTACCGCCAGCTGGTTGATTTCGTCGAGAAAGAGCAGGCAAACGAGCTTGTGCATGCCATGAATGAGAAACTGCGCAACGCAAATAAAAAGCTCGAGGAAATAGCGATTAAAGATGCGCTGACAGGCATATATAACCGTCAGGGACTGGCTGCAAAGATAGAGGAGCTGAAAGAAAGCTGCACAAAAAGCTGCTGTGTCGTGTATTTTGACTTGGATAACTTCAAGTACTATAACGACTCGTTCGGTCATGACATCGGGGACTTGATTTTGGTGCAGTTTGCACGCATTTTAAGAGAGCTTGCGCCCAAGGACGGCATTCCCATCCGGTATGGCGGTGACGAATTCCTGCTGTTGCTGCCGGATGAGGGCGAGGAGAAGGGCGTCACACTCGCAAAGCGTTTCTACGAAATATTGGAGCGGGATCACTTTTATATTCCGAATATCGAAGAAAAGCTTGGGCGTTCTGTAAACATACCGGACGAAAAACGCATTTCCAGCTCGATCGGAATAGCGGCGGCGGACAATGACGCAGATTGCGACATTAACGGTGCCATCATGCATGCGGATGAGGCACTGTACCGCATCAAGAGAACGACAAAACACAACTATATCACATGGTCTGCAATTTTGGACGCGTGACGTAACAGCAAGGAGAGGCGATGGGACTTCAATTTTATATTGGGGCGTCAGGCTCCGGAAAAAGTTATTTATTATATGACCGCATCATAGCAGAGTCACAGCAGAACCCGCACACCAACTATCTGATTGTCGTGCCGGATCAGTTCACCATGCAGACACAGCTTGAGGTGGTAAAAAAGCATCCCAGAAAAGGGATTCTGAATATTGATGTCCTCAGTTTTGGGCGGCTGTCGCACAGGATTTTTGAGGAAGTGGGCGGAAATGACAAGCCAGTCCTCGACGACACGGGGAAAAGTCTGGTGCTGCGGCGCGTGGCGGCAGGGATTGCGGATAAGCTTGGCGTCATGAAACGAAACATCAGAAAGCCCGGCTACATCAGCGAAGTGAAATCGGCATTGTCAGAGTTTATGCAGTATGGACTGGGCACGAAGGACGTGGAGAAACTGTGTCAGTACGCATCCAAAAGAAATGCGCTCGCTTATAAGTTAAAGGATTTAAACCTCCTGTACGAGGGCTTTTTGCAGTATATCAACGAACGGTACATCACGACCGAGGAGACACTCGACATATTGCGCAAAGTGCTTCCGAAGTCGCGTGTTGTCAAGGACAGCGTGATTGTATTTGACGGATTTACAGGGTTTACGCCCATACAGTACAATGTCATACAGGAGCTTATGGTTCTGGCAAGGGATGTGATAGTCACAGTTACAATGGATACGCGTGAGGACGCCTATACACTGGACGGGGAGCAGAAACTGTTTCATCTGAGCAAAAAAACCATACATGACCTAGACAGGCGGTGCCGCGAGGCAGGCGTGAAACGGGAAAAGGACGAAACGATAACAGAGGAGACCGTTTACCGTTACAAGGGCAATGCGGGGCTTTCCCACCTTGAGCGGGAACTGTTCCGCTATCCTTACAAAGAGTACAGCGGCGCACAGGAAAATATACATATTTTTGAGGCGTCAAACCCGAAAGAGGAGCTGCGGCAGGTCTGTCTGGAAATCCGGCGGCTTGTGCGTGAAAAACAGTATTGTTACCGCGACATCGCAGTGGTTACAGGAGACATGGAGAGATACGGTTTTTCGGCGCGGGAACTGTTCGGGCTGTTTGACATTCCTTATTTTTTAGACCAGACCAACAAGCTGGTCTTAAATCCGTTTATTGAGTTTATCCGGAGCGCCCTTCTGGTCGTGACACAGGAATATTCTTACGAATCGGTATTTCATTTTCTGCGGTGCGGCATGACGGACATCACGCCGGACGAGACGGATCGGCTGGAGAACTACTGCCTGAATATGGGAATTCGCGGCAGAAAGGCGTGGAACAACAGATTTACCAGACGCATGAAAAGGCAGGATGAGGAAGCCGCGGAGCTTGACGCGCTGAATGCAGCAAGAGAAAAGATAACGGCGATGCTCGAGCCGCTCATGAAGAAAAAGACGGAGAAGGTGACCGGAAGGGAGTTTGTCAAGGCACTATACACGTTTATCGTCAATGCATCCATAGAGGAAAAACTCGCGGCGTATGAACAGTTTTTTACGGAACAGGGTGATTTTGTGCGTGCAAAGGAGTATGCGCAGATTTACAGGCTTGTGATGGAGCTGCTGGAGCAGATTAGTGGTCTTCTGGGTGAGGAGGAGCTGGAAATTAAGGAGTTTGCTGACATTCTGGATGCCGGATTTGCGGAGATTAAGGTGGGCACGATTCCGCAGACGGTCGACAAGGTTGTTATCGGTGATATCCAGCGTACAAGGCTCTGTGAGGTAAAGGCGTTGTTTTTTGTCGGTGTCAATGACGGCATCATACCGAAAGGCGGGGGAACGGGCGGCATTCTTTCCGATATCGACCGTGCGTTTTTGCAGGAGTCGGAATATGAGCTTGCGCCGACGCCAAGACAGCAGATGTATATTCAGAGACTCTACCTGTACCTGATGATGACAAAGCCGACAGAGCGCTTATATCTGTCTTATGCGAAAGTGGACAATGAGGGAAAGAGCATTCGTCCCGCGTATCTGGTCAACACAGTGACAAGGCTGTTTCCGGATATTGTGATTACACAGCCGCAGACGCGTCCCACGGAGGAGCAGATAGAGTCGCCGGCGGATGCGCTTGCATATCTGGTTCGGCTTTTGCGTAAGTATGCGGCAGACGATATCGGGGACGAGAAGCAGCTTTTTATCACACTTTATGACACTTATGTCAGAAATGAGAAGTATGCACCGGTGTTGGAGCAGATGAAACGGGCGGCATTTTCTTACCTGTCCAATGCGGACAGAAACAGGATTCCGAGGGAACTTGCAGGAATGCTGTATGGGCAGGTGCTGAAAAACAGCGTGAGCCGGCTTGAGAAATTTGCCTCCTGTGCATACGCGCATTTTCTCCAGTATGGTCTGAGTCTGGAAGAACGCGACAAATACAGTTTTGAGAGTGTCGACATGGGAAATGTGTTCCACGCTGTTCTGGAAAGTTTTTCGGACAGACTTGCCGAGGAGGGATATACGTGGTTTGATTTCCCGAAGGAGGCAGGAGAACGGATTGTCGAGGAATGCCTTGAAAGCTATGCGGTTTCTTATGGGGAGACGATTCTGTACAGCAGTAAGCGCAACGAATATATGATTACACGGATGCGCAGAATCTTGAACCGCACGGTGCAGACCTTGCAGTATCAGCTGAAAAAGGGTGCATTTACACCGGAAAACTTCGAGCTGTCATTTCAAATGACATCGGATCTCGATGCAGTGAACATTGCGCTTTCGGAGGAGGAGCGGCTGCAGCTGATCGGGCGCATAGACCGTGTGGACACCTGCAGAAAAGAGGATAAACTGTATGTGAAGGTCATTGATTACAAGTCGGGCAGCAGAAAGTTTGATCTGGCGGCGCTCTATTATGGGCTGCAGCTGCAGCTGGTGGTCTACATGAATGCCGCGATGGAAGTACAGAAAAAGAAAAATCCTGACACGCGTGTCATTCCTGCGGCAATGCTTTATTACCATGTGAGTGACCCGATGACCGAGACGGACAAGGGCAGTCCGGACATTGCCGAGATAGAGGCAGCGCTGCTGGATGAACTGAAAATGACAGGCATGGTCAGCGATGACGAGGAAGTGATAAGGCTTCTGGACAAGGATTTCGAGACAAAATCAACAGTCATTCCTGTCGCGCGGAAGAAGGACGGAAGCTTTACGCAGGCGTCAGCGGTACTGTCAGATAAGGATTTTGAGACGGTATCGGATTTCGTAAACCATAAAATTAAGGAACTTGGCACGTCCATATTGAACGGTGATATTGGTCTGAACCCATATGAGCAGAAGGAAACAGGCGCGTGTACATACTGCGCATACAAAGGCGTGTGCGGATTTGACAAGAAACTTGGTTCGGGGCTGGTCAGACATCTTGACGACTTGAATCAGGAGGATGCGATGGAGCGTATCCGGCAGAGCCTTGGAACTGGGGAAGGCATGGACGAAACAGAGAATAAAAACGGAGGTGTGCAGTGATGGCAGTGCATTTTACGCCCGACCAGCAGCGGGTTATTGACACCAGGGACTGCAATATCCTTGTATCGGCAGCTGCCGGAAGCGGTAAGACTGCGGTGCTGGTGGAGCGCATCATACAGATGATAACAGACGACAGCCACCCTGTCGACATTGACCGGCTTTTGATTGTGACATTCACCTCTGCCGCGGCGGCGCAGATGCGTGAGCGTATCAGCAGGGCAGTGTCGCAGAAGCTGGAAGAAAATCCGGAGAACGAGCATTTGCAGCGACAGGCGTCGCTGATACACAATGCCCAGATTACGACGATTGACTCGTTCTGCCTGTTTGTCATCCGTAACAATTTCAACGAGATTGGTCTTGACCCGGCTTTCCGCGTGGCGGATGAGAGTGAGGTGAAGATGCTCGAGGCGGATGTGATGGAAAAGCTTCTGGAGGACGCGCATACGGAACCGACCGAGCGTTTCTTACATTTTGTGGAGTGCTATAGTACGGGGACGACGGAAAAAAAGATAGAGGAGGCGATTCTCCGGCTGTACCATTTTTCCATGAGCTATCCGTTTCCGGAGCAGTGGATTGCCGAGCGTCTTGAGGATTACAGGCTTTCGGATGTCAGTGCGCTTTCCGGGAAAAAATGGTTTCAGGGTGCGCTTGCCTATATCGGGACGATTTTGCAGGAGTGCAAAAACAGGCTCCGGCAGGCATTGGAGATAGCAGGCAGCGCGGGAGGTCCCGTCCAGTATACGGAAAACCTGATTGCGGACATTGAGCTTATGGAACGGTTCCAGGGGGCATCGGGTTATAATGAACTGTATGATTTGTTCACCTATGCCGCATTTGGGAGACTCTCCGCCAAAAAGACAGAGGGGGTGGACCCTGTCCTGAAGGACATGGTTAAGGCGATACGCGACGAAGTCAAAAAAAATATTGCGGATTTGAAAAAGTTTCTGTTCCAGATTTCTGCGGAGGACACATTAAATGATATGGCGGTCTGTCAGGAGATGGTGGAGGAGCTGGTTGCGCTGACGCTCGACTTCAAAAAGATGCTGGACGCGTCAAAGCGGGATAAAAATGTGATTGACTTTTCGGACATGGAACATTTTGCCTTGCAGATTCTTTTGGAGCGGGATGCGGAGGGAACAGTGGTACCGAGGAACACGGCGCTTGAACTGCAGGATTATTTTGAGGAAATCATGATAGACGAGTATCAGGATTCCAATGAGGTGCAGGAGCTGCTGCTCAAATGTATATCCGGAGAGGAAAAGGGGCGCTTTAACCGGTTTATGGTGGGGGACGTCAAGCAGAGCATCTACAAGTTCCGTCTGGCAAGGCCAGAGATTTTTATGGAAAAATATGACACATATGTCACAAAATGCGACGGCGGGAACAGGGTCAGGATTGACCTGAGCATGAATTTCAGAAGCCGCAGGGAAGTGACGGACGCAACGAATTTCATATGCAGTCAGCTGATGACAGCCAAGGTCGGAAATGTGGAATATGACGACAGGGCGGCGCTTTATGTAGGTGCATCCTATCCCGAACCACAAAGCAGCGGCTGCTATCAGACAGAGCTTTTGATTGCCACGCCGGATTCCTTGGTGCAGGATGATGCGGGAGATGGCAGAGCATATTCGGAAAAAGAGATTGAGGCGTTGATGGTGGCGGAACGCATCCGGCAGATGGTGGGAAAATTTCCGGTCACGGATGCAGCAGGAGAGCAGCGGCGTGCAAAATATTCGGATATTGTACTTCTCTTTAGGGCGACTTCAGGCTGGGACGAGGACTTTAGACGTATTTTGTCGGAGCAGGGAATTCCGGTACATGTCACCAGCAGGACAGGATATTTTGAGACGCTTGAAATACAGGGAATCGTCAATATTCTGCGGGTGCTCGACAATCCTTTGCAGGACATCGCGCTTTTTGGCGTGCTGCGGCTTCCGTATTTTGATTTTTCCGAGGAGGAGATTGCGCAAATCCGGTGTTATGCGAGGGATCATTGTGAAAAAAAACTGTTCCTGTATGAACAGATAACATTTTACCACGAACAGATGACGCATACTGACGGGATGGCAGACGGCGTATCACCGGAAAAGGTGGGACGTTTTCTGACAATGATATCCCAGTATCGCCAAAAGGTTGCCTACACGTCAATCAAGGAGCTTTTACAGCAGCTGATAACGGAAATGGGCTATGATGCCTATGTCGGTTCCCTGCCGGGAGGTGACCAGCGGACAGCCAATTTGGAGCTGCTGCTCGAAAAGGCGGGTGCCTTTCAAAAGACAAGTTTTTACGGGCTGTTTCATTTTATCCGCTATCTGGAAACCGTACAGGATCAGGAGGTTGATTTTGGAGAGGCGAATATTCTGGATGAGAACGCGGACGTCGTGCGCATTATGACAATTCACAAAAGCAAAGGGCTGGAATTTCCGATATGTTTTGTCTGCGGTCTGTCAAAACAGTTTAACCAGATGGATATGCGGCAGAGCATCCTGATGGATGTGGAGCTTGGAATCGGTGTGGACTACATAGATCCCGAGCTTCGCCTGAAACGCAAGACCATGCGCAAAAATGTGGTAGCACAGCGCATGAAGGAAGACACGCGCGGGGAGGATTTGCGTGTGCTCTATGTGGCGCTGACCCGGGCAAAGGAAAAACTGATTCTCTCAGGATATGTCGGTGACATAGACAAGAAGCTTGCCAGCCACATACACCTGACGATGGAGGATGCCCCAAAGCTGCCGTATTCCGTTATGATGAATGCAGGCTCCTATATGGACATGATTCTGGCATCCCTGATGCGCCATTCCTGTATGCAGGAAGTGCTTGCGGAAAGGGGATATGAATGGGCGGGACACCAGCTGCCTTATCGGGAAGCTCCGATTAGGCTTGAGATATACAGGGAAGCGGACAGCCTGTCAGAAAGACTGGGCGCGCAGATTAAGGAACAGGGAAGGTCGTTTGAACTGCGGGAAGAACTGGAACACGCAGGCGCATATTCCGACAAAAAGCTTGCCGACAGGCTGCGGAAAAAACTGCACAATCCTTACGCATATGCTTATCTGGAAGGTCTCACGGTAAAGACAACGGTATCGGAACTGAAGAAAGCCTCATATGAGGAGACCGTGTCCGAGTCGGATGAACTGATTGCGATGCCAAGGGAAAGCTATATACCCGATTTTGCGGTTGACGTGTCAGAAGCCGCGGGGGATGGCATAACCGCTCCGGAGACAGAGCGCTTGGCAAGGGCACAGACAGGGACTCAGTATGGTACGGCAGTGCACAAGGTGATGGAACTGCTGTCCTTCTCAAAAAAGCTCCGTTTGGACAATCCGCAGGATGAGGCGGCAAGAAAACGCTTATATGCCGTTTTAAAAGAGGAGCAGGAGCAGTGGACTGCCGAAGGCTTTGTTACCGGGGAGGAACTGGCATGTGTCGGCATGAACAAAATCATGGGATTTTTTTATTCGGGTTTGTCGCAGCGGATGATTGCCGCAATGGCGCGGAAGGAACTGTTCAAGGAGCAGCCATTTGTCCTCGGAATCGGTGCCGATAAGCTGGATGCGGGATTTCCGGCATCAGAGACTGTCTTGGTTCAGGGTGTCATTGACGTATTTTTTTATGAAAATGATGAGATTGTGCTTGCAGACTACAAGACAGATAAGGTAAGCTGTAGGGAAGAACTGATAAAACGATATCAGACACAGCTTGATTATTACCAGATGGCACTCGAACAAATAACAGGCAAAAGAGTGAAGGAGCGGTATCTTTATTCATTCTGCCTGCAGGAGGAGATTTGCGTTTAAGCGGTTTTGGGGCTTTAAGTCATATGGAGGTTATGTATGTTTCAATATATTTTGTTTGATTTGGACGGCACACTGACAGACCCGAAGATTGGGATTACAAGCTCGGTGCAGTATGCACTGTGTGCACTTGGCATAGAGGAGCCTTCGCTTGACAGGCTTGAGCCGTTCATCGGACCGCCGCTGGCGGATAGCTTCAGGGAGTTTTACCATCTTGGCGAAGAGCAGATTCAGACAGCGATCGCCAAGTACCGTGAGCGGTTCGCCGATCAGGGCATTTACGAAAATGAAATTTATCCCGGGATTGCAGACATGCTCAGGATATTGAAAGCGGGCGGCAAAAAGCTTGCAATCGCATCGAGCAAGCCGACGGAGTACGTCGAGCGGATACTGGATTACTTTGATATCAGGGCATATTTTGACATTATTGTGGGAAGTAACATGGACGGAACGCGCAGCAAAAAGGAAGAAGTGGTCGAGGAGGCATTGCGGCAGCTGATTCCCACGGGACTGTCGGAAACTGGAAAACAATCGAGTGTCGCAATGGTAGGTGACCGCAGATTCGACATAGAAGGCGCAAAGGCGCACGGCATTTTTTCGGTGGGCGTGTCCTTCGGCTACGCGCCGGAGGGAGAGCTGGATCAGGCGGGTGCAGATCGGATTGCGGACACAGTGGATGGTCTGTTGGAGGCTTTGAATGGCTAGAATTGTACAAAAGCGGACGAAACGTACACAGAAGTTCGCCTATATCTTAAAACCTTTTGTTGTTTACATGCTGGTAAAGACAGCTGTGATGCTCGTGCTTGCAATCCTAATCCCGTCGCTCCCGATAACAGGGATTGCGGCGTGGGTGGAGCATAACGCCCCGCAGCTTAGCGCAGTCGTAAATGCTGCGGCGAGTATGGCTGCGGCAGCATTTCTGTTAAAAGACTTTCTGATAGAGGTCAGCACGACTGGTGAAATTGACATTGACCAGAATGTATTTAGGCAATTTGCCGGCTTTCTGCGGCATGGCTTTTGGGGGGAGCGAAAGGCAGGGAATGCAGTCAGCCTGATACTGTGTGCATTACTGGGCATCACTGCGTCCTTTGCGTTCAATATACTGGTGGAGCTGACCATGCTCCGCTCGGAAAAATATGAGACTGTGGAAGCGATTCAGTACTCTGTTCCAGTGTGGCTGGGCATCCTGCTCTATGGAATCATTTCCCCCATGGTGGAGGAAATGGTGTTTCGCGGTATCATTTTCAACCGCACCAGAAAGTTTTTTGGCGTTGTGAAAGCGGCGGTTTTTTCCGCGCTCCTGTTTGGTTTTTTTCATGGAAATCTGCTGCAATTTCTATATGGTACGGCAATGGGGATGCTGATGGCGGTCTGCTACGAATGCTGCGGATGCTTTGCCGCACCCGTGCTGCTGCACATGTCCGCCAACCTTTTTGTGTTCCTGATGTCAACACAGCCATGGACTGCGTTTTTAATCACGCCTGTCTGGTGCGTGGTTTTTATGGCACTTTCAGTGGCGGCCATGGCATTGATAATAACGGCAAGAGAACGTCTGGAGAATAAGTAGCAATCGGGAAGAGAACAAGAGCCTTTTCCCATATGGCGTTAAGAGGTAACCGTTCGGACTTCTGTTACAGGCATCAATCCATATAGTGTGGTTTGGTGATTCTCAATCCCAACGCTGATTCATGTTGGGATGTCGCAATATAGTATCCCATATGCCGCTTCGGCGGCTTCACTATAGAATGTGCGAAAGGGCAGGCTTAACAGCCTACCCTTTTATAATGGAAAATATGATGCTATATTACCGTGCCATCAGTTCAATAATTTCCCCGACATACATGGTGTGCATATCGCCGTCCTGATACCACTTGGACACCTCCGGTGAGAGAAAGGAATCTTCTGTCAGTCTGGTGGCGGACAGCTTATGGCATAAAAGGACAAAGCTGCCTTCGTCGATAAACGGAATGGAATGCTTATAATTCCATGTAAGCCCCGCTTCCTTGACCTTGTCTTTGTTACGTCCGGAGTGGGAGCCGCAGTAGTTGAGAGCCTTCTTGTATTCTTTCCCCATAAACGAGATGGAGAAGAAGTCTCCCGCGTCAATAAATTCTTTGGTATACCTTGAGTCTCGCACAAAGATAAAGGCAACATTTTTGCCCCAGAGCACGCCGACACCTCCCCAGCTGACGGTCATGGTGTTGGCTTTCTGTTTGGAACCAGCAGATACAAGCGCCCAATCTTTTCCGATTGTTTCAAATGGATTTAATTCCAGATTCTCAACTGGAATCGGTTGAAAAACATGCATGATAGATTCTCCTTTTACATTTATTATTTTATATTATAACGCCATGAAGGGGGATTTGGCAATATTTAGGAGGGGGGGAAATTTGAAAAGTGGGAAGTTATGGGTGGTTATTGCTGTAGGTTATTAAAACAACTGATTAAAGATGTCATCCGTCATTGCATGAATGTTTTGTCGAAAGTGATAAATGAAAAGGAGCAGGCGTGATTTGAGAACTATTCGCTGAATTTAGTATATGAGATATAAAAATATTCTTTACATTCCCATTTTGTTTATTTGCCTAAAATGTTGCCATCGTGTATACTGATATCAGAGGAACGCTAAAGGAAAGTGCACACGATGACACTCACGATGTCGTGTAAACAGTAAAATCAGTCAATGCCAAGGATTATTTTAAGGAATGGAGTCATAGAATCAAGTGCCCAAGCTCTGGATTGTGGAAGTTTACTTTTTTGAAGCTTCAAAGACAGCCAGAGGCAGGGCTTTACAAAGGCGGTGTCGCTCGGATGTTGGAAATTCGTTATTCGGAAAAGAAGAAAATGATAATAAAAAAGTATAACAGGGTTCTTTTTATAACAAATATTTTTAAATACATTCCATGGCAGGCTACCGCCGCAATGGGATATATCTTAGTATTTTCGCTGTTGCCAGCGTTTCAGACATTGGCAACAGCGGCTTTTGTGGATTCGGCGGATCTGGTATTTAAGGGGGAACAGGCGTATGAGTCTGTTTTTCTTCCTTTATTTTGTATTGCAGCAAGTTTAGTCTATCAAAACATGATGCCTATGGTGAATAATCTGATTAGTGTGTCAGCTCAGAATCAGTTGCGTATAGTATTAAAGACCCAAGTAGTTTGTAAACAGACAAGGCTTAAGTATCAATATCTGGAAAATGAGGACACCTGTGACTTGATCGGAAGAGTCTGTCAGGAGATTGACAGAAAGTTCTGGGAGGCGTATGTGAATTTATTAAATGGTGTGAGGCTGGGTATTAATATTGTTTCCATGATTGTGATCGTTATGGCGCATACGTGGTTGGGGGGCGTTTTAATTATTGCGGTTTCGATACCACTTCTTTATTTGGCAGAGCTCATGGGGGGAAGCAATTATCAAATGGAGAAAGATGTGGAATCTCTCAAACGAAGATATCACTATTTTGGACAGATATTGACAGAAAGGGAATATGCATATGAGAGAAAACTTTTCGGATATAGCAGCTTAATTAAGGATAAATATAAGAAACTGTTTAACCAGTCTTATCAGGTGGAAACCAAGATTTTGCGGAAAAGTTATACTCATATGAAAAGTGGGTCTATAATTACGATCTTGATTGGAATGGTCATTATGGCAATCCTTCTTCCAAGTCTTGAAAGGGGAAATATGAGTGCCGGTATTTATATTGGATTGGTCGGTGCTGTATTTGGGCTTGTTCAGAGTATGTCATGGCAGATGTCCAGTGTTGTACTTGGTCTGGCACGTCTTAAAGAATATTTGAAGGATTATCAGGCGTTCATGGATATGGAGGAGGAGGACGAGGCATGTACAGAACCATGGATTGATGAAAACTTTTTATTTCAATCCATGGAATTCCGCAATGTAACTTTCCGATATCCAGGGATGGGGGATGATGTTCTGAATAACTGCTCATTTCAGCTGAACAGTGAAAAAACCTATGCCTTTGTAGGCGCTAATGGGGCAGGAAAGACCACGATTACAAAGTTGATTATGGGATTGTATGATACCTATGAGGGAGAGATTTTGATTAATGGGAGAGACATCAGAACATACGGTTATGCGGAGAGAAAAGGGATGATTGCAGTGGCTTTTCAGGATTTTGCGCGATATGCCTTGCCAGTGGATCAAAACATACACCTTGGAAATATGGGAGAATATGACGAGGGACAAGTCCAAAAGGCTTTGGATAAAGTAGGACTTTGGGATGCGGTGGAAAACATGAAAGAAGGAATTCATACAAACCTTGGAAAACTTGAAGAAGAAAGCACAGATTTGTCTGGTGGACAATGGCAGAGATTGGAAGTTGCCAGATTGTTGTATGCCAGAAGGGCAATTAATATACTCGATGAGCCTACCGCATCATTGGATCCAATGGCGGAGACTCGTATCTATGAGCTGTTCCGAAGTGTGAGTCTCGGTCGGTTTGTGATCTATATTACTCATAGATTGGGTGCTGCAAGAATCGCGGATGAAATATTGGTATTAAAGGATGGACGTATTGCAGAAAAAGGCAGTCACGACCAGCTTGCGGCGCTGGAGAATGGCATCTACCATGCTATGTATGAAAGCCAGAGAAAATGGTACGAATAAAAATTATAGAGATGGAGTGGTAATGAAAAAAGAAAAGAAATATCATTTCTGGAAAAGCAGTCTGCGGGGACTGTATATTCTTTTTCGGCTTCAGCCTGTTGGAATGGTTTTATATATTCTGGGTTCGACTGTACATGGGTTGTCTTGGGCATGGGAAATTGTGTGCATGCAATATTTTTTTGACACGGTGTCTCAGGCAGCCTGTGGGGAGGCAGAAATCGAAGAAGTGTTTGTATGGCTTATAATAACAGGGATATCTTATATTTTCTCCCAATTTATGAACGGAGCATTTAACTGCTATGGGCAGATATGCAACCTAAAGATATCAAGAAATATGAATGAAATGCTTTTTAACAGGACAAATGCCATGGAACTGGAGGAACATGAAAATGTTGCACAGATGGAACGACTAAATCGTGCAATAAATGGGAGTCAGTTTTTATTCTGGGTATGCACTACTATTCTGGATCTTGTTTTCTATTATGGAATCTACTTTCTCTTTATCGGTGGGTATATGATGTATTTGGAGCCAGTGTTAGGATGCAGCATTATTTTAATCTTTGTTCCTTGTCTGTTGTCCAAAATGGCTAATTACTACATATTCGGAAAAAAGGAGAAAGAAGCTGCTTCGGTGAGAAGGCATGCTGAGTATTATGAGAAGTATATGGTTGATAAAGCCTATTTTAAGGAAACGAGACTTTGGGGAGCTGAAAACATTTTTTATGATCGATTTGAGAAAGCATTGATACGTTTAGGGAAAATTGAATGGAAGGCACAGAAAACAAAAAGTTTGACGGATCTAGCAGCGAGAACCGTGACGGTGATTTGCTATTGTATGATCCTTTATATGCTAGTCGTCTTTATAATGGGCGGAAAAATATCGGTGGGGGCATTTGCGGCCATACTGGGTTCTCTGTCAAGGCTTTATTCCAACATGGATGAGCTTATATCCGAACGGATCGGATGGGCTTCTGAAAATGTTGCGTCGGTGGACAATTTTCTGGAGTTTGTTGAGGAACAGACGACGGAAAGGCGGAATATAGACATACAGGAGTTTCAGGAGATTTTGCTCCAGCAGGTGAGCTTTACTTATCCGGAAGCTGACATGCCTGCTGTCCGGGACATCAATCTTTCTAGAGTAGTCTCGGAAACTCACTGAAGATGCAACAGAAAAACAGGCCATATAAAC
>CAJTTO010000002.1 GCA_910579275.1 uncultured Lachnospiraceae bacterium
GGTGGTGTGAGAGGTCGGGATTTCTCAATTAAGAGAAATCCCTCCTACTCGATTGTAGCAGGAAAATGAAAGTTGAACCGTTACAAAATATCAGGTGGGTTGTGAGAGAAAGCCGGTTTTCTTCCACTTGCTGATAACCTCCTCGCATGCGTCGGGATCCATGTCCGCAACTGCCTCGCAGAGTTGGGTGTACAGCTCGCGGCATTCCTCGTCAAAACTGTAACCGTCAAGCGTGTGAATGGCATCGTCCATCTTGTCAATGTCAAGGTCGTCAATCGCCTGCCGCATTTCGTTAAATGCCCCTGTCAATACGGAGGGTGTGATGGGGGGTTTTTCTTCCACATCACGTTTTTCCGGAAAGAAAGGGCTTAAAACATCACGGTAGTGTGCATAGAGTGAAAGCAGTTCATCCGTGTTCTGGAGAATCAGGTCAATGTCATTGGCGTTTCCGGCAGCTTCAAGTGCGGCAGCCCTGTCAGAGAGGTCGTTTGCGCCGATCTGTTTGGATGCGCTTTTGAGGGCATGGACTTCCACGGTATAGCTGTGCCAGTTTTCTTTGTCCTTATAGGTCTGTATCAGCTTGAGCTTTTTGGGGATTGCGTGGTAGTAGTCGGCAAGAACCGTCATAAACAGTTCCTCGCTGCCCAGCAGCTTCAGTGCATCTTTGACGTTTAATTCCGGTATGTCCGGCAGCGTAACGGTTTTCTTCGCAGGCATCTGAACAGGCGTTCCGGCATGCTTGTTGATTTTTTCCTTGGGCAGCCAACGGTGTATGGTATTGATAAGCATGCGAACCTCGATGGGTTTTGCGACAAAATCGTTCATGCCTTCCTCGATAAACATTTTTTTGACATCGCCAATGACATTCGCAGTAAGCGCGATAATGGGTACATCATTGTACTCGGAGTGGAAGCGCCGGATGATATGCGTTGTCTCAATTCCGTCGATTTCCGGCATCATATGATCCATGAGAATCAAGTCGTACATTGTCTCCGATATTTTGCTGATTGCCTGATTGCCGCTGAGCGCGGTGTCAATTTGCATGTTAAGCGGCTCGAGAAGTCCCTGGGCAACAGTCAGGTTGATGGAATTGTCATCCACAATAAGGACTTTTGCCGTCTCGGCGGTAAAGTCATAGTATTCGTCAGAAGCTTCAACGTCATACTGGCTGAATGCTTCGTGGTTATAAATTCCCGCCAGCGACAGGATGGATAACGGCTTGTGCACAACCAGCACATTTTGTAAATGATATTTAACAGACACATCATACGGTGCTATGACAACCGCGCTAAGCTGTGGGTGGTCGCGCATGAAATCCTGAATAGACTGCTCAAAGTCTATGTAAGGAATAAACAGGTAGGTATCGTTTAATTTGTCGGTGTTTTCGTTCAGGAATGAGAGGATATCCGTTCCTTTCAGATCTGTGTAGTCAATGCCTAGCTTATGCATATCTCTTTTGAGCTGGATATTGGCATACGTGTTGTTGAGAAATCCTGCCGCATGCTTCGGGGAGTTCTCACACAGCGTTATGGACGGACTGGCATCCACGACTTTCTGGGGCACGGCAAAAGAAAAAGTGGAGCCTTCCCCATACACGCTTTCCACGGTGATATTACCATTCATAAGCGTTACGAGCTGTTTGCTGATGGCAAGCCCGAGACCGGTACCTTCGATATTGCGGTTTCGCTTGCTGTCGACCTGCTGGAAGGATTTGAAAAGTTTTCCGATGTCTTGCGGCTTGATACCAATACCTGTGTCCGACACGGAAAACAGCAGGTTGACAGAGTCCTCCGATACGGTTTCAAAGTCGTATTTGAGACAGATCTGACCCACTCGTGTAAATTTGGTGGCATTGTTTGCCAGATTGGTGATAATCTGCTTGAGACGAACCATATCACCGCAGAGGACTTTGGGTATATTGGGGTTGATATCAAGTACAAACTCTACATCATCCTTGTCGATACGTGTGCTGACAATGGTTGCGACATCATTGATCAGCGATGCGGGCTCGTAGTCATCGGCAACAATGTCCATTTTGCCAGAGTCTATCTTGGAGAAGTCAAGAATATCGTTGATGATGGTGAGCAGTGATTTGCCGGCAGCCTTAATCTGGTTGATGTAATTTTTGGCGGCAGGAGTCATCTCCTCGCGCAGCGCCATCTCCGCAAGACCAATCACGGCGTTCATGGGCGTGCGCAGCTCATGGCTCGTGTTCGCAAGGAAATCGGATTTCATGTTTGCAGCCTTTTCGATTTCAATATTTGCCTCTTTCATAATGAATCTGTGATAGGCGATGCTTGAAAGGGCGCTTGTGAGTGTGTAGAGGAACAGCGCAGCATTTTCGAGCTTGGTTTTGTCGATGACGGGCACGCTCATGACAGACTGTAAATAATTGATCAGGTCAATACCGATTTCCGCCGCAACCTGCATGATTCGCGTGATGTCGGGCGGGGAGGTCAGAACCTGACCGCCCACAAAACAGCCGACCATTTTTTCGCCGGCCATGATGGGAGCGGCAAAATCCATAAGCCCGGCATGGCAATAATATGTAACGGAGGATCCGACTTTCAGGGCAAGTTCGGCGCCGTGCTTGTCACACTGCTGGCACCGCAGGCAGCCAATCGGTGAATTTCGCGTATATTTGCTGCAGAAGTCAGTAAAATTTGTCCCCTTTGTGACAGGAACGCCCTCAGCGTCGGTGATGATGGCGGCAAATCCCGTCATTTTACAAAAGGAGTCCTGCAGATGCTGGAGCATCTCTACGTCAAAAAGGTCGGTGAGCGTTATCTCGTTATTCATATGGCACGCCTCCAATACTATCCTTAATCAATCAACTCGCGGATTTTGGCAAGCAGGGACTCCTTGTCGACAGGCTTCAGCAAATAGCCCTGCGGTTTCAGCGCAAGTGCGTTTTTGATTTTTTCCGTATCATTGATTCCCGTGAGGAAAACGACGGGAATGGCAGCCAGATAAGGATCCTTGCGGAGTTCTTCAAGGACGGCAGGACCGTTCAAATCCGGCATCTCGTAATCCAGAAGAATCAGGCTGACTTCCTTGGTTTTGAGGAAACGAAGCGCGATTTTTCCGCTAATGGCTGTGGCGACTTCGTATCTGGAATCCAGATAGCCCTTGATGGTTTTGTGGATGATGGTGGCATCGTCCACGACAAGGATACGGGGGCGGTCGGGTGATTCGGGCTGTCTTCCCCAAAGGCCTTTTTCCGGTTCCTTTTCCACATTCTCAATGAGGGCGTCAAGCTGCGCGAGGGTATCAAAGGCATTGCTGGCGTTGGCACCCAGTGCGGTGGAGAGCGCGGAATCCGCTTCCGAGGTCAGGTTTGCCTGATGCTCCCGGATAAACCTTACAATCGTGTCCTCCATATCGGGTGTGGTCATGGGGAGCCGGATGGACAGCTCCGGAATGCAGTTTGGAATCTTGGATGCATATTCCAGACTGGCTGCGTCGCCGATTGCGCCAAACGGAATCCCGTTCTTATCAAGCACGTCATGAAAGCTTCCGATGGTCACAAGGTCATCCCGCGTCTCGGAGCGCATGCAGAAGATAAAAATATCCGGTTTAAAATATTTGATGTGGTTTTTGAGATCGTCAAAAATAATGGACGATGTCACACACTCAAAAGCAGCATCCATCTGAAGAAAAAAAGTGCTGATGAGTTTTCTGCTGTTTCCTGCCAGTAGAACCTTATATGTTTTCATTCCAATGTCCTCCTGTTATAATTGTAAAATAGATATCAGGGTTAATAATTTTATACTTTAATTTTAACATATATGCAGGAAATAATAAACAATAAAAAGAGGAGTTTTTCTTGTTAATTTATGTTTCCTACCGTATAATAGGATTTGTAAAATGCAGGACACAAAGGAGTCGGAACCAATGAAATTCAAGGGTATTCAAAAAAAGGAAGAGGGAAATTTTATCACGCGCTATGATGTCGCGTACCAGACCGTGGACAACAAGGAAAAAATATATGAGATTATCAGCCGCAACAGGCAGCTTGACTCGATAGAGGCGCTCAACGGCAGCAGACCGGATTCTGTTGTGATTATTGTGACGGACGAGAGCGGGGAGCGGCTGCTGGTGAACAGGGAATTCCGCCTTGCAGTCGGCGACTGGGTCTATAACTTTCCGGCAGGGCTGATTGATGCGGGCGAGGAGCCTGTTGAGAGTGCAAAGCGCGAGCTGTGGGAGGAAACAGGCCTTGAGCTGTATGCGGTTGACGATTTTATCGGGCCTAGCTACAGCGCGGTAGGCTTCAGCAATGAGATCAATGTCTGCGTGGTCGGAAAGGCGCGGGGAACATTTCGCCCAAGCACCTCCACCGTGGAGGAAATTGAGCCGAACTGGTATACAAAGCAGGAGTTAAGGGCACTGCTGCAGACAGAAAGGTTTGCGGCGCGGACACAGGCGTACAGCTATTTGTGGAGCAGGATAAACTGACACTTTTTGCCGTGTCAGTTTTTTGCTTCGGGCAGACATCACAGCAAATGCAGATATTTTTCAAAAGAAATGCCGTGAACGCCCGGAATGTTGTCGCGGGACGCCTCCTCTATGGCAGGGCGCAGGAAACGGACTGCCTTTTTCAGGGCTTCTTTGGCGTCAAGTCCCCCGACCATGCTTCCGGCAATGACGGAAGCCGTCAAATCGCCGGTGCCGGAGAAGTTTTTTCCGGTATACGGCATTTCGATATAAAAAGCACAATCTGGTGTGACGGCAAGATTGCCCATATAGTCCTGTTCGGGCAGACGGCGTATGATGCCTGTCACGATGACCGTCTGGCTGCCGTATGCCCTCTGCATCAGGCTGCGTGCAATGTCTTCTATATAGGAAACATAGGCGTCGGAAGCGCAGTGTGTTGTCAGCCTTTCGTAGTCGGTGTCGGCGAGGAGGCAGAGCTCTGTCAGGTTGGGGGTGATGACGCCCGCCCGCTTCGTAAGTTCTTTCATGCCGTCTAGCAGTTCCTGAGTAAAGATGCGTATGCGCTCCCCGTTGTCTCCCATCACGGGGTCAGCCAGATAAAGCGTATCCGCGGTTTGGAATTTTTCAAGAAAATAGAGCACATTGTGCATCTGCGCCGCACTCCCGAGAAAGCCGGAATAAATGCCGTCAAAACGGACATGCATCTTTTCCCACTCATCCGTGAAGCAGTTCATCTTGTCTGTATAATCGTCATAAAAGTAGCTTTGAAAGCCTGTCTGTGCCGAGAGAATTGCGGTGGGCAGCGGGCAGGCCTGTATTCCGAGGACGGAAATGACTGGGATTGCGGCGGCAAGAGAGCATTTGCCAAAGCCGGACAGGTCATTGATCAGGGCTATTTTTTTCATGGTCTGAGATCCTTTCCAGAATATTTTATCACACAACAGGAAATGCAAATGATATTTGCGTATATCATTATAAAGGATTATCTGCAAAAAGTATACATGGATGCACCTGTTTTTTAATATATTGGGTATTGAGAAGTTACTGTTCAGATATCCACCAAAATGCTTGCCTTTTCGCGTTTTGTGTGCAAAATCTGTTATCATTCACACCTCAATAGCTTGTATGCCGATAAAAGCCGGCGTGGGTGTGAATTGTAACATTGAGAACCGTAACAGAAAACCGAGGTATTTATTTTATGGAAAGCTGTGAAAAAAAAATTGTGAGCGGATGTGATTTTTCCGGTGTGAAACCGGCAGTGATGGATTTGCCGTATCCGCCTGTGCAGGTGCGCGAAAAAAACCAGAATTACGCAGACCTTGTCACGATCAGCTACTGCGGAATGGTATCTGAAATGTCGGCCATCATGCAGTACATCAACAATGAAAACCGCATATTTTACCAGAACTGTCAGATGGGGAAAGCGTTTCTGGGAATGGCAATGGCGGAAATGATGCATATGCAGATGCTCGGGCAGCTGATATGCCTGCTGGGCGGGGATGTCGGCTATACCGTGCGGCAGCAGGGCGGACGCCAGTGGATGTGGTCGCCGCAATGCCTGACACTGCCGGAAAAGTTCGGGGATATGCTGCAGGTGAATCTGGAGAGCGAGCAGGCAGCCATCAGCCAGTACAATATGCACATCAGAAAAATACAGGACGACTATGTGACTGCCGTCCTAAACCGGATTATAGTGGATGAACAGTATCATATCATGATGCTCCGATCAATGATGGACTTGGTGTAACAGTTCAGCCCAGGACTTTGCACTGGCTGCAAATTATGGCTTGCAAGCCACGTGAAATAGCGTAGTGGCAGAGATGCATCAAGCAACCACGAAGTGGTTTTGTATGGCTTGATGCTCGTAACAGGAAGCCGAAGGCTGAACTGTTACGACGCGGTTTAAGTTTGTAAAGAAATAAAATAATACTTGGAAAAGCATTGAAAATGTGGTATTATGGTCAAGAATATATGTTCATGTTTTACTGAATGTACTGGACTTTGCACTTGCGGCAAAGTCCATAAAAATAAAATGTTTTGTAATCTTTTAGGCGGGAAGTAAAATTATTCACGCACTGTTTGGGATTGGGAAACGCGGATAGAATACAGGAGTGAAATACAGATATGACACATGTGTCAGAAAATGACAAGGATTATTTGGAAATAGAGCAGGATTTGCGCAAAAGGTACCGGAAAAATCTCTGGTGTAAATTCACCAGGGCAATACGCGCGTATGATATGATTCAGGAGGGAGACCGGATTGCAGTTTGTATTTCCGGCGGCAAGGATTCCATGCTGATGGCAAAACTGTTTCAGGAGTTGAAACGGCATAATAAATTTGATTTTGAAGTGAAATTTCTGGTCATGGATCCCGGCTACAAGGCGGAAAACAGGCAGTTGATTGAAAGCAATGCAAAACGCCTGAACGTGCCGCTGACCATTTTTACATCCGACATCTTTGAGTCGGTATTCCATATAGAAAATTCGCCCTGTTACCTGTGTGCCAGAATGCGGCGCGGATATCTGTACAGCAAGGCAAGGGAGCTGGGATGCAATAAGATAGCGCTGGGACATCATTTTGATGACGTTATCGAGACAATCCTGATGGGAATGCTGTATGGGGCACAGGTGCAGACGATGATGCCAAAGCTCCACAGCACGAATTTTGCGGGAATGGAACTGATTCGTCCGATGTATCTGATACGGGAGGAGCACATCGAGGCATGGCGGGATTACAATAACCTGCGTTTTTTGCAGTGTGCGTGCAAATTTACAGAGAACAGTACTTTTCGCGGAGACTTGGAAAACACTTCGAAACGACGGGAAATCAAACAGCTGATACGGCAGCTGCGCCAGATAAATCCGTTTGTGGAAAATAATATTTTCAAAAGTGTTGAAAATGTAAATCTGAGTACTATAATAGCATATAAGCAGGATGGTGTGCGGCATCATTTTCTGGACGATTATGAATTGCCGGAACACAAAACATTGCCGGAAAACCTGCGGCAGGACAGTGCGGCACAAAAGACGGCGGACAACGGCGGGGAGCAGCAGCAGAACAGCCTTTATTATATAGAGGAAAAGCTTTCGCGGTTAAAGACAGCGCTGAGAAAGCTCGGCAGTGTGGCGGTGGCTTTTTCCGGCGGCGTGGATTCTGCATTTCTATTAAAGGTGGCACATGACACCCTCGGGGATAATGCGGTCGCAGTCACTGCGAAATCCTGTATATTTCCCGACAGGGAATTCAAGGAGGCAGAGGCATTCTGCCGGCAGGAAAATATCACACAGTACATCTGCGAGACGGACGAGCTTGCAATCAGCGGCTTTTCCGAGAATCCGCCAAACCGCTGTTATCTGTGCAAAAAAGAACTCCTGAAAGGAATAGAAGCAATAGCACGCGCGCATGGAATCCGGCATGTAATCGAAGGCTCCAACATGGATGACTTAGGCGATTACCGGCCGGGAATGCAGGCGGCAGCGGAGCTTGGCGTCAAAAGTCCGCTCAGGGAGGCAGGGCTGTATAAACAGGAAATCAGGGAATTGTCTGAGAATGCGCAGCTTCCGACATGGGATAAGCCTTCCTATGCCTGCCTTGCATCGCGCTTTGCATATGGCGAGACAATTACGGAAGAAAAGCTTTGTATGGTTGAGCGGGCAGAGCAGCTTCTGATGGACAAAGGACTGCGGCAGATGCGTGTCCGCATCCACGGCACGCTTGCACGGATTGAGGTGCCAAAGGAGGATTTCGGGCGCGTGATGCAGGAGGGTATCCGAGACGAAATTGCGGCAAAATTCAAGGAATACGGGTTCAGTTATGTAACGTTTGACCTGCAGGGGTACCGCACGGGGAGCGCAAACGAGGTATTGAAACGATGAATCAATTTGCAAGAACAGAACTTTTGGTAGGTGCCGAAGGGATAGAAAAACTAAAACACGCCCGTGTTGCCGTGTTTGGAATCGGCGGCGTGGGCGGTTACGTGGTGGAGGCGCTTGCGCGAAGCGGTGTCGGCACACTGGATTTGATAGACAACGACAGGGTAAGCCTGACCAACTTAAACCGCCAGATTATCGCCACGCACAGTACGATCGGAGAATATAAGGTGGATGTGGCAAAGAGACGGGTGCTGGACATTCACCCGACGGCAGTTGTTTATACATACAAGACCTTTTTTCTGCCGGAAACGGCGCCGGAGTTTGATTTCTCCGCATATGATTACGTGGTGGACGCGATTGACACCGTGACAGGGAAAATCCAGCTTGTCATGGAGGCTGACAGATCACATACGCCGGTTATCAGCTGCATGGGGGCAGGAAACAAGATGGATCCGACTGCCTTTGCGGTTGCGGACATTTACCAGACGAGTGTATGCCCGTTGGCAAAAGTGATGCGCCGTGAATTAAAAAACAGGGGAATCCGCAAACTTAAGGTTGTCTATTCAAAGGAACCGCCTGTCACAAAAACACAGCCGCCCGGAAGCAATGCCTTTGTTCCGTCTGCCGCCGGGCTGATTATGGCAGGCGAAGTGGTAAAGGATTTGTTGGCAGGCAGGAGGGAGAATTAGCATTTATGGCATATGAAAAGCTGCTCAATGAAATCTATGCGGTGGTGTCCCTGAAGTACCTATGGCGGGAGTACCAGCCGTCTTTTATAAAGAGCGAGTCACCGGACTGGATTAATGAAACCATGGATTTCGGATTGGAGGTAAGTCAGGCTCTTTTGCCGGACGACGGACAGACGAAGAGCTTCATCGACCAGTATCTGGGGTGCCTGAAGGAGGAGCTGCCGCCGGCAGCAATCGAGCGCTACGGGGAGCGGCTGAACTTCTATAATGGCAGATTCTGGGCTGTTCTGCCGGACGGGATGGAGCATCAGGACTACCTGTACAAGGCAGCATACCGGTTTGGCAAAAAATTGGAAAAGCTGAATACCAGTTACCAGAAGCGGCGGCACAACGGACTTTATCTTTTTCTGCATCCCACAGATGAGATTGATATCGACGTAAACCATCTGTTTCAACAGATGGGAGAGCAGCAGCGGCATTGTGCGCAGCGCTTCGACTGGGTATTTTTGAACTGTGAGAAAGTAATATATGTCTGCGATTATATGAAAAACACGATAGAACCGATTGTACTCCCGCAGAATTCCGCGGATTTCCTGAATACGGAGGCAGAGTATCTGCGGTACTGCAGGGAGTGGGCGGACGGCGTTTCGCTGGACGGGGAGAACGGTTAAAGGACAATCAGGAGGGAAAGATTCATATGAACAAAAATAATTTCGCACCGACACCGCCTATGGGCTGGAACAGTTATGATTACTATGATACAACCGTGACAGAAAAAGACGTTCGGGCAAATGCGGACTACATGGCAGCGCACTTAAAGCAGTATGGCTGGACGTATGTGGTAGTCGACATTGAGTGGTATTCCAACGATGCCGGCACCATGCGGGACAAGTACCAGTATATTCCTTTTGGCGATGACGAGATGGATGCATACGGACGGCTGTTGCCGTCACCGCACAGGTTCCCGTCATCGGAGGGCGGAAAGGGCTTTGCACCGCTTGCCGACTATGTGCATGGTCTGGGGCTGAAGTTTGGCATTCACATCATGCGCGGGATTCCGAGAGGGGCGGCGCAAAAGCACCTGCCGATATACAATAGCCGGTTTACGGCAAATGAGGCTGCAGACGCATCCTCTGTCTGCCTGTGGAATCCGGATATGTACGGCATCTGCGACAACGAGGCGGGGCAGGCGTACTATGACTCGATTATCGCCCTGTACGCGGAGTGGGGCGTAGACTTTATTAAGTGCGACGATATCTGTGACAGCCGGCTGTATCGGGAGCCGCTTGTATTTTCCGGGTGGCATGAGACCCGCATGCTGCACAGGGCGATAGAAAAGTGCGGCAGACCGATTGTCCTGAGCCTTTCTCCGGGACCGGCACATATTGACCGTGCATGGCACTATGCCGAGAATGCAAATATGTGGCGCATTACGGATGATTTGTGGGATAAGTGGGATTTGTTAAAGGAGATGTTCTGGCGCTGCGAAAACTGGCAGGATCATGTGAAAAAGGGATGCTACCCCGACTGTGACATGCTTCCGCTGGGGCATCTTGGAAAAGGTTTTGGTCATGCGTGGGAGTGCAGTCTCACACATGACGAGCAGAAGACCATGATGACATTGTGGTGTATGTTCCGCTCGCCGCTGATGCTTGGATGTGAGCTGACGCTCTTGGACGAGTGGACGAAGTCGCTGATTACCAACGAACCGCTGCTTTCCCTACTCAAGGCTGACCGCCGAGGCAGGCAGATTGTGAGGACAGACACATGTGCGGTCTGGGTAAATGAAAGCGATAACGGAGGGGCTGCCTGTGTGGCTTTGTTTAACCTGAAAGACACAGAAGCGTCGCTTTCCGTAAAATTAAGTGACTTTATGGAGGATGTGGACGCGGGCAGGGAATACGGCTTTTGCGAGTTGTGGGATGACGCGCGCATCCGGACAGTGCATCAGACAATAGAGACAGACGTGGCACCGCATGGTGTGAAAGTATTTATGCGTGTCAGTGAGTAGTGTGCAGGCCAGAAATATAAGTGCTTGGAAATTGTTTCCGGCAGATGCCAAGAATGAATTTTGAAACACGCTCTAGCAGGGAGGAGAAGACGAATGTACCGCGAGATTGCAAAATTGATTATGTATGGGGATATGGACAAGGACTGTATTCTGTACCAGATGGGGGAAATATTCCGCCGCTTTGACGAGAAGACAAGCTCGAAGACAGCGCTGATCAAAGAGATTTACACACAGCTTAAAAGGCTTCTGGTGGTCGCCACGGATTATGGATTTAACCACAACCTATGGCACAATTACCTCACTTTTTTTATGGTGACGAACGAAAATCCGTTCAGCATCACCTGCGAGAAGGTAGGTGCCAATGACGGAAGCGTTAATCACTTTGCGAAAAATGATTTCAGGGTGTTCAAAAACCTGTTTGACTTTGATTTTTCGGTGATAGAGGGGGAACTTGGCATCGACTGTTTTTCACAGCTCTCTGATTACAGGGCAATCGGAAAAAAAGAATTGATGTATAACAAAAATGTCAGTGAAAAGATTATTGCCCTGAGCGCGCAGTTAGAACAGGCTGCTGACGAAAATGCGTTTTTTGACTGTGTGACCGCATTTTACAAGGATTTTGGCGTGGGGATGTTTGGCTTGAACAAGGCGTTCCGTATCCGGGACAAATCGGATGGCATGATAGAATTTCTGCCGATTAACAACATGGACAGGGTGATGCTTGACGATCTGATCGGCTATGAACTGCAGAAAAAGAAGCTTATCGACAACACAAGGGCTTTTGTGGAGGGCAGAAAGGCAAACAATGTACTCTTGTTCGGAGACAGCGGCACAGGAAAATCCACAAGCATCAAGGCAATTGTGAATGCGTTTTACCCGCAGGGACTGCGCATGATTGAGATTTATAAACACCAGTTCAAGGATTTGTCAAATGTCATCGCGCAGATTAAGAACAGGAATTACAAGTTTGTAATCTATATGGATGACTTGTCGTTCGAGGAGTTTGAGATTGAGTACAAGTTCCTTAAGGCGGTCATTGAGGGCGGCGTGGAGACGAAGCCGGACAATATTTTGATTTATGCGACTTCGAACCGCAGACACTTAATCAAGGAGACGTGGAATGACAGGAGCGACGTAGAGGTTGACAACGGTATGCACCGCTCCGATACGATGGAGGAGAAGCTTTCCCTTGTAAACCGCTTTGGCGTCACCATCAACTTCTCGAAACCCTCACAAAAAGAATATTTCAACATTGTAATCGAACTGGCGCACAGGCAGGGAATTGCGATGTCCGACGAGGAGCTGCGGGCAGAGGCTAACAAATGGGAGCTAAGCCACGGCGGAATTTCGGGACGTACCGCGCAGCAGTTTGTCAATTATTTAGACGGCTGCCGCACAGACAGGGATTGCGATTAACGCTTTACACTATTTGTAGAATCTGATATGATGAAACTATATCAATAAAGACGAATGAGAAAAGAAAGCGGGCGGATGGGGAATCGGCAGCATACAGGGAAATCAGGAACCGCTACATTGAGCTGAAAGTTATCCGGACAGCTTCAGGAATCAACAGAATTGAATTGGATGAGATAAAAGAGTAGTAAAAAACTTATAAGAGAAGGAAAGCAGCTGATTCGACACAGTGACAGGGCAGCTGCGAAGGAATAAGAATGACATGGGCATAACATCTATTTTATCGTTACTTAGCGGGGTGGCTCTCTTTTTGTTTGGAATGTCCCTCATGGGGGACGGACTGAAAAAGGCCGCGGGAGAAAAGCTGGAACTCATTTTGTATAAGCTTACCAGCACGCCGATTAAGGGGGTTCTTCTGGGAACAGCGGTCACGGCAATCATACAGTCCTCCTCCGCCACGACGGTCATGGTGGTCGGTTTCGTAAATTCGGGCATGATGAAAGTGGCGCAGGCAATCGGTATCATTATGGGGGCAAATATCGGTACTAGCATTACGGGATGGATTCTCTGTCTGTCTTACATAGAGGGGTCAAGCGGTATTGCGCAGCTCCTGTCCACGACCACGATATCGGCGGTTGTTTCGATTATCGGTATTTTGTTTAAGATGATATCGAAAAAAAGCACGTACAAAAATGTCGGGGACATCATGCTTGGCTTTTCCATCCTGATGTTTGGAATGCAGAGCATGAGCGGCGCGGTTTCACCGCTGAAGGAAAATCCTCATTTTGTCAATATGCTTACGATGTTTTCTAATCCGTTTATGGGTATTTTGGTCGGTATTGCGTTTACGGCAGTGCTGCAGAGCGCATCGGCTTCTATCGGTATTTTACAGGCACTGTCTGTGACTGGGACAATCACGTTTGCGTCCGCGTTTCCGATTACCCTTGGTATCGGTGTAGGGGCTGCCTGTCCGGTATTGTTGTCATCCATCGGCACAAACAAGAACGGTAAGAGGACAGCGCTTATTTACTTGATGAACGACTTGTTTGGCATGGTTTTTTGGGCAGTCGTTTTTTACGCGGTCAATGCCATTGTCCGGTTTGACTTTATGGAAATGACGATGAGTCCGATAGCGATAGCGATATTGAACTCCGTTTTCCGACTGGCAACAGTCGTAATTCTGTTCCCGTTTATCAAGTGGATCGAGAAGCTTGTGTTCCGGCTTGTGAAGGACACGCAGGAGGACAGGGAGGAGCAGGCGGACTTCGATTTGCTTGAGGAGCGCTTTTTGCGCTACCCTGCACTTGCCATTGGCCAGAGCCATACAGCCATGAACGGCATGGCGCGTAAGGCCAGAAAAAACATTGTGCGTGCGATGGGACTTTTTGAAAGTTATTCGGAAGAACGCTATCATAAGGTGCAGGAGAAGGAAAATCTGATTGACAAGTATGAGGATAAGCTTGGCACGTACCTTATGCAGCTGACAGGGCATGACATGACGGAGAGCCAGTCCAAGCAGGTGTCCATTTTTCTGCATACGATCAGCGACTTCGAGCGTCTTGGCGACCATGCAGTGAATTTGTCAAAGTCGGCAAATGAACTTTTTGAAAAAAAGATATCGTTCTCGGATGAGGCGACCTATGAGCTGTCCGTACTGGGCGGAGCTGTGAAGGAGATTCTGGAGATTACGGTGGATGCCTTTTCCGAAGATGATGTGGACAGGGCCATTCAAGTGGAGCCTTTAAGAGAGCTGATTAACATGCTTTGCAACGAGCTGAAGTCAAGACATATTACGCGGCTTAGAAACGGAAAGTGTGAACTGAAGCAGGGGTTTGCATTCAACAATATCCTCACCGATTTTGAACGAATCGGGGCGCATTGCTCCAATGTCGCGGTGGCGCTTCTGGAATCGGAAGCAGCGGATTTCGATACGCACGAATACCAAAAGAGCATCCGTGAGATGAACAATGTCATGTACAGGGAGCTTTATGAAGCATATGAGATGAAGTACGACATCAGCAAGACCAAAAAAGTGAAGAAGAAGTAAATAATTTTTTTGTAATACCGCAGATGTTGTGTCTGCGGTATTTTAAAAAGAGAAAAGGATGGATGAAATAAAGGAGGAGTCATATGTTTATAAAGGGAATGGATATATCCTCATATCCGGAAATGATGGACAAGGGGCACCGCTATTATGATTTTGACGGAAATGAGGTCAATGTGATTGACTTTGCAAAGGAGCAGGGATTTGACTATGGACGGCTGCGGATTTGGAATAATCCGGAGTGTGTCGGGGAGTCGGGCGGGTACTGTAGCTTGGCGTATACCAGAAGGATGGCAGCCGAAATCAAAAAGCGTGGAATGGGTCTGCTGCTTGACTTTCATTATTCGGACTGGTGGGCGGATCCCGGCAAACAGATAAAGCCGGAGGCTTGGAAAGAGCTGCATGGTGATGCCCTTGCGCAGGCGGTTTATGATTATACGAAAGCGGTTTTGGAGGCGCTGGACGCAGACAATGTTTATCCGGAGATGGTTCAGGTCGGAAATGAAATCCGCTGCGGAATGATGTGGCCGGATGGCAGGACGGATAACTGGGAGGGGCTTGCACGGCTTATCAATGCCGGAATCCGCGCGGTGCGGGATACACAGGGAGCACGCGATACCAAGGTGATGCTGCACTTGGATCAGGGCGGACGATATTATTATTTCAAGGAATGGTTTGACAATGCCCTTGCGCATGGCGTGACCGATTTTGATATCATTGGGCTATCTTACTATCCGTTCTGGCATGGGACGTTCAATGACCTCAAAAATACGATGGAGGAGCTTGCAAGGCGTTATCACAAGCCGATGATTATTGCGGAGGTAGCACATGCTTACCGCAGAAGCAGGGGCGAGCTGTTTGGAGAGGCACAGGAAAAGATATCCGGTTTTCCGGCAGGGGGCGCTGCGCAGAAGGAAGTGCTGGAACTGATTATGAGCATTGCGGCGCATGTCAGTGACGGACTGGGGATTGGTGTCTTTTACTGGGAACCGTTCTCAAGACCGGATGATGAGATGGATGACAGCTGGGGAAGCTGTATGGGCGTCGTGGATGCCGACGGCAGACCGACACTGGGAATCAAGGCATTTGGTTTCTCGCCGGAGCATGCCGATGTCAACCGGATTGCGAAAATATATGAACCGCCGATGATTACAGTGACGCTGGATGATGCCCCGTCCGAGTACCTTCCCAGAACAGTGAAAGTATTGAAATATGACGGAAGGATAGAGCGGGAAGAAGTCGCATGGGAATATGACAAGTCAAGGCTGGTTAAAAATGACACAATTGTCATAAAAGGTACGCTTTCACAATGCGGGCAGCGCGTTAATCTGCCCATTTGTCTTGTGGAGGAAAAAGAGAAACGGAATCTGCTCAGGAATGCGGATTTTGAGAATGTGAATGCCGGCGTACCGGAATACTGGAAAATAAGCGGTGAATCAGATGATGACAGTTTTGCATGGGAAATCCGGCAGGAGACTGCGGAAGTATTTCCGTTTGACGCGTCAAACTATTTTTATTTCAAGGGAGAGAGCAATTTTAAGATGGCGCTGTGCCAGAATGCCGCGCGGCTTTTGGCAGGAACGTATGCCTTTTCGCTGTCATACAAAGGGGATAATACAACCGGCGTGAAAGTATGGATTTATGCGCGTTCAGAGGATGGAACAGAAGTCAGACAAACGCTGTTTCCGTCTGCGGAAGAGTGGACAAGGCACAGCGTGGAGATTACGCTCGACAAGGACGGCGATGCGGAGGTCGGAATCATGGTGGACGCTCCGGCGATTTACGGTATGCTGAAGGATATTTGCCTAGAGCGTGTCTGAAAACTGCTTTCCGGCAGATGGATTGGAGACTATGGAGAAAAAGAACGGGAATAAAAAGCGGTACGAGAAACTGGACGGAATCAGGGGAATTGCACTGCTGAATATGATTGCTTACCATATGGTTTGGGATTTGGTATACATATATCATGTGAACTGGGATTGGTACAAGTCACGGGGAGCGTATATATGGCAGCAGGGAATCTGCTGGACATTCATACTTTTGTCTGGCTTTTGCTGGTCACTGGGGCGTCATGCGCTGAAACGCGGCATCACAGTGTTTCTCGGCGGTGCGGCTATCACTCTGGCAACACTTGCAGTCATGCCCTTGAATCGGGTAGTGTTTGGGGTGCTCACGCTGACGGGTTCCTGTATGCTGCTCATGTGTCTGCTCGACAGATGGCTCAGGAAGCTTCCGGCATCCGTGGGCTTGGCAGTGAGCGCCGTGTTTTTCCTGCTGACACGCAACGTCAATGAGGGCTTTCTCGGCTTTGAAAAGTGGAAGCTGTACCGACTGCCGGCGGGACTGTATCGGAATATTGTCACTGCCTTTCTGGGGTTTCCACAGGAGGGATTTTACTCGACGGATTACTTTTCGCTGATTCCATGGATGTTTTTGTTTACGGCTGGGTATTATCTGTTTCGCCTTTCCGATGGAAAAAAAGCCATGGCTTTTTTGGAGAATGGCATCTTGCGTCCGGCAGAGTGGCTCGGAAAGCATTCGTTCGGAATCTATATGGTGCATCAGCCTGTTATTTATGCCGTTTTAGAGCTGCTTTTTTGGCTCCTGTAATCCGCAAAGGCATTATATGGTGCGGCACGACAGCATTGTAAAGAACATGAATTCAAAACAATAGGAAAGGCATGGGAGAAGAATGGGGCATAGAAGTAAGCCGGCCGTGTTTCTCGACAGGGATGGAGTGCTTTCTGTTGAGAAAAGTTATGTGCGGAGTGTGGAAGAACTTGAATTATTTCCGTATGCGAGGGAGTGCGTCCGTGCAATACATGAAAAAGGGTACCTTGCGATTGTGGTGACGAACCAGAGCGGGGTGGCGCGAGGATATTTTACGGAAGAACAGCTGCAGGGAATGAACAGATACCTGATGGAGAAAACGGGTGTTGATGCAGTCTATTACTGTCCACACCATGAAAATGGGATTGTCAGAGCGTATGCAAATAAGTGCCGGTGCAGAAAACCCGCAGTCGGAATGATATGGCAGGCATGCAGGGATTTTAATATTGATAGGACAGGGATTGATAATTCGTACATGGTTGGCGACAGGGCAAGCGACATACAGCTGGGGCAGAACGCCGGGCTTACCACAGTTCTGCTGGAGTCCGGATATGGGACAGCGCGGTTGGAACAACAAGTAACGCCGGACCATATCTGCATGGACTTGGCAGATTTTACCCGAAATGTTCTACTCGGGAGATCTGTCTGAATAGATAGGTCTGTGTGGAAAAATGCATTGAAAACGGACATCCTTTAACAAATTTGCGGGCATGATTGATGTGCTTGCGCTTTCTTGGGAGTCATTAAATGCGTGCGAACCGATACAGAATAGCAAGGAATTGGAAAAACTGAAAAAAGAAAAATATATTGCAAATTAATGGTGATTGTTGTAGACTATTTATAGCAAAATTGTAATAAAGTACGAGGGCGTTTTTCAGACATGCGCTCGCCGGGGATGGTGGACAGCTTGAAGAAGTACAAAAAGAAAGACCTGCTCCAGACAGTATCGGAGTTATTACAAGTGAATGATCTTATCAGCAGGACAGCGTCTTCGACTGTCCTTTTTGAAGTGGAAGAAGCACTTGCAAAATGTCAGGAAACTGCCGCTGACCTAGGCAGTTATCTTGAGACGCTGGACATGGATTACCGCCCCATGGTAAGTATTCTGGAAGATTACTGTGAGAATATTTACCAGATCAGCACAAATATTCAGGATGAAAGCCAGTGCAGGAAGCTGTCCAAGAAAATCAGGAAACAGCTTATCCAGCTGCAGAATGCTTTTACATATGACATGCCGGCAGACAAAAAGGAAGTCGTGTTTCTGCCATACAATGCATCAATGTGGGATTCGATGGAAAGTGTATGGAGGGCGGCGCAGGAAGATGAGAACTGTGAGGCTTATGTAATTCCGATTCCTTATTATGACAAAAATCCGGACGGAAGTTTCCGCGCAGAACATTATGAGGCTGACCTGTATCCGTCTTATGTGCCTGTCACGAGGTATGATGCGTTTGATTTTGAGGCACATCATCCGGATGTCATTTACATACATAATGCATATGATAATTGGAATCTGGTCACAAGTGTGCACCCGAAATTTTTTTCCGGCAATCTGAAAAAATATACGGATATGCTGGTGTATATCCCGTATTTTGTCTTAAATGATATAGAACCGGATAATAAACAGATGGTGGAGAACATCAAACATTTCTGTTTTATGCCGGGCATCATCAATGCAGATAAAGTGATAGTACAGTCGGAGGACATGAAACGGGTATATGTCAGTGAATACCTGAAGACCGCAAAAGCGCACGGACTACAGGGAAAGCATCTGGACAGGACATATCTGGAACAGAAGTTTCTGGGGCTTGGGTCGCCGAAGTACGATAAGGTGCGCGCAATCCAAAAAGACGATTTGGACATTCCGCAGGAGTGGAGAAATGTGATTGAAAAGCCCGACGGAGGCAGGAAGAAAATAATTCTTTACAATACCGGTATCGCATCACTGCTTGAGCACGATGAAAAATGGGTGAACAAGATAGAGAATGTGCTCAAGGTTTTTAAGGAAAATGAGAAGGAAGCTGTTTTACTGTGGCGTCCGCATCCTCTGATAGAAAGTACGATGCAATCCATGCGTCCGGAGATTTTTCAGAAATATACGGCGATAAAGGAACAGTATATTGCGGAGGGCTGGGGCATATTTGATGACTCAGCCGATATGGACAGGGCTGTGGTGCTTAGCGATGCGTACTATGGGGATGGTAGCTCAGTGGTACAGGTGTACCAGCAGACAGGAAAGCCGGTTATGATACAGAACGTGAATATTTTAGTGGGATGATGACATGAATAACCAATATATAAATGAACTGATTGATACACTGGAACAGACTAAAATTATTGTAGAAAATGGCAGGGAACTTGATTACGAAGCTGGCATACATGCACTGGTCGAATGTTTTACCAGACACAAAAGGGCAGGCGCACAGATTTTTTTCATAGGAAATGGGGGCAGTTCGGCGATCGCAAGCCACATGACGGCTGACTTCATGAAAAATGGCGGCATGAAGACCTATAGTCTGTATGATAATGCTGTGACAACATGCATGGGAAATGATTACGGCTACGAATACATTTTTTCGAGACCGTTGGAATTTCTGGGACGGGAGGGAGACCTTCTGGTGGCTGTCAGCAGCTCCGGAAATTCACGGAACATTATCAACGCGATAAATGTGACAAAGGAAAAAAAGGCTTCCGTCATTACCTTTACTGGTTTTCTGCCGGATAACAAGGCAAGGCAGCTCGGTGACATCAATGTCTATGTGCCGTGTGAGAAATACGGTATTGTGGAGTCAATCCACAATTTAATGTTACAGCAGGTGGTGGATGTGATTATGGAAAGGGACGGCGTGCGATTCTGATGCGGTCTGGCGCGTCGGGACAATGCTTTCAAACACTGATTTGTAAGCGCACAGAAGTGCACATGGAGGGATAAGAATGGTTTCATTAGTGACAGGCGGCTGCGGGTTTATCGGTTCGCACATGGTGGACAGGCTGCTGGCGGAGGGACACGAGGTAAGGGTGGTAGACAACTGGACGACAGGAAGACCGGAAAACCTCGCACATCAGGACGGTAATAAAAATCTGACAATTCATCATATGGATATCAGGAACAAAGAGCAGATAGAACCTGTATTTCAGGGTGTCGACTATATTTTTCATTTTGCGGCGCTTGCAGACATCGTGCCGTCGATACAGCGGCCTTACGACTATTATTCATCCAATGTACTTGGAACCTTCAATGTCGTAGAGTGCGCTAAAAATGCCGGAATAAAGAAACTTGTATATGCTGCGTCCTCATCCTGCTACGGCATACCGGACGAATATCCGACCAAGGAGACGGCGCAGATTAGACCACAGTATCCATATGCGCTGACAAAGCGGCTTGGTGAGGAAACTGTACTTCACTGGGGACAGGTTTATGGGCTTCCGGTAGTGACACTTCGGCTTTTTAATGTGTACGGCACAAGGTCAAGGACTTCAGGAACCTACGGTGCAGTGTTTGGGGTGTTCCTTGCACAGAAACTTGCCGGGAAACCGTTCACTGTCGTGGGGGATGGGAACCAGACGAGGGACTTTACCTATGTGACGGACATTGCGGATGCATTTTATACAGCGGCAGTGTCGGATGTGGTACAGGATACCTTTAATGTGGGAAGCGGCGGTACTTATTCAGTGAACAGGCTGTGTGAGCTGCTTGGCGGGGAAGTGACGCATATCCCCAAAAGACCAGGAGAGCCGGACTGTACGTTCGCAGACACTACAAAAATTGAGAACGCACTGGGCTGGAAGGCAAAAGTTTCTTTTGCAGAGGGTGTACAAAAAGTCCTCGACAATATAGATTATTGGCGGGAAGCTCCTGTCTGGACACCGGACAGCATCGGTGAGGCGACACAGGACTGGTTTAAATATCTGGGAAAGTAGCGTGGATTGGTTTGTGTGAAACTTAACCGTGCCGGTTTGAGGGGACAGACAGCGTATTTCGGAAAAAAACAAAGGAACTGGTTTAAATCATGGAAAAGATTGCGGATAAAATTACATTCAGGGAAGAAATCAGGCCAAAACTGAAAGAAGAAGGAAAGACCATAGCGTTATGCCATGGTGTGTTTGACTTGGTGCATCCGGGGCATATCATACATCTGCAACAGGCGAAACAGATGGCGGATGTCCTTGTGGTATCCATCACTGCGGCAGCGTTTGTGCGGAAAGGTCCTGGGAGACCATATTTTAATGATGAGATGCGTCTGAAGTTTCTGGAGGCGTTGGAGTGTGTCGACTACGTCATGCTTTCGGAAGGCTACACAGTGGATGACATTGTGGAGAGTGTGGAGCCTGACTTGTACATAAAGGGTGAGGAGTACGCAAAAGAAAGCGAGGATGTCACAGGAAAGATAACTGCCGAGAGGGAACTGGTGGAACAGCACGGCGGAAGGGTGGCATACACCACGGGGCAGGTTTTTAGCTCCACAAAGCTGATAAACACGGCGCTGGCGGCACTCCCTGATGACGTGGTCAGATATATGGAAAAATTCATTACAAGATATTCCATGACAGATATTAAAAAGTATACCCAGAAGGCGGAAAGGCTTAAGGTGCTCGTTGTAGGCGACGTCATCATTGACAAATATACATACTGCGAAGTGCAGGGGCTGATGAGTAAGGACACGGGGTACTCGTCAAGAATGAATTATTCGGAGGAATATCTCGGCGGGGCGGCTGCAGTCGCAAGGCATATTGGAAGTTTTACAGAAAATGTGACGCTGATGTCCATTGTAGGGGACGAAGAGGAGATGCGTCTGAAACTTTTTGACGGGCTTGCCGACAAGATGCGCCTGAAGTTTACTTACAGCACAGAATACCCCACAATTGTCAAGCACCGCTATCTCACAAGGAATGCGAAGAGAGAGGAGTATAGAAAGATTTTTTCTGTCAACAATATTCCGAATCCTACAGTGTATGAGCATGAAGCACGTGAGGAATTTTATAGAGGACTTGCGGAGAAAATAGATGATTTTGATGTCGTGTTCCTGTGTGATTTTGGCCACGGACTGATAGAGGACAGAGTAAAGAACCTGATACAGGACAAGGCAAAATATCTGGTGCTGAACTGCCAGACGAACTCGACGAATTACGGGCTGAACATTATCACAAAATACACGAGAGCAGATGTGTTCACGCTGGATCAGAAGGAATTGAAGCTTGCATATCCCGCAGATATGGCAGACGAGCATGCCGCGCTTGAAAAGCTGGGCAGACACCTGAGCGCGAACGGATGGCTTACACGGGGTGCCGAAGGGGCATACGGCATTGACGGACAGGATATACGTGAGTGCCCTGCATTTACGCTTACCGTAAAGGACACAATCGGTGCCGGTGATGCTTTTTATTCCATAGCCGGACTGTACGCGGCGGCAGGAGCGCCGACAGAGCTTGGTACTTTTATGGGAAATATCGCAGGGGCGCTCGGTGCGAACATTGTAGGAAACAAGGAAGCAGTGGAGAAGGTAAATGTACTTAAGTACGCCGGTACACTGCTGAATATATAACTTTGAATGATGGTTGAGTGGATGTGTAGATATGGCATAGGTTATGGAAAGGAAAAGATACAGATGGCAGAAAACATCAGAATGGACTCACACAAGTTAATATACCATCCCGAAACAGTGTCGCGCTGGCTGAAGGGTGAGAACATTTATCCGATAGAGATGGAGATCGGACTGACAAATGCCTGTAACCATCGCTGTATCTTCTGTGCGGTAGACTATACAGGATATCAGCCTGACAGGATGGACACAGGAATCCTTATGAAAAACCTGCAGGAAATAGCGCCAAGGGGCGTGAAAAGCATCATCTATGCCGGAGAGGGAGAACCCCTTTTACACAGGGACGCTCCGGATATCATCAACAGGACAAAGCATTTCGAGATTGATGCAGCAATGTCGACAAACGGGGTTCTTCTGACACCCGAGGTTTCAAAGGAGTGCCTGAAGTCCCTGACATGGGTGCGGTTCAGCGTGGCAGGCATCACGGATGCGGTCTATGACAAAATACAGCAGGGAAAACCGGGAGATTTGTCAAAGGTTTTGGCAAATATGCAGGAAGCAGTCAGAGTAAAACGGGAACAACGGTTACATACAACTTTAGGAGTGCAGCTTCTCCTTCTGCCGGACAATAAGGACGAGATTGTGCAGATGGGAAAGGAGCTTCGTGCTATCGGGGTTGATTACTTCACAATCAAGCCATTCTCCCAGCACCCGCAGAGCCGGCACATCCTGCAGGTTGACTACAGGGAAATGATGGCGCTGGAAAAAGCGGTCACGGAATTACAGACAGATGATTACAGGGTATATTTCAGGACGCACTCCATGCAGAAATTAGACTGCGGGAGGTGCTATAAGCATTGCTGGGCGCTGCCATTTATGGTTTACATGGATGCGAAAGGCAACCTGTGGCCGTGTATTGTATTTATGGGCAGGGAAGAATTGAAATACGGAAATATCAATGAAAATTCCTTCGTGGAAATATGGGAGGGAAGACACAGGCAGGAAATTGTCGATTATTTCATGAATATGGATTTGGAGAAGAACTGCAGGGAGCTGTGTCGTCTGGACGAGATGAACAGATATCTCGAACAGCTGAAAAATCCGGGGGAGCATGTGAACTTTATATAAAACCAGTAAATAAAAGATGAACCTTGACAATTTCATATTTTACATCATTAAGATGAACGAACATATTTTCGAAAAAACTTGACAGGGGAAATATTATGATGATATAATGTTTACATAGTATACTATATTTGAAAAACAGAGGAGGTAAACATTATGCTGAAGATATTGGATGAGAAGGTTTTGAAAACGGATGATGAGATTGAAGAACTGTATAAGGACTGCAAATATTTGTGTATAATAGACAGTTACGATAGGGTTGCAGACAATAATGGTTATCTGTACTGTGTCAGTACGGATAAGGATTCCTTTGAAGAACTTGTCAAGGAAAGCGACAGACTTGCCAAGGTTGGCAAATGTTGTGTTATTGGCGGAAGTTACAATGATGGGGGTGCGGTAGGTGTACAGTACGAAGTTAAAGAATAACCGTTACATTGTGAGATGTATCAGAATGGCGGAAAATACAAAAGTAGTCAGGTTCATCATTGATACAGGTGCACAATACAGCTGTGCAAATTATAGCCTGATAGATGATACTATGAAGGAAGAAGATTGTTATGGCTGTGATACGAAAATTATTAGGGGAGTGATAGAAGGGGATTCAGTAAGACTGTATAAATATCGTTTGAAACAATTCACTATTGGAAACATAAATATGGGGGAACAGGACATATGGGTAACATTTGATAGGCGGGTTACGGATACGGTTTTGGGGATGGATATTTTAAAGCAGATTATCATGATAACAAATCCTTATAACCAACAGGTGTATTTTTGCAAGGACAGCGATGATTATAACAGTGGGTTTGAACTATTAACTATATAAAACCGGAATTGAATATGCAGGATTAGGACTGATGTAAAATATGAAATTGTCAAGACAATGGATATTTTGCATCTTTTTTTGTGACCGACAATGGTGGCATAAGGGAAGGAAAATCTGACAGGAGTAAAAAAGTGGAGAAAAACGAAATATTAAGAAAATATTTCTGACTGCAGGAAGCAGACAGGGGAAAATGGGAACAACGTAAAAGGTTCATTTATTATAGAGGAAGACATGAAAAAATTAGAAAAAGATAACGTTTTGAACCAAGTCAGAGATAAATCATTTTATTTGTATGGTGCAGGGTATACTGCAAAAATTTGTATCAAGGCTTTACGTGAGGCTGGAGTTAAAATTGATGCTTTGATAGATGACGATACATTGAAGCAAGATATGAGTATACTTTCTTACAATGTTATGTCATATGAGAAATTTGCAGAGATAACTGCCAACAAAGAATGTGTCAATGTAATATTGACTTCCATTTACGGAAAGGCAATTTATGATAGGCTCTCTTTACTTGGTAATGTAGTCGTGTGGGAAATGTATGAGTGGTATACAGACATTTTGGATCAACAGGAGTTTGTGATAGAGAAACACTGCGAAGGCGAAAAATTAGATTGTTATAAAAAAAATACAGATGAACTAAAAAAATATCTGGCAGATATGGAATCCCAGAATGTTTATGATGCGATATACCAATACTTTATAACAGAAGACGTGCAAAAACTTGTTGATGTTTGCACGATAGACGAAAGTTATTTTATTAAAGAGGTAGTGGATTATTTTCAGGATAGGAGATTTACACTGGTAGACGCAGGTGCATATACAGGAGAATTGTTGAGAGCTATTATGAGCTCTGGCTTATCTGTTGGAAAGTGGTATTGTTTTGAGGTAGAAAAGAATAACTATGAGCACCTCAAAAGTAATCTTGAGGGAAATGAGCTCCCCGAGGGTCTGGAATTTGTATGCGAAAATTACGGTCTATGGAGTGAACAAAAGGAATTACAGGTAATAAATCAAGGGACTGGTTCAAAGGTAGTAGAAAGAGCTGATGTAAGCAGCAGTGAAATTTGCAGAATGCTTACTATTGATGAATATTTTAAGAATATAAAGGTTGACATGATTAAAATGGATATAGAAGGGGCTGAGATGGAAGCACTTCTCGGAGGAGTGCAAACGATAAAGAGAGATACGCCTCTTCTCGCAATTTCCATTTATCACTATGTTGAGGATTATTACCGCATTATGCAATTCATATTAAACAATGTTGGGGATAAATATAAATACTATATTCGTCAGCATGCGATGATTTATGGAGAAACGATTCTATATGCAATTCCGTGTAAATAACGTTTGCTAATTAAGGTGAAACAAATAATGTGACTACGTTTTGAGGTGAAATCTTTGGATGATAAGAAAGAAATATTGGAATTAAAAAAGAGAATATTTTTGACTGCATATAGAGCCGGAGCTGCCCATTTATCATCATCATTTTCGGTAATAGATATACTGTATACTTTGTATTGCAAAAATATATTGGATGTAGATTTAATTAGGCGGGAAGAAAAGAACAGAGATAGAGTGATTTTAAGCAAAGGTCATGCCTGTCTTGCACAGTATGTAATCTTAAATAAGGTTGGATTTATTACGAATGACGAACTAAGTAGTTTCTGTCAGCAAAGTTCACATTTGGGTGGAGAACCTAAGCTGGGCGCGGCAATCGGCATAGAAGCTTCCACTGGCTCGCTGGGACATGGACTGCCTTACGCGATAGGAATCGCCATGGCATATAAACTTAACAATTATCATAGTAAGGTATATGTGATTATAGGCGATGGAGAATGTCAGGAAGGTTCTGTATGGGAAGCTGTAATGTCTGCAGTGAATTTTAAGCTGGATAATCTTATTGTCATTATGGATAACAATAAACTTCAGGCAATGGGATCTGTAAAGGAGATTATGGGAATTGGTTCGTGGAAGGAAAAATGGAAGTCGTTCGGGTTTGAGGTTTTGGAAGCAGACGGACATGACACAGAACAAATAAAAAATGCAGTGTGCAGACCGATGATAAATAATGTGCCTAGGCTTGTTATTGCAAATACCATAAAAGGAAAGGGTGTTTCCTTTATGGAGGAAGTTCCGATATGGCATTACAGGATGCCAAACGAGGAGGAACTACAGATTGTGAAAAAAGAATTACAGATTTCAGATAAGGAATTGAAAGAATGCGGGATACATACTTAAATACACTGTACGACTTGGCAGCGAAAGATAATGACGTAGTTTCAATGGTAGCTGATAATGGAATGATAGTTTATGATGATTTCCGGAGAGATTTTCCGGAAAGGTACTTTAACTTTGGAATCTCAGAAGGGAATATGGTTGCAGCGGCGGCAGGAATGGCAAGCTGCGGAAAGATACCATTTATATATACGATAAGTGCGTTTCTTGCTTATCGCGCTTATGAATTTATACGTGATGATGTATGTTTTCAGAACCAGAATGTCAAAATTGTGGGCATCGGAACCGGAATGACGTACAGCACGCTAGGACCAACGCATCATACCACAGAGGATATTGGTCTGTTGAGGGGACTTCCAAATTTGACAGTGTTTTCACCTGCGACCGGAAAAGAACTTTCATGGATCATGCAGGAAGCATACAGAATAAAGGGACCCGTGTATATCAGGCTTGGAAACAACAAGGAAGAGCATTATGTTGGTAATCCTGCTTTTGATATAGGAAAGCCTGCTGTGGTGCGTGATGGAAAGGCTTTGACCATTTTTACGTCAGGAGTGATTCTGAATGAAGTAATGAAGGTACATGAAATGCTGAAAAATGATGGCGTAGAAGCGCGGATTGTCAGTGTACATACTTTGAAACCTATGAAGACAAAAGCAATTGCCGAATTGGCTTCGAAGACAAAAAAAATTGTTGTTGTTGAGGAACATAATGTCATAAGTGGTCTTTACAGTGCTCTGGCAGAAGCGCTTGTTGAAGAACAGGTTCATGTTCCCGTATTAAAGATCGGTCTGGAAGATGTATTCGCAAAGGACTATGGGAACATTGGAAATGTCAGGAAAGCAAATAAACTGGACAGCCGTGCGATATATGAAAACGTAAAGAAGTTTATAGAAAACAAGTAAGAGGAAAGATATAATGGAGAATCGGATTATATTGGATGCCAGTAAGGTGCTGTGGCATAGAGACAGAATCGAGCAATGGAAACGAGGAGAGCGGATTGCACCTATTACAATTGATTGTGCTCTGACAACAAGGTGCAGCTATCGGTGCGTATATTGCTATGGTAAAATGCAATGCATTAATCAGTCGGAGAATTTGGACAGGGAGACTGTTTTTCACTTTTTGGATGATGCGGCAGAAATAGGTGTAAAGGCAGTAAGTTTTGTCAGTGACGGTGAGAGTACATGCAATCCTTGTCTCAAGGATGCAATATTGCATGGGAAATCACTGGGAATGGATATGGCATTAGGAACAAACGGGTATTTACTGAAAGACAGTGAATTAGAAGAAATTCTGCCGTGCCTGACATATCTTAGGTTTAATATATCAGCCGGTGAAGCTGACAGGTACGCATTTATTCATGGATGTGAAGAAAAATGTTTTCACAAAGTAGTGAATTCAATAAAAACGGCAGTGGAATTAAAGGAAAAACATAAACATAAAGTGACCATTGGTTTACAGATGGTGTTAATGCCAGAGTTTAAAGACCAGATAATACCGCTGACAAAATTGGGTATGGAATTGGGTGTGGATTATCTGGTAATAAAACATTGCAGTGATGACGAAGACAGTACGCTTGGCGTAGATTATGAAAAGTATGAGGACGCGGACTTGGTTGATTTGCTGAAGAAGGCAGAGACATACGCAACAGATTCATATCAGGTGAGTGTTAAATGGTCCAAGATAATGAGTCATGGACAGAAAAAGTACTGTAAATGTTTTGGGGCACCATTTATTTTGCAGATGTCCGGTACGGGTCTGGTGGCGCCTTGCGGTATGTTTTTCAATGAAAAGTACAAGAAATATCACATTGGAAATATAAAAGAGACCAGATTTAAAGACTTGTTTTATAGTGACCGGTATTGGGAAGTTATGGATATGATTGCCTCAGATGGATTTGATCCGAATACCGAATGTGGAACATTATGTCTTCAGCATAAGACGAACGAGGTGCTTTGGGATATATATTCTTCAAATGTTATTCCGGAAGTACAGGGAAGTGTGCCGCAGCATATTAATTTTATTTAGTGGTTTAGCGAACATAAAAAGGAAAGAGATAGCAATGTACGGAGATTTATGGTTTGAGGATTATGTGAAAAAGGGAACAGATATATGGTTTGCAGCTGGAAATTACAATGGAATATATAAGTTTGATACCATAAATAGGAAAGTGAAACGTATAGCAACTTTTCCCTGTGAATCTATAGCAAAAAGCTGGGCATTTCGGAAAGTAGGACTTTGGAAAGAAAACCTTTTATTTTTGCCTGCTTACGCGGATGCAGTGTATTTGTATGATATGGAGTATGGAGAATTTGATCGAATTGATATTTTGGATGAGGAAGAATTATCTGAGTATCAGGAAAAGTGTAAATTTCAGTGTTTCGAAATGTATGGGGACTGGCTTTATCTTATTGGTCATGAGTATCATGGGATTATCAAGGTAAATTTGACAAGCCGTCAGGTTGAGAAGATTAATAAATTTCCGGACGAGGCTTTCATATCAAATATTGAACCTGGAAAACCCTGTTTCGGCACTGAGATGGTGGCAGAAAATAATATCATCTACATCACATGCATTTCATCAAACAAGGTTCTTATGCTGGACATGAAAAATGACAGTATTAAAGTAATAGAAGTAGGAAACGATAAGAATAAGTATAATGGTATCTGCAAGATAGGAAATGCATACTATTTGAAAATATGTGATAATGGCAACATTGTAAGATGGGAGTATGGAAATGAGGACTGCAGGGAAATTGAACTAAAGTTTGATGTCCATTTTTATGATAGGAAGCTATGCCAGACAAAAAATTATATTTGGGTATTTTCATATATTTCAAATGAAATATTTCGAATTGACAAGAATAATTTTAATATTATTAAGATACAGGCAAATTATCCTCGCAACAGTATGATGCTGGTATTTTGTGAAGAAACGCAGGATGGGATATATTTTGTAAATATGTATGACGGGGAATGGCATTTTTTGAGGGAAGACGGAACAGATGAGAATTTGCATTTTTCACTGAAAGAACCAGACAGTGCAAAAATTATGAAACAGTTTGTGCAGGAAAACCGGTTTAAGGTTTGGAAAAATATGCGGGAAAATGGTGTGGCAACGATAGAAGCACTTTTATTAAAAGTAAATGAAACTGAACATAAAGCAGAAAATAAACTATATGTCGACTATGGGAAAGTAATACATGATGCAGTAGCAGGGAGAGGGAATATTAGTGTGTAATGAAACAGAAAACGTACAACAACCTCACAATAAACCGGGGGGGGGGTATTTTAAATAAAAAAACAAACATACAGGAATTGTATGAAAATCTAGTTCAAAATCATAAAAAGATAATATTATTTGGCATCGGCAAAGGTGTTCAGGATTGTATGAAACAAATGAACACTTTTTTAAGTATTGTATGCGATAACTGGGATTCACCATATTATATTGATGATAGTACCAATTATCCGTATGCATTTGATAATATTATAAACTTTGTAGAATATGCGGTTGATAATGACGGTGAGAAAGTAAAAAAAGGTTCTTTTGATTTAGAAGGAAAAGAGATAAAAGTATATTCACCGGATATTTTGAACAAGATTGAGCAGGAGCGGTATATTGTACTTATTACCACTCGGCTTTATGAAGATGAAATAAAACGACAAATTCTAAATATGAACAATAACTTAGAACAGTATGGGTTTTATTCGGACTTGTGCCATTATGAAAAGAAAAACAGGGGTCTCATAGCAGAGCGCATCATTATTCCGTATATGGAACTGATAAGACAGTCATATTATCAGAAAAACAGGGAGCTTTCCGACAAGGAGGAGTATGAGCGTCTGATAGGGTTAATAAGTGCCGGAAAATATGTAAATAATATTATCGGATTTGAGATAACCACAGTTTGTAATTTGAATTGTAGGAATTGCGGTGATTACATACCGCGATTAAAAAAACATCAACATGTACCCACTGAAATTGTACTTAGAGACATTGATACATTTTTTGAGGCTGCCGATTTGGTTTTTTGTGTCACTTTGGTAAGCGGGGAGGTGCTGTTCCATCCTGGAATAAAGCAAATATTAAAAAGACTGTTATCCATAGATAAAGTCGAACGAATAGATCTTGTAACGAATGGGATACGATATCCGGAGGATGAAGAATTGTTTCAGCTATTGAAAAATAAAAAGATTATGGTGCATATGAGCAACTATAATATGCCTGAAAAAACGGATATCAGTAGAAAAATTTATACAGAACACGAAGTAGATATACGATTTATGGAAGAACAGGTTTCATGGAGATCGGTTGACAAGGACATATACAACAGGCAACTTGACAGAGAAACGCTTGAGAAAATTTATTTAAAATGTAGTTTGGCACGCTACTGTCCACAGATTATCAAAGAAGGAAAAATATACTTATGTGGCAGGGCAATAAGGTATAAACAAATATCGGCTTTTGATTCAGTACACGATTATTGTGATATGCAGGAAAAACGTAATATAAAGGATTTGCTTCTGAATTTAAAACTTGAATCTTTTATGGATGCATGTAATTGGTGTGATTGGGCAGATGCAGGTGTGGCTGTTAATCCGGGGGAACAGTAAATTCTAATGAAGAATTGAAGATAAGGGGAAAGCATATGTATTTTTTATTGAAAAATCTCTGTGACAAAATAGGATGCGAAAAAAAGATTTATATTTATGGGGCTGGGAAATATGCCACGGAAATTTACAATAAATTGTGCATTATCGGATGGAAGGATAGAATAAAAAATTTTGTTGTCACATTTATTGGAACACAATTGCCGTATATAGATGATATTCCGGTCATTGAATTTGACACCCAAACTTTTGCCGATACGGACAATATAATACTGGTTGCGGTAAGTGAGGCTTACGTTGAGGAAATTAGAGATAAGCTGCGTACAATTTCTCCTGAAAAAGTTTTGTATCTTTTGGATTTTATAGGTTCCACTGATAATAGACTGGAGAGATTATTGAGTTCCTCATTTGATGAATTTTGTAATGCTGCCTTAGATGAATATATATGGAGAAATCCACAGAATTTCAATAATAAAGAAAATCTGAAGAACAATTTGCAACAGTTACTCCAACAATATAAGAATAAGAAAGTACAGGACAAGAGCATTACATACATTATAGAGGAAGAAACAGCACGAGATATAAAGATTATACGGGCGCTTTTGGAAAAGGGCTACAATATTAAGGTGTTACAGTATGCGGTTAAAGCCAAATATGTTGCAGAAAAAGAACTGCTTAATATGAACGTTTTAGCCGAGCGGTTTGAATGTGTATGGGAGTTTATGATTAAGAGCCTTAAGCATAAACCTTGTCTTTATTTTTTTGATACAGAGGCTTCATTTGAATGTGCATCTGTGGCTATCCGCTACAGGGATATATGGGGAAAAGTTGTGGTTGCACCATATGAAACCTTTATCGGCAGCTTTATCAATATTTCAGAAAATGTTATAAATGAAGAAAAATTTTGTCTGGAAAACGCAGATGCAGTTGTATGGAGATATTTTTCAAAAGAATATTTGGAAAGAAAGATGGGATACCGGTTTAAAGGTGAAAGCATTCACTTGCTTGATAATTGCGGCGGATATGAACTTCCTTCCCGGATTAAGGAATGCTCTTCTGACGGGCGGTTGAAATTATGCTGCGTTGTTGCTCAGATTGGGTGTTTCCTATGTGAGGATTCGTCCGTATATACACGTCAGGCAAAGTTTATAGATATTCTTGACAGTATGGATGAATCTTGTGAATTAAATGTGTTTGCATGGTCTGCAAGTGCAGATGAAGAACGGCAGCTGGCGGACTTGCAGAGGAAATACAAAAACTTTAAATACTTTTTGAAGGTAGAACACAGAGACTTAATTTGCCGGATAAGTGCATGTGATTACGGGCTGTGTGTATGGACAAATGAACAAATACCAGACTATCCTGTCGGGGCAGAGGTATTGGCAGGGGGAATTTTTACATGCACAGAAGGATCCTATAGATATAGTGTTGCGAACAGATATTTTGATTATATCGACGCAGAACTTCCAATAATAACCACACTTCCGGAGAAACTGTGCGATTATCTACAACAGTATGATGTGATTGTCAGGATGAACAGCAGTAATCTGGACGTCGATTACCTGAAAAAGAATAAGGATTATTATAAGAAAAAAGCGAAGGCAGCAAAAACGGAATTATTAATGAGTAAGCATATAAATATTTTAACGGATTTGTTTGAAAGTGTTTGTGCTGAGAAAAATATGCTATGAAAAGATGAAAGGCGGGATTATGAATTTTATACCAGTAAATGAGCCCTTACTGAATGGAAATGAAAAAAAATACTTGTGTGAGTGTATTGATACAGGCTGGATTTCGTCAGAAGGACCGTTTGTAAAAGAATTTGAACAAAAACTGAGCGCATCCGTACACAGAAAATATGGCGTTGCAGTGTCTAACGGAACGGCCGCACTGGAGGTTGCTGTCCAGGCACTGGGAATCGGGGAAGGCGATGAAGTGATTATGCCAACCTTTACGATTATTTCGTGCGCCATGGCAGTTACAAAGGCGGGAGCGATTCCTGTATTGGTGGACAGTGACACGCATACATGGAACATGAACGCGGAAGAGGTTGAGGCTAGAATAACGTCAAAAACAAAAGCGATTATGGTTGTACATTTATACGGTCTTCCTGTTGATATGGATAAGATCCTTGCTCTTGCAAAAAAGTATCATTTGAAAGTCATAGAGGATGCCGCGGAGATGCATGGCCAGACATATAAGGGAAAGCCCTGCGGCAGCTTTGGTGACATCAGCACGTTTAGTTTTTATCCAAACAAGCATATCACAACAGGCGAGGGCGGAATGGTTGTGACGGATGACGAAAATCTGGCAGAGCGCTGCAGGATGCTCCGTAACCTTTGTTTCAAAAAGGATGTCAGATATGTACATGACGAAATCAGTGACAATTACCGTTTTACCAATCTGCAGGCGGCAGTGGGGATTGCACAGCTGGAACGACTGGAGACGTTTGTGAAGCGTAAGAGGGACATGGGAAGATATTACACAGAAGCTTTGAAAGGGGTAAGAGGACTGCAGCTGCCAATTGTTAGAACGGAGGATGCAGAGAATATATATTGGGTATATGGTTTGCTGCTGGATAAAGATATTCCGGCTGACAATAGAACGGTACAACGGTTATTGGCAGAGGAAGGGGTCGGGGCGAGAACTTTCTTTTGGTGTATGCATGAACAGCCTGTGTACCAGAAGCAGGGATTATTTCAAAATGAAAGCTATCCCAATGCGGAGTATCTGGCTAGAAAAGGGTTCTATATACCAAGTGGCTTAGCCCTGACACAGGAGCAGATGGAACATGTTGTATGTAAGGTTCGGAAAGTAATGACACAGTTAGGATGATAAGAGGACAGCGGTATGGAAGTGTTTCAGGATTATGCATTTTATTATAATGCATTTTATAAGGATAAGGACTATAAGTCGGAGGCAGAGCAGATTGATCTGTTGTTGAAAAAGTATGGCAAAGAGGTTAAACACATTATAAATTTTGGCTGTGGCACAGGAAAGCATGATGTGGAGCTGGCTGGTATGGGCTATCAGTGTATGGGAATTGATATGAGCCACATGATGATAGATATCGCAAAGAAGAATACGTTGGGAAAGGAAAATATGGATTTTGCCGTTGCTGATATACGGCAGTACAAAACTTCTATGAATTATGATGCCGTGATTTCCCTGTTTCATGTTATAAGTTACCAGAATACAAATGAAGACTTACTGGAAACATTGCGCTCGGCAAGAGCGGCGTTAAGCACTGGCGGAATATTTCTGTTTGATGTCTGGTACGGTCCGGGTGTGCTGAGTGACAGACCAACGCTGCGAGTAAAGGAGATACAGGATGACCCGTATCGGCTGATTCGGATAGCCAGACCTGTCATGCATGACAAGACAAATGTTGTGGATGTATGTTATGAAATTTTTGTCATTGATAATCGGACAGGGGAAGCGAAGACAATCAATGAAGTACACAGTATGCGGTATTTTTTCCGGCCAGAGATTGAAAGCTATTTGGAGGAAACCGGATTTAAACTCATTGATAATTTAGACTGTGTGACACTGGGAGCAACAGACTATGATTCGTGGACGAGTTATTTCGTGGCACGGGCGGTATGAACGTAGAATGCGTATATGAATATTTTTATTGGAAAAGAGAGAAATTTTATGGGACAGGTAGAGGAAGTAAGGAAAAAGAACAAGCTTCTTGCGATGATTATTCGGAATGAGTATGACTGCAGTGGTGTGGATTTTATTACACCAAACGAATTTTCACAGCAGGTTGCCTATATGCACCATCCCGCGGGAAAGGTCATAGATGCCCATGTGCATAATATGGTACATAGGAATGTAGTACTTACACAGGAAGTTTTATTCATAAAAAAGGGTATCTTAAGGGTAGATTTTTATGATGAGTATGAAGACTATCTGGAAAGCAGGGATTTACATGCTGGTGACATTATCCTGCTGGTTTCCGGAGGACATGGGTTTCAGGTTTTGGAAGAGGTTGAGATGATAGAGGTAAAACAGGGACCTTATGCGGGAGAACAGGACAAGAAAAGGTTTCCGGGAGTAGACGAAGGAGACGTTTTGTATAAATGAAAAAGGTAATATTGATGTCATTGCAAAATGTATGGATTGGAAATTCCCCTGCACGGTATCAACTGCTGGAAAAGCTGGAAGACAGGGGATTTGAAACCTATGTTTTTGTGAATGGACATTTGAAGCAAAAAGAAAAATTTCCTTTTGTACATCATGTGGTAAATATTTCAGGGATGCGGAATAAGGACATTAGAAAGAAAATAAAGGATATTTCTCCACAGGTAGTTATTGCATCGACTCGCGAAGATGTGAACGGGATTTTTCTACTGCCTTGGAATATGAAGAAAACCGCTTTTTATTATTACAATTTAGAAATTTATACATCATATGTGTCAGCGGAAATAAAGCGGAATAACAGAGGAATCTACTGGTTGGAGAAAATGGCATACCCATATAATAAGATGAAAGAGATAGTATTTACTAAAAAAATAAAGGCATTCACAATACAGGACAGTATACGGAAAGAAGTTTCTAAGAAGTTTTATATTTGTCATAACAAAACAATTCTGATTCCAAATTCTTATGTATTTGATAAAGACAAAATAGATGGCAGTGTGGGAAAGGGTGTCGTTTTTACAGGGGGAATTGCAAGGTGGGGACTTTCAGACCAGCTTTACAGATTAGAATTTGTAAAAAAGACACCTGTGACTTTTGCAGGAAGGATAGACTCGTACTACTGGAAACAAATAGCAAAACTCAAGCAAACGAATCCGAATCTTGCTTTTATCGAACAGCAGCTGCTGCCGGAACAATACACTGATTATATTCGTCAGTTTGCCGTGGGGTTCGTGTGGTATGATCCGCCGAAGGACGACGCGAATAATTGTTATATGGGTCTGGCATCCGGAAAAATGTTCAAGTATCTTAGTCTTGGGAAACCGATTATTGCGATGAATTGCTTTGGACTGTCGCATGAGATAAGAAAATATAATTTAGGAGTTGTGATTGATGATATTTCGCAGCTGGATGATGCATATACAAAAATTATGGAGAAATATACATTTTATCAGGAAAACGTGATACGTGTCTATAAAAACAGATATGATTTTAACAAAACAATAAAGCCATTTTTGGATTGTATGGAAAAGGACATAGAGGGATTGCATTGACTGTGGATTGATGAACGAAAATTTATGTGTATGGGAAGGAAAGGTCTTGCTTATGAAGAAAATAATGATTTCAATGATGTCGGCGCTGACAGGTGTGGCAATCGGTGCAGGCGTGTCGGGAAAGGTCATCGGGGATGCGGTGACAAAAACGAAGGGAATGTCTGACAAGCATCTGGCATTATTTTTGATGATGAACAAGTGGGTTAAGGTAAAGCAGGAGGGAAAGAATCTTGCGGCGTATTTTGAAAATTACGGGTATAAGGACATTGCCGTTTATGGTATGAGTTATGCAGGACAAACATTGGTTGATGAATTAAAAGATAAAGGAATAACGGTTGCATATGGAATTGATAAATGTGCAGATTCCATGTATGCAGATGTTGACATTGTGACAATGGATGATGAACTGAAACCAGTGGATGCAATTGTAGTGACTGCAATCACTTTTTATGACGAGATAAGGGAAATACTATCTTTAAAAGTGGACTGTCCAGTAATTTCTCTGGAGGATATTCTATATCAAGTGTAAGCATGATTTTATGTTTGTATACAGGAAAATGTGCAGTGGGCTGCCTGGAAACAATTGGTGAAGGAATTTATTTTCTGATATTGAACATGCTTAGCGACAATAAAAGACGGGAAAACCATCTATAAGAAACAATAGCGGGAGGATGGTAAAAATGTGGAGTACCAGTAATGAGGTGTGGGAGCGCTGTAAAGACGAGGATGAGATTGTAATTTATGCATTTACGAATGCCGGCAAGCAGATTTTACGTGATCTGCTACAGCTTGGAATCGGACAGGAGTGTATCAAATGTTTTGTGGACAATAGTCCTGAAAAAGTCGGCGAGAGTTATAAGGGAATAAATGTTGTAAGTCTTGTACAAATGTTGTCATGGTATCCGAATGCGGTAGTTATAAATGCGGGACAGAAAGCGCAGGAGGAAATAACGGAAATGCTGGTACGGCAAGGCGTAGGTGCGGATAGAATTGTAAAATATAGTATAAGCTGGGATGATATTGCGTGTGCCCCGGAAAGTGAATATCCCAAAATATTAATGCAGCTGTATATGCATCATTTTGATGAGGAACTGGATTTGCTGCATCCTGTTAAATTTAGCGAAAAGATTCAGTGGATAAAATTATATGACAATTCCGCATTGAAAACAAGACTGGCAGACAAATATCAAGTGCGGGAATGGATTAAGGATAAAATCGGAGAACGATACTTGATTCCATTGCTTGGCGTGTGGGACAGACCCGAGGATGTAGATTATGACATTCTGCCAGAGCAGTTTGTGCTAAAATGCAATCATGGTTCAGCCTATGTTTATGTCGTGGAAGACAAGAAAAAAATAGATAAATGTAAGATTGGCAGGCTGCTAAAAGATTGGATGAACACAGAGTTTGCATACAAAAGTCTGGAGCTGCATTATCGGGGAATCCCAAGAAAGATTTTGGCGGAGCAGTATATACAGGAGCGCAATGGCGGATTGACGGACTATAAATTTCATTGTTTCGGAGGCAGGCCCTGTGCAGTGCAGCTAGTGGGAAACAGGGATTTTGAACAACATACCGCAACAGAGATTTTTATGGATTTATCATGGAATCCCATGCCTTGTACATATACCAATGCTCGTTATGAAGAAGGAAAACTGAAGAAACCGTCTACTTTTGAAGAAATGGTGGAGATTGCGGAAACATTGTCAGAAGGATTTAAGTACGTGCGTGTAGATTTATATTCTGTTGACGGACAAGTTTTATTTGGTGAAATGACTTTTACGCCAACCTCCGGGTACAGTAAGTGGAAACCGGCTGAATATGATCAATATTGGGGACAGTTTATAGCGTTAAAATAAATTAGGGAAAAGAGAACGGAAATGAGAATCAACGTAGCTGTGGCGACAGACCAAAATTATGTGAGGCAGACATATATTCTTATCACTTCTATCATGGAAGTTTCAAATACAGAGGATCATTATTACTTTTATATTATGGCGGATAAGGACGTGTCGGCAAAATCCGAGGAGCTTTTGCAATCCATAGCACAAAAGTATTTGCATGCCTGTATTCATTTCTTACAAATAAATGAGCAAAGGGATAAACAGATAAAAACGGCGGGAATACATTTGAAGCACATAACACTGGCTACATATTTTCGTTTATTATTGCCCGAGTTGATTGATGAGGATAAATGTCTTTATTTAGATACGGACATGGTTGTATGTGGGGATATTGCCAAATTATATTGCACTCCTTTGGACGGATATGAGCTTGCAGGGGTAAAAGCGCCATACTATCACAATTTTGCTGACCATGGAAAAGAATATTGTGAACGTACAGGGATACCTTCTATGGATCAGTATGTTAATGCAGGCGTTTTGCTTTTCAATTTGCGTTGTATGCGCAAAAATCATTTCACACAAAAGGCTATGAGTTTGGTACACCAGTTTTTTCCGGCGCAGGATCAGGATATCATCAATAAATTATCATATGGGATGATAAGACATTTACCGCTAAAATATAACATGCCGGCCGTTTACTTTCTGAACTGGGACATGGAACTAATTAAAAGTGTATTTTCAGGGGATGAATGGGAGGAAGGAACGAGTGCCCCTTGTATCATTCATTATAACAGTGCAGATAAACCATGGAAAAATTTTGCGATTCCCTTTGCGGATAAATGGTGGGAAATGTGCAGGATTTCGGGTATGTTCCATGATTTTTTCGGGGAGGCACAGGATTTCTTTTATTATCATGGCATCATATGTCAGCAACCCTTATGGAAATGTTCGGAATATAGCGGACAATGGTATCATGAAATAAGGAAATATCCGGAAATATATGTTTATGGAGCAGGAGAAACCGGAAAAAAAGTCATTCGGGAGCTGCAGCGACACCAGATTTCGGTATCGGCAGTTTTGGTTAGTGAATCAGATACAAGGGCTTCAGAGATAGGAGGAGTCCGAATTACATCGTTTTCGGGACAGATAAACCGTAATGCATTGATCGTAGTGGCAGTGTCGGTTGCACAATATGTGGTAGAAATAAAGGAGACACTGTTTCAAAAAGGGTATTTTTACGTGTATATTTTAAGGCATATTTGACAAGGGAAAGGCATGGTTATTTTTTATGCAATATACGGATAGGGCACAGTTAACAATTGTACAAGCAGACGAAAATGCAGAAAGCATTTTTATGGAAGAATGTAAGAGGATATTGCTGGAGCTTCCGTCTAATACGATTTACTTTGAGCGACAGGGAAAACTTATTGGGATTATTAGTACGGGGGATATTATCAGGGCATGTAGGGAAAAATCAGACTGTGTTAAAATTAACAAATCATTTTCATATATTCGCATAAGGGAATCTATGAAAGCAAGGGTTACTTTCAAAGAAAAAAGAAATATTAATGCGTTACCAATATTGTCAGATGACGGAGTTCTTATAGGCGACTATACTAGATGGGATGACAGTTTGTGGCTGGAAAAGGTATTGATACAGGGGGAGGATTCGAAGGACGAAAAATGGACTTGTGATCGCATGATAGCGCTTGTAAGACCGGATGATAGATTTGCAGACAGACAAAAGCTCTTTAACAAATTTAAAAATGTGCTGTCGGAGAAAAATGTGGAAGTGCAGTGCATTGACTATTCAGAAGTGTTTCAATATTTGAAACTGGCTGACAGGGTTCTTGTGGTGGACGAAAATGAAGCGAGGGCATTTGGGTCAATATGCAATATTATAGGCGCAGAAATGAAAGGATATAATTACAAAATCAGTACTTATAAAAATTTTCTCGAGCGTATTGATGCTGGTAATAATCAGTGTACTGTACAGATTGCGAATTTACAAAATCAGGGTGTTACTATAATGGGATTGCTTTGGAAGGAAACGCCATATTATGAGCAGCTGATGGAAAAAATAAGCGAGAGATTTGCAGCAATCGGGCAATCACCGACTAATCAATTGTCGGAAGTTTATTATAAGGATTTTTTTGCTGATTTATATGCTGAAGAATATATAGATGAAATTATGAAAACCCCATTTTCTGTAGAAAATTATATGGGTGTCAATTATTTAAGAGATTGCCAGAGCATGTATTATAATGTTAAAAACGGTGAACGACAAACGATAGGACAGCCAGAAACCTATGAAAAAACAATCTATTTTTTGGGAGCTTGTTACATATACGGACACTGGGTGGAAGATAGGAATACGATTGAAAGTTTTTTGCAGAAACGCCTCTGCGATTCGGAAAAAGCAGTAAGGGTCGTAAATCTTGGATGTACAGGAATGTTAACCTGTCATCAATGTTTTGCCAGGATTATGACTGGAATAGAATTAAAAAAGGGAGACATTCTTGTTATCGGAAACGCATCAGATAATATAGAGGGTGTGGAAATTTTAGACTTATGTGAAATATTAGAGAAAAATAAGGTCGGGGCAGAATGGATGACAGATTATCCCGGACATTGTAATCATAAGGTCAATAAGTTATATGCGGATGCTGTCTACGAAAAACTGGAATCTGTGATATCAGAAAAACCGGAGGAACAGGGGATGAAAATTGAAAAGGACAGTAATTTTGTCAAGCTGTTATACCTAGACCGCTATTTTTCTGATTTTAATTCCTGCGATTTTGAGCAGATTGGTTCAATTGTCATGAATTGTAATCCTTTTACATATGGGCATCGCTACCTGATTGAGAAGGCGTTGGAGACAGTTGACTTTCTGATTATATTTGTGGTGGAAGAGGATTTGTCGGTATTTTCATTTGTCGAACGTTTTGCCATGGTTTGCGAGGGCGTTGCAGACTTAAAAAATGTCATGGTTGTTCCGAGTGGACCGTTTATTTTGTCAAAAATGAGTTTTCCGGAGTATTTTATAAAGGAAACAAGTGAGGATATTTCAAGGCATGTTGAGCAGGATATCACGACCTTTGCAGAGGTGATTGCACCGCAGCTTGGCATCAAATATAGATTTGTCGGAGAGGAACCGGAGGACGGTGTGACGGAGAGGTACAATCAGGCAATGAAGAAGATACTTCCGCAGTATGGTATAAAGTTGGTGGAAATTCCACGTAAGACTATTAATGGGAAGTACATCAGCGCATCTTTTGCCCGCAAATACATGGACGAAAATGATGATGCCAAGCTAGCAGAATTACTGCCTGCAACAACAAGAAAGCTAATGGGAACATGTGAAGTATAAGATAACATTAGAATAGGGAGAGCGCACATGATTATGGTATCCGTGATTATTCCGGTGTACAATGCAGAAAAGTACATAGAAGAGTGTCTTAACAGCGTATTGAATCAGACGATGAATCAATTGGAGATCATTTGTATAGATGATGGTTCGACCGATGATTCCCCGCAGATTTTACAGAATTATCAGCGCGCTGACTCCCGGATGAAGCTATATTCACAGAAAAATCAGGGTGCGGGTCCGGCAAGAAACAGGGGATTAAAAGAGGCGGAAGGAAAGTATGTGGCATTTGTGGATGCCGATGATTTCTGGCATGATGACTTTGCGCTAGAGAAAATTGTCAGGGCAGCAGAAGTTCATCAGAGTATTGTCACAGGTGCCTTTTGGGGAAATTATAAGGATGGAAGATATACAAGATCGCCGTTTCACGGTAAATATTTTGAGAATGGCAGTGACGGGGAGCAGATTGATTTCCAAGATGAGCAGAGCGGCTTTCATTATTGGAGCTATTTGTTTAGAAGGGATTATTTGATTCATAACAATCTATTCTTTCCACCCTATTACAGATTTCAGGATCCGCCGTTCTTGGTAAGAATACTCGAAAAAGTGCGCAGTTATTTTGTGATTCCTGTGGACTGGTATTGTTATCGGATGGTCTATAAAGCAGTTCTTTCGACACAGGAAAAAACAGTTGATTTTTTGAAAGGTGTTATCGATGTTTTAAACATCGCTCAAAAACATAATTTCCATACACTATCGTCGGAAATGTTTGCCGAGGTAAATGCGCATACACCATCTATTATTAAGGGAATTCTTCATGGAAACAAAGAACTGCCGGTCTTGATGGAAAGAATCAATGCTTTTGCCGCCGCTGGCGGGACAGAACTGGAAGCAGAAATTTTTATCAGAGAATCCGTATATAAACAGTGCAAGGCAGCTGCAGATAGATTTTGGCAAAGGATAAAGCCTGTAGAAAAAATTATTATATATGGAGCCGGGTATTGCGGTAATTTGATACTGCGGCAGATAGAAAAAAATGATGTCGAATCAGAGATTGTGTTTGCAGAAACAGAACCGCCAAAGGAGAGGAAGGTTTGCGGCAGGGAGTGTCTTTGGATAGACGAGCTGGCAGAAAATAAAGAAAAAGCAATTATCATCATAGCAGTTTTAACACAGACACAGCCTGCATTGGTTGCGAATATGAAAAGACTGGGATTTGAAAACTATATATGCCTTGACATGGAACTGATGACTGCATTGGAATGTATGGGATGAAAAGGAACATGATAAGTGTAATTGTACCAATATATAATATTCAGGAATATCTGCCGCAGTGCATCGACAGCATCATAAACCAGACATATACAGAGCTTGAAATTATTCTTGTCGATGATGGTTCTACAGATTCGGGCGGAAGCATTTGCGACGAATATGCCTTGAACGACTCCCGGGTAAAAGTAATCCATAAGAAAAACGGTGGTCTTGTGAGTGCGCGAAAGGCAGGAATCCGTGCAGCGCATGGAGAGTATATAACCTTTGTGGATGGTGATGACTGGATCGAACGGGATACATATCAAAAAATACTTGAAATCGGACAGCGCGCGGATATCATTACATATGCCTGTTATGAGGAGTACGGCGATTACCGGACTGTCAAGGAGAACAAGCTAAGAGAGGGATTGTATGTAACAGGCCATGAATGCCCATTGTATGAAACCATGCTTATGGGAAATGTTTTTTTTGAATTTGGAATCAACCCGTCACTATGTACGAAATTAATTCGGCGCAATATTCTGACAGTCAATCAGGAAAATGTGAGTGATTTAATCAGTTATGGAGAAGATGCCGCATGTACATTTCCCTGCCTGCTGGACGCATCGACGGTATATGTGTCAAATGAGAGATGCTATCACTACAGGCAGCGGCAGGGGTCTATCGTAAAGAGTGACGGTGCGGTGTGTAAAAGTAATTTCCAGCGTATTTACCATCTGATGGCTGGAAAAATAAAGACATCATTCTGTTGTGAGAAATTATTAACGGAACAGCTACACTACTATATGTGGTTTATTTTGCTGGTAAAAGCATATGGGCATATCAATACGAACATGCTGATTTTCCCTTTTTCTAAAATTTTACATGGAGGAAGGATTGCCATTTACGGTGCAGGGGGATTTGGCGGAGCATTAAAAAACTTTTGTGACACCTTACCTGATGTGAGTGTGGCAGGATGGTCTGACTTACACTATGAAACTTATAAAAAACAAGGACAGGATATTATTTGTATAGATGAACTGCTGAATCTGGATTTTGATTATGTGGTGATTGCCATTCTTAATGAAACGATTGCAAAAGAGGTTGCGGATGATTTTATAAGCAGAGGTATTTTGGAAGAAAAAGTGGATTGGGTGAAAAAGAGCGTCTTACAAAAGACGTTGCTTCCGGGATGGATTACAGAATAGAAACGGAGAAAGATTATGGGGCGGAAATACATTGTATATGCTGCAGGAGCAATGGGTGTCATTATTAAGAGATACGCAGAAGAACTGGGAATAGAAGTTATTGCATTTTATGATAACAATAAAAAACTGCAAGGAAATTATGTAGATGGAGTCAAAGTACTTACGCAGGATGAAGTTTATGAAAAGACAAAAAATAATAAAGAGACAGGATTTATCATTGGCAGTGAATCGTATCTGTGCGAACTTCACAGTGAGATATGTGCCCTCTACGGGAATTCAGTTGAAATTATAGAGCCGGATCAGATACAGGAAAGATATTGGGAGGATATCGTGATTCCTCAGAAGAAACAGCTCAAAGAGCAGTACAGCGTAGCGTATCGTACACAAATATTACCATGGATAGACGGTATTATGGATGAGGTCGCTTATTGGATTAAATGCAATGTGTCGAGAAACGGGATGAACCACAAGAATTATGTTATAAGGTTTCAGCATCAGGAGGATGCGTTTAGCTGCAGCCGTTTACGCAGGGAGCTGCAGTGCGGGGACACTGTTCTGGATGTGGGATGCGGCATATGTACCCCTTACGGTAACAGAATCAGGGATGGGAAACTGAATCTGACAGCAGTCGATCCGTTGGCTTTTTTTTACAATAAAATAAACGGCGCATATGCCAAGAATGAGAAAGAATGGGTAAAGTTTGGCATTTTTGAATTTTTGTCGGCTTTTTATGAAAAAGCTTCTGTGGATGTGATACTGGTCGACAATGCATTGGATCACTGTATCGATCCATTCAAGAGTATTTTGGAATGCCTTTGTGTTATCAAAACAGGAGGCGTGTTGTCAATGAGACATCGCAGATGCGAGGCAGTTTATGAGGGATATATGGGACTGCATAAATGGAATATGGATATAAATGACGAGAAGGAATTTATTGTTTGGAACAAGGACAACTTTGTCAATATAAGCCGTGTGGTGAGAGATTTTGCAGAAGTGACAGTCCGTCTTGAAAAATCAAACGGAAGGAAGGATGCGTTTATAGAGGTAGAGATAGTGAAAAAAAGAGCGTTTGACATTGGCAATTTTTATGAACAGGATCAAGACCGGCAGCGAATGGGAACTGTGCTTCAGGCACTGATGGAAAAACTGTCAGATCAAACGCTGAATTTACAATTTCAGAAATTATTGGAGATTATCTAAAAATGGGCGCATTCATTCTATTTGGTGCAGGCGTGTATGCTAAAAAATATAAGGCATTACTTGAGTACCTAAAAATGGACTTTGATTATTTTACAGATAACGATACCGCAAAGTGGGGGATGGTGCTTTATGAGAAAAAGGTTATTGCACCGCATGAATTAAAGAAATTTCCCGACTGTAGCATCATTATATCAAGTACGCATGAAACTGCAATCAGGAAACAGCTTGCGGATATGGGAATGGAAAAGAATATTATCGGACTGGATACGCTGTATGCTTTATGCGAAAAGCAGATGCCTGAAAAAGTTTATAACGATACCAACACAGACGGCCATCACAAAACAATTCTGATAGACATGTATGAAGGCATCGGATGGGGCGGCACAGAATTATGGGCGGCTAATCTGGCATATGGACTGAAAGAAACAGGCTGTAAGGTTATTCTGATAGGAGAAAGAAAACAGCCTCCGCTTGAAAAAAAGTATGAGTTGATGGCAGAGCGGATTTCAGAAAAGGAGACAATAGCTGAAATGACGGCGCTGATAGAGAAAAACCTTCCGTGCGTTTTAGTTAATAACTTTGCAGGCTGTTTATTTATGGCGGCTTCGATTGTTAAAAAGAGGCATCCGGATAGGGTGAAGATTGTTTCGGTGATTCATAATGACAACAAAAGTCTTTTTGATGCCCATATGATGATGGCAGGATATATTGATAAAATTTTTTGTGTCAGCAGCCAGATATGCAGGCATATGCAGATGATTTATGACTTTGATTTAAACCTTTACTATTTTAAAGAGCAGCCTGTCACTTTGGATAACTCATGGGAAAGGAAATACAATAAATCCGGTTCATTGAGAATTGGTTATGCTGCCAGGCTTGTTAGGCAGCAAAAACGCGCGGATTTGATTACGGATTTGATTGGAAGGCTGGAGAATAAGGGACTGAATTATTTTATGCAGATTGCCGGCGAGGGTGAATGTCTGCCGATGATAGAAAGATATTTAAAGGAAACAAAGATACCGAACAGGGTACAGCTTTTAGGCAGGCTTCCCAAAAGCGAGATGGACTCTTTCTGGAAGGGACAGGATGTCTTTGTCAATGTTTCGGAGTATGAGGGAACGAGCCTTTCCATGCTGGAAGCAATGGGATATGGATGTGTGCCTGTGGTCACGGATGTAAGCGGTGCAGGGGAATTTATCGAACAAGAAAAAAACGGCTGTATTTGTGACGTCGGTGATTTGGAAGGGATTGCAGGTTGTATTGCAGAGTTGGCGGACAACAGGGAGCTGCTAAAAATATATGGTGACAGATGCCGCAGGATTGTACAGGATCGATGCAATCCTGACAGGTACATACAATATTGGACTGAAGAAGTGTTGGGGGAGTGGATATGAGGATACTGCAGAATGAAATGTACAAGACAGATATTACACGTATATTGGAAATGGATCTCCCATGGGAGACACTAGATAATAAGACGATTTTGATAACGGGAGCCACGGGCATGATTGCCTCTGTCATCATTGACATACTGATGAGACGGAACAGCGAATACGGACAGCATATACATATTTATGCGGTGAGCCGCAATGGAGAAAAAGCAAAAGAGCGGTTTCATGCGTACTGGGATAATCCGGATTTTACATGGTTTCGTCATGACATTACCGAACCGCTGCCGGAATCAGGGAAATTTGACTATATCCTCCACGCGGCAAGCAATACGCATCCTAGGGCGTATTCCACTGACCCGATAGGCACAATAACGGCAAATGTGCAGGGAACATATTATCTGCTGAAGTACGCTTCCAGCCACCAGTGCGAGCGCTTTTTCTTCTTTTCATCTGTGGAAATCTATGGGGAAAACAAGAATGATGTGGATAAGTTTGATGAAAAATATCTGGGGTATATTGACTGCAATACAACGCGCGCAGGGTATCCGGAAAGCAAGCGTCTCGGGGAGGCGCTCTGCAATGCTTTTGCGGCGCAGAAAGGACAGGACTTTGTCATTGGAAGATTCTCTCGGGTCTATGGGCCGACAATGTCCGGGGAGGATTCCAAGGCAGTCGCTCAGTTTATCCGGAAGGCGGTGTCCGGGGAGGATATTGTGTTAAAAAGTGCGGGAAATCAGCTCTATTCGTATACTTATGTGGTTGATGCCGCATCGGCTGCCCTGTATCTTTTGCTAAGGGGGGAAAAGGGAGACGCGGTAAACGTTGTTGACGCCCAGTCTGATATTACGCTGCGGGATTTGGCATCCTTTCTTGCAAGGGAGGCAGAAACAAATGTGGTGTTTGAGCTGCCTGATGATACGGAGCGTGCGGGGTATTCCACCGCAACAAAGGCTGTTTTGGATGGAACAAAGCTTGCGCAGCTTGGCTGGGAAACGTTCACCCCGATATCACAGGGACTAGGCAGGACAGTGCGGATTTTAAGGCAGATAAAGGAGAGGGAAGAATGAATATAGCATTACTGCTGGCAGCAGGCATTGACCCGACATTCCGGATGGACATTCCAAAACAGTTCGTAAACGTATACAACAGACCCATGATTGTATACACCATGGAAATTTTCCAGAGCCACCCGGAAATTGATGCCATGATGGTGGCATGCCTTAAAGGCTGGGAGAACATGGTTGCGGCATACGCAAAACAGTTTGGCATCACCAAGCTTAAATGGGTTATACAGGGTGGAGGAACCGGACAGGAAACGTCAAAAATAGCGACGGATAATCTGATGGAGTCCTGTTCGGCAGACGATATCATTGTCATTCACGATGCAATACGTCCCATGGTTTCGCATGAAATTATATCGGACAGTATTTATACCTGTAAAAAAAAGGGGATGGGAGTCGCGGCGGTGACTTCCATGGACAATGTCATGATGACGGACGATGGCATAACGGGAAGGCTTTCTATCTCAAGGTATGCATTCCGGCGTATACAGACGCCGCAGACGTTCTACCTAGGTGAGCTGAAGAAGGCACATGAGGAAGCGCTGGAAAAAGGCATCGTCTCTGAGAATGATACCAACAACATGATATCAAGACTGGGCAGAAATGTAAATTTTTCAAAAGGCTCCGATTTGAACCTCAAGATTAATACAGTGGAGGACGTGGCGATGTTCAAGGCGCTTTATGCCATGAAAAACGGAGATATTTAGGAGTGGTATATAATACTGGCGGTCGAAAAGACTGACCGCGCAGTATAATGTGATGCACACAGCCGCATAAGGAAATATGCCGCTTCGCGGCTGCGGCTGGCGCGATACTCACGGCAGATTTTATCTGTCGTGAGTATAACACAAGAGAGGAGTGGATGGATGTGAATATTGCATTGATACTGGCAGGGGGAAGCGGCTCACGGACGGAGCAATCCGTACCCAAACAGTTTATCAGCATCTATGAGAAACCCATTATTGTCTATACGCTGGAGGCTTTCCAGCGCCACCCCAAGGTAGACGCAATCATTGTCTCGTGTATTGACGGCTGGCATGATGTACTGAAAAGCTATGCGGCTGCGGACGGTATTGACAAACTGCGCTGGATTGTGGATGGGGGGGATAATGGACAGTCATCCGCCCGGAATGCACTTTTGGCACTGGAGGATACCTGCCGCGAGGATGATATCGTGATTATACATGATGCGGTTCGTCCGATGATTTCCGAGGAGATTATCACGGACTGCATTGAAAAAGCACAGGAGTATGGTTCGGGGCTTTCGGCTGTTCGCTGTCAGGAGACCATTATGCGGACAGAGGACGGAAAGTGTGGACACACAGGGATTGACAGAAACGACATCATGCGTGTGCAGACGCCGCAGGCTTACAGATTCGGGAATGCACTCTGGGCGCACAGGGAAGCACTGAAAAGGGGAATTACCAATGCGGTTTATACCAACACCTTGATGATGGAGCTTGGGGAGGAACTGCATTTTTCATATGGTTCCAATAAGAATATTAAGATTACGACACTTGAGGATATCGACATTTTCAAGGCTCTTTATATAACGAAACGGGATGCATGGCTAAAAGGTTCAGACAAAATAAGTTCGATATAAAGGTTTTAGGGGGGATAAAATGCTTAGATTTCTTGATGAGGATTTGGTGGACAGCAATGCTGTGCGGATTGCTCCGAACACATTTAATCTTGATGCTTATCTTTGGAAAGCGTGTAGAAGAGCAGTGAGAAAAAGTGCATATTTGTGTGATGGTTCCATCAATATTTTTCCGCTGGTAAACCATCAGGCTCAAATGATAGCTTATGGATATCAGGATTATGAGGCAAATAGGGAACTTCGTATGTTAAGGGAATTGACGCAATGTAAGAATGCACTGCAGTTTGGCGATGTATTTCCTGATTACAAGGAAGTTGTTATCTGCGGATGCAATGAGCTGGCGGTCGGTTTTGCCGACTATCTTGCAATGCTTGGTATTAAAATTTCGGTGATTGGAAAATATTGGAACTACTTTGGATACGACAGCAGCTGTAATGCTGATTTCGATGGACGGGGAAAGCTTGTAATTTTTGCGGAAGGCACTGCATTGCAGGACGGCGATTTGACATGGCGGGTGCGGAAAAGTGTTTCTGCTGAATTTGAATGTATTGACAAAATATATGAAACAAATGTGTTGGAGGGGAAAATCCGTGACACCATAGGAAATTTTGAAGATTTCATATGCCGTTTGGAAGGGGAAGATGAAATTGTAATTTTGGGAGATGGAAGAGAATCACAGGATGCATATGATTTATTTTTAAAACATGGGATTGATATATGCGGATTTGCAACTGAAACCAAAAAACGGAAGAAGCTTTTGGGGAAAGAGGTAGTCAGTATCGATGAGGCTGTGACACAGTTCCATTCTCCCATTTTTGTGGAGTGCCATGGCCATAGGGGCGCACTGGGAGAAGAATATACAGAGTATTTTGATTATTGCGGGTATGAAAGGAATAAACAGTTTTTCTTGCTGCGGGATTATACGGATATTCCGGTAAGCAATCTCATTCATGTATTGCATGGAAAAAAGGTGGTGCTGGCAGGTGACAGACGATTGAGCCGGATTTTGTCCCGATATCTGCATGCAGTCGAAAACGGAAATATTTCTATAAAGTGCATAGATATGGAACAAATGGAATCAGCGGAACAGGAAGAAATCGTATGTATGGTAGTTCCTGACTGCCATAGCAGGTTGAAAGATGTGCGGGAAAAAAGAAAATTGGAATATGCACAGTTTTTGTCAGGTCTGGAATCAGATAATTATACAGAGTATTTCGTAAGAAGCCGTTCATTTACGATAATTGACAGATACCTGAATCAGGGCAGGGAAAAGTATATGGTACCTGAACTGACACCGAAGGGGATTCTTTTGGGGAAAATACCACAATGGAGCGGAAATTACTTCTTTAAGGGGATTATGGACGGGCATCCGGAGGTATTGCTATTGCCATATGCAGATTTCAATGATAATTTGTTTTGGTATTGTGTGCGATTGGCGGAGTATGAATCTGGTGAGATATTGCAGAATTTCTGGGAAATGTATGACAAGGAATCAGGCACCAGAGAAAGCGATTTTCCGGATCAGGAGAGATTTGAGTCAAGCCTTGCACGCTTTCTTCGGACGAGGAAGTCGTTTAGTTCGCAGGAGCTTTTTGTGATGTTTCACATTGCCTATGCGGAAATGCTCGGCAGAGAAAAAGTGTCTGACATTCACCGGCTGGTTATTTACTGGGAACCGCATCATGTTGCACGGTTTGACTTTCCTCTTTTGGCAGAGTGGCTGAAAGACAGGAGGACAAACGGACAGACAGTAGAGCTGAGGCGGAATAATGTGGTCAGGACGGGATCGGCATGTGCAAGGGTAACGGAGCATCAATTAACACCGGTAGATCCATTTTACAATATGTTTCTTGATGAATCATCATGGGGAGTACAGCCGGAGGATAATTTCGTATTCAAGCTGCGTTTTGAAGATATTAAATTACGTCCAAGGGAAATGCTGGAAACAGTATGTAAGAGAATGCGTATAGCATGGTCAGATAATATGCTGAAAACGACAAGCTATGGACAGCGTTTGTCATATCGGGGAAGTACTGATTTTGACTTGAGACCTGTATTCAATAATTATGCGGATTTTTTGTCAGGATTTGACCGTTTTAGAATTTCAATTGCATGCAGTCCATATCAGAAACGGTATGGATATACATATGAAAACTGTCTCAATTTCTCAAGGAGAGAGATTCAGGATATGTTTCTTAAGCCTTTTTTGTTTGAAAGCAATGGGCTTTTTGAAAAGGATCGTATAACGCAGCTGAAAATTTACGAGTGGATAAAGTGGCAGCTATGGGATGTTAGGAAGCACATGGTTCTGGATGACATACAACCGGAGTTTGGGCAGATACAAATATAGGAAGGAATATGGGGAACGGGTATGGTAATATGGCTAATCGGCATCTCTGGTGCCGGAAAAACGACACTCGGGAGAAAATTGGAAACATTCTACAATAATAAAGGTCTAAAGACATATCTTCTGGACGGTGATGAGGTCAGAAGCCTGTTTGAAAACGATCTTGGCTACACGGACGCAGAAAGGGAGGCAAATATCAAACGCATCATATTAGGCGCATACCTTTTGGACAGAAATGATATTATCGGAATCATCTGCAATATATCACCTTTCCAGCATTTGCGTGAATTGGCTCGGCGCAAAATAAAAGGCTACAATGAGATTTATCTCGACAAAGATATTCAGATTAGCATGAAGAATGACGTTAAGGGAGTATACAGGGAACATATGGGAAAAACGGATATCGTCGGACTAGGGCAGCGCTTCGATAAACCGGTAAGCTGTGACTTGCGTGTTCCTGTTGACAGCATGACAGAAGAGGAAGCTTTTGAGATGATTAAAGAATATATAGCGGAAAAGTATGGGGAGGAATATGATGGCTGATATGTTAGCGATAGACGAGGAAACACTACAAGATATTATCAACATAGAGACGGGGCTTCTCTATCCGTTAAAAGGATTTATGAATTATCAGGATTATGTGAGCGTTGTAAATCATTATACACTGGCAGACGGACAGGTTTTCACAATTCCTGTCACCCTTGATATACCGGAGGATGCTGTTGTGAAGCCTGGGCAGACAGTACAACTATCCTTTCAGGGAAGGCATGTCGCGGATATTGAGGTGGAGGATAGCTATCATATAACAGATGAGGAGCTTGAAAAAGTATTTTGCACGCTGGATATGGGGCATCCGGGGGTAAAAAAGGAGAAGAACCGCCATGCCCGCAGGGTGGGGGGAAAAACTTCCCTTGTTGACAGGACGTTGCTTGACGATGCCTTGCAGCCAAAGGACACTCGGCAGATTTTTGCCGCTAAGGGATGGAAAACAATAGCCGGGTTCCAGACACGGAACCCGATTCACAAGGCACATGAACATTTACAGCGGATTGCTTTGGACGTATGTGACGGTTTATTTATAAACCCGATAATTGGATGGAAGAAAAAAGGGGATTTCACGCAGGAAGCAGTCATTGCAGCATATGAAAAAATGGTTCAGGAGTTTTATCCGGAAAAATCTGTGTATATGGCAGGATTAAAAACACAGATGCGCTATGCCGGTCCGAGGGAGGCAGTTTTTCATGCGATCATAAGACGCAACTTAGGATGCACGCATTTTATCATAGGAAGAGACCATGCAGGGGTGGGAGGCTTCTACGGAGCATATGACGCACATAAGCTTGCACGGGGGCTGGCTGAAAAATATGATCTTGGCATACAGCTGCTGCTTTTGCATGAGCCGTATTACTGCAGGAAGTGCGGGATGGTCGTTACTGAGCAAAGCTGCAGCCACTACACGACAGACAGGATTGAAATCAGCGGCACGATCATTCGCAGATACATTAATCAAGGTACGATTCCGGATGAGATTATGCTGCGCAAGGAGATTTTTGAGGCAATTCTTGGCTGCGGACAGATTTTCATAGAATAAGTGGGAACGGAATCGTTACGAATAAACAAGGAAAGAGGCTTTTTATGAAACTTGCGACACTGGCAGATAATGAAATTATGATTACACTGACCGCTCTGGCGTGTCTGCTTGCCGGAGCTTTTGTCGTCGGAAGGTTGTTTGAAAGACTACAGGCACCAAAGGTTGTCGGAGAGATTATCGGTGGAATGCTTTTTGGCGGGACTTTTCTTGGGGCGATAGCACCGGATTTAATGGGGCGGTTATTTAACGGCTACAGTGAGGAAGGAAAGGTATTAAATATATTCTATCAGCTTGGACTTTCTTTCCTGATGTTTTCCTCGGGGTATAACACGGCGATAGATTTGCAGAGGAAAAATGCAAGGATATTTTTCTCACTGTTTATTGGTTCCACACTGATTCCGATGGTGATGGGACTTGCTTTTGTGAAAGGGTTTGCACCGTATTTTATCGGCACGGCTGACAGTTATGTCTCATTTTTGCTGGTATTTATTATCGGTATTGCAATAACCTCCATACCGGTCATTTCCAAAATATTTTTTGATATGGGGATTATCAATACCCGCTTTGCCAATGTGGTTTTGACAGCTTCTACATTACAGGATTTGTGTCTGTGGATTCTGCTGAATACTGCCATAGACATTGCACTGTCAGAAGAACTTAATATCTGGAATATGTGTGTGGTGATTTTTCTGACACTCTCGCTGTTTCTGGCAGTAAATTTTATTGGCAGGAAACTCGAAAAGATAAATGTTCAGATAAGCAATGCATCATTTATGCAGGTATGCTTTATTAGTCTGTTTTTCATTGTGGCGGCTTTGGGATGCCTGAAAATCAATATGATGTACTCTGCGTTTCTGACAGGATACATTATCAGGGGAATTACGAATAAGGATAAGAATGCTGCGGAAAAAGTAAAGTGCATAACGGATTTTTCGTTTGCTTTTTTCGTGCCGGTATATTTTGCACTTGTGGGAATCCAGCTGAACCTCATCCATAATTTTTCCCTGTTTCGGTTTGCAGCATTTTTTGCGATTGCATTTGCACTGGAATGGATAGGTACTGTGGTGGTGCTGATAATAGCAACCAGTTTAAGGCGCAGGGTGATATGGAACTTTGGCATCACGATGAATGCGCGCGGAGGTCCCGGGATAGTGCTTGCAACAGTGGCGTACAACTATGGCATTATCAACACGGAATTTTTTACGGTGCTGATTTTGACAACGATGCTTTCATCCCTGATTGCGGGTTATTGGCTGCGGGGGCAGCAGAAAAAAGACGAATCGGTTTTTGAAAAACTGACCAAGGAGGAGACAATACAATGAAAAAGTTTATACTGACAGTAGGTCCGGCACTTCTGCATGAGGTGCCGCTAAAGGACATTCACAGCAATAGAAATATATACCGCATTAATGGTGCACATGGCTCTGCTGGGGATATAGAAGGGTACATTGCAGAAATTCGCTCGCAGATTCCGGGGGCGGCAATATTGATGGACTTGCCGGGAAATAAGGTGCGGACAAAAGATGTGCCGAATGACGGAATAAAACTTGTAAAAGGCGAGACGTTCAGTATGCCAAGCCAGTGCTTTAACTATCCGGATTTTTACCGCCACCTGAAACCGGGAATGACGGCATGGGCAAATGACAGTGTCTATACGTTTGAGGTTGTCAGTGCGGATGCCGACAGGATAACATTTCTGTCCAAATCTGACGGGGTTTTGATTAACGGAAAGGGCGTTCATATACGGGGAATGCACAAGGATATTCCGTTTCTGTTTGAAAAGGACAGGGAGTTAATCAATTTGGCAAATAAATACCAGCTGGAGTATGTAGGACTATCGTTTGTGCGCTCCGCAGATAATGTCAGGGAGGCAAAAGCACTTTTGTCAGAAGGGATTGACGTGATTTCAAAGATTGAAACAAAAGATGCAGTCAACGATATCAATAATATTCTGCCACTTGTAAAATATATTTTGGTGGATCGCGGGGACTTGTCCACAGACATCGGAATCATGAATATTCCAAGATATCAGAAATATATTGTTGAGAAAGCACGGTATTATGATGTAAAAGTATTTCTGGCAACACAAGTATTGAAAAATATGGAATCAAAGCCGATTCCTACAATTGGGGAAGTGGAGGCTTTGTATGAAATATATAAGTCAGGTGTATACGGTGTGCAGATGTCAGAGGAAACAGCAGTAGGGAAATACGTTAGGGAAACAGTGGCAGTTCTAAATGATATGTTTGAAAGCGTAAAGGAAGAGACTGTTATATAGCAGTCTGCAATCAACGGAACCATTGCTAACCCGGCAAAAATATGCTATCATATATGAAATCAGTCAGGAGGCAGATAATCTGCCTCCTGCATTTATACGGACGGATATTCCGATAAAGCCATCGGCAAAAGGGTGTCCGCGCGCAAGGAGAGGAAGTACATATAATGGGATATTTTCCGTTTTTTATGGATATCAAGGGAAAAAAATGTCTGATAGCAGGCGGCGGAAAAATCGCACTCCACAAACTGAAAAAGCTTGTGCCCTATGAACCGTCGGTCAAGATAGTGGCGTCAGAAATTTCAGCGGAGTTTGAGCGCTTTATTTCGGAAAAAGACGTATCGGGTTATGACATTTGTGTCAGGAATAGGGCATTTGTGTCTTCCGATATCACAGGTATGGATTTTGTGATTGCGGCATGTGATGACAGGAATGTCAATGCCGCTATCGGCAGGCTCTGCAAGGAGGCGGGCATTCCTGTAAATGTCGTGGACAGCAGGGAGGAGAGCAGTTTTATTTTTCCGGCGCTTGTCAAGGCAGGAAAACTTGATATTGGCATATCCACGGAGGGGGCAAGCCCGGAAGTGGCAGCGGCAGTACGAAGTCAGATTGCCTCTTTGATTCCTGCAAATATGGAAGAAATATTAGTCTATCTGAACAGCCTGCGTCCTCTGGCAAAGGAGACCATTGCGGATGACAGTCGACGCGCTGCATTCCTGAAGGATACGGCAAGGACATGTATGGATCAAAATGCGGTTTTTGACGAACAGGAAACAAGGAGACGGCTGGAGGCATACAGCAGCAATGAACTTGATACCGGAAAAGACAATGGCAGGGTTGTGCTTGTCGGTGCAGGCTGCGGTTCACATGATTTGATAACAATTAAGGGGCTGCGTGCGATACGATGTGCAAATGTTCTTGTGTATGATGATTTGATTGACAAAAGCCTTTTGGAACATGCTTCGGAGCGCTGTGAGCTGATTTATGTGGGGAAAAGGTGCGGAAGGCACAGTATGACACAGGAACAGATAAATGCCCTTTTGGTCAATAAAGCGAGAGAAGGCGGTCTGGTAGTTCGATTAAAAGGCGGTGACCCATTCGTGTTTGGCAGGGGCATGGAAGAGATGGAAACACTCCGCAGGGAAAGAATACACGCCGATTATATTCCCGGCGTAACTTCATGCATCGCGGTTCCTGCAATGGCGGGCATACCGGTAACACACAGGGAAGTCAGCAGAAGCTTCTATGTGGTAACCGGACATACGGCATCCGGAGCACTTGGGGAGGACATTGACTTTCAGATACTCGCAAGGCTTGATGGTACGCTGGTTTTTCTGATGGGGCTGGCACAGTTGGCACAGATTGCAAAGGAGCTTGTCCGTGCCGGAAAAGACACCGTAACACCGGTGGCTGTCGTGCACGGAAATTTTGACGGAACGACAGTGACTGTGCGTGGGACGCTTGCAGACATCGCAGAGCGGGCTGCAGCGGCAAAGATTCCGGCTCCGGCGGTTATTGTTGTCGGAAAAGTGGTGGAAATTATACAATGATGGTGATATAATCATTTTGTATCGGTAATTTATAGGTCTATAAATGAGGTTAAATGCAATGTACAATGGACAAAAAAGAAGAATGAGTTTGAAAAGACAGCTGGCATTGTCAATTTTAGCGCTAATATTGTGTATCTGCGGGGCAGCAGGGGGGCTGGACATGCCACAGGTATACGGTGCACAGGATCGTATTGTGAAAGTCGGTTTCTTCCCGATGGATGGCTTCAATGAAAAAACGGAGGATGGGACATACAGTGGCATGGACGTGGAGTATCTTGAGGCAATCAGGGACTACGTGAACTGGGATATTGAATATGTGGAATGTGAGAGCTGGGATGATGCATTGCAGCTTCTGGCAGACAAGAAAATTGATTTGGTCGGCTCCGCACAGTATTCATCCAAAAGGGCTGAGATTTACCAGTATGCGAATCTTGCAAGCGGATATACGTTTGGCGCCATTGCCGTGAACGGCGACAGTAATCTTCCATATGAAGACTTTGACGCAATGGGCGGCATTACGTATGGTATTGTGAAAACTTACATTCGAAAAGATGAATTCTACGAGTATCTTTCTGACCATGGCATTGACAGTCCGGTAGTGCGGGAATATAACAGCACGGCAGACTTGCTGGATGCCCTTGAAAAACAGGAAATTCACGCGATGGTGCACTCCTTGACGGAGATTAGGGAGGGAAAAAGGATTATCGGCAGATTTGCGCCGATGCCTATTTACTACATATCCTATAAGGGCAACAATGAAGTAATGCGGGAACTGAATCAGGGAATCGCAGATTTGAAAATGAACCGACCGGAGCTTGAAAACGAACTGATTGTAAAGTATTATGACAGCAGGCTGGATCAGACGATTCTGCTGACACGCGAAGAAAAGGCATATATTGCGGAAAAGAAAAACATTACGGTCGGCTACTTTGATGGCTATTATCCGTTTTCATATGAAAATAACGGTGGATACCATGGGCTTGCAAAGCAGGTTCTTGATGAGATATCCGTGGTTACAGGACTGACGTTTGACTATGTCAAGATGCAAAACATGGATGAGGCAAAACAGGCTTTGGCAGACGGAAGGATTGATTTGCTTGACTATTGTGGGGACACACCTCAGAATATGAAACAGTCAGGCGTTGCCGTGACAAAAGCGTATGCGAAAGTGCCGCATGTTATCATTATGAAACGCGACAGCAAGGCAAATGAGATTCAGGTTTTGGCTACGGTCAAAAATGGTGAAAATAAGGGGGCGACTGCAGATTTGGTCAGCGAGGATGCGCAGATACTGACTTTTGATTCGCAGTTAGACTGTCTCTATGCAGTGAAAGAGGGAAAGGCAGACGCCGCCATATGTGACGGCTATCTGACGGAATATCTGTTAGGTTCCAATCTCAGACTCAACAGGCTTGAGATTCGGAGCGTGCTCAATGACGCGCACATTATTTATATGGCGGTAAAGGATGAGGGAAATCCGCTGCTGCTGAGCATATTCAACAAGGAGCTGCTGGAAGTAAGTGACAAAATGGTCAGCGATTATATGCTGAAAGACAACTTTTTTGCCCAGAACAGCATTGAGAATTTTATCAGGACGCACAGTGTGCAGATTCTTGTAGTGGTAGTTCTGATTGCAGCGGCAATTGTGCTTGTGATGATGCACATGCTGCGGGACAGCAAGCGGATTCAAAAGCTGATGTACACGGATTCCGAACTCAACATCTGGAATCTGAATTATTTGAAATACAAGGCGGCATTGAAACTTTCGGCAGATAAGAATCAAAAGTATGCGCTGGTATATATGGATATCTGTCAGTTCAGGCGCTACAATACTTTATACGGATGGCATGCCGGACAGAAGCTTTTGGAGCTGATTGTAAAGGTATTAGGAGAAAATACCGAACGCGAAACGGAAATTTACGCGAGAAGCCATGGCGATCATTTTGTGCTGTTTTTAAAGTATGATGATGCTGCGGGGCTTGAGACAAGACTGAAAGCGCTTCAGAACACGATAACGCAGCGGCTGTGTGATATTGCGGATATGCGTATGCCGGTCACAATGGGTGTCTGCTGTGTTCCGCCGGGAAGCACGGATATGCAGCTTGCGATTTCCTACGCGATTCAGGCGTCCGACTTGCTGCGGAACAGTTACGGCAACGAGATACGGATTTATGACGAGAATCTTCGTGTCCAGTTAAAAGAGTATCACGATAAAGAGAAGCTTCTGGAGTCCGTTGACATTCAGAAAGATTTCGTGGCGTATTACCAGCCAAAGGTGGATATCCGAAGCGAGCAGATTGTAGGTGCCGAGGCGCTGGTGCGTTTTAAGGATCCGACTGACAATGGTGCAATCAAGGCGCCGGGATATTTTGTACCGTATTATGAGCAGACGGGGCGAATTACAGAAATTGACTTTTTTATCATGGAGTGTGCATGCAAGCTGCTGCGCAGGCGGATGGATGCAGGCAGGCGCGTGGTGCCGATTTCATGTAATTTCTCCAGAATCCACTTTATAAAAGACAATTTTCCGGAACAGTTTGAGGCTGTGATGGACAAGTACCGGATTCCGAAGGAATACATAGAGGTCGAGATTACCGAGACGCTGGTCATGGAAGAACTTCAGCAGCACAAGGTAAAACAGACGGTCGAGACGCTGCGCCAAAAGGGCATCCGGCTTTCCATTGATGATTTTGGTTCAGGCTATTCGTCACTTGGGGTGTTTGAGCAGATACCGGCTTCGGTTATTAAGCTTGACCGTTCATTCCTGTTAAACAATGAAAACCGTGTGAGACAGGTTAAAATCATGAAAAATATTGTGAACCTTGCACAGGATTTGGATGCACAGGTTGTCTGCGAAGGCGTTGAGAACGACAATGACACGGAACTGATGATGGAAATTGGTGCGTATGTGGCGCAGGGATATCGCTACAGCAAGCCCGTTCCGGAAGATGTGTTTGAAGAAAAATTAGGATAAAAAATGTGAAGGAAGATAAAATATGAAGCTGAATGAGATACTGCTAAAAAACGACATTACATTGTCTTTCGAGGTATTTCCCCCGAAGGCAACTGCAAACTATGAGTCCGTGCGGGAAGCGGCATACGGCGTCGCAATGCGAAAGCCGAGCTATATGAGCGTGACTTACGGTGCGGGCGGGAGCACGCGTGACAATACACTGAAAATCGCAAAAGGAATACAAGAGGAGTGCGGCATCACTACGATTGCCCATCTGACCTGCGTGGGTGCCACGAAAGAAGGAATCCGGCAGTCGCTTGAGGACATGAAAGCGGCAGGGATAGAGAACGTGCTTGCGCTGCGCGGTGACAAGCCAAAGGATTTTGAGGGTGACCCATTTACGGATTATCACTATGCGTCGGAGCTTGTGGAGGACATTCGGGAATTTGGCGGTATGTGCATTGGCGGGGCATGTTACCCCGAGGGACATGTCGAGTCGGAGAATACACTTGAAGATATTCGGAACTTAAAAAAGAAAGTGGATGCCGGCTGTTCATTTCTGACGACACAGATGTTTTTTGACAATAACATATTCTACAATTTTCTGTCCAGAGTGCGTGAGGCAGGAATCAGTGTCCCCGTGATTCCCGGCATTATGCCAATTACAAGGGCGGTTCAGATTCGAAGCGCGGTAAAACTTTCGGGCTGTAATGTACCCATGCGTTTTCGGAGTATTGTGGACTGTTTTGGAAACAATCCGGAGGCGATGCAGCAGGCAGGCATTATCTATGCTACGGATCAGATCATTGACTTGATTGCAAACGGGATTAAACATATCCACGTTTATTCCATGAACAAACCGGAGGTTGTAAAAGGGATTCAGGAGAATCTTTCAAAGATTATCTAGGAGCGGTTCCTTGGATGTATGAAATTATAATATTCCGCATAGATTATATAAATGCAAATGCAATGGAAATAAATCTATGCGGAATATTTATGTTGGAGATGTGGGCGTAATCGTGCAGTATCTGCAGCTGGCACTGAACAGGGCAGGTTATCTGAACGGAATAAATGGTCAGTTTGACAAAGAGACCTGCAATGCACTCAAGGGTTTTCTGGGAGACGGTGTCGGATGCTATGCGGACAGGGCTGCGTGGACAAAACTGATTCCATACCTCAAGGGATATACGACACATGTGATAATGGCGGGCGAGACTTTGTGGGGGATTGCCAATACATATGATACACAGGTATCAGCTTTGCTGACGGCGAATCCGTCACTGGATGCCATGAATTTACAGGTAGGAACGCGGATTTACGTTCCTTTTTCTTTTGCGCTTGTGGATGAGCGCGTTCCATATACTTCAATTCTGACAGAGTACATTATAGAGGGACTGCAGATTCGGTATCCGTTTCTGGTTACAGGATGTATCGGAAAAAGTGTTATGGGCAGGGAGGTGTGTTACCTGCAGTTCGGAAGCGGGGAGAAGCAAGTCTGCTATAATGCATGCTTTCATGCCAATGAGTGGATTACGACGCCTGTGCTGTTAAAGTTTGCGGAGGCATATGCAAAAGCCTATGCAGAGGGTGAGGAGCTTTACGGTGAAGACACGGAGACACTGTTTGATGAATTTAGCCTGTATCTGATTCCGATGGTCAATCCGGATGGGGCAGACCTTGTGAACGGAATCATCAGAAACGAAGAATATCTGGAACAGACAAGGGCGATATCAGAAGACTATCCGTCGATACCGTATCCGAGCGGCTGGAAAGCAAATATAAATGGAATTGACCTGAATCTGCAGTTTCCGGCAGGGTGGGAAAATGCGCGGGAGATTAAGTTTGCGCAGGGCTATACATCGCCTGCGCCGCGGGATTTTGTCGGAGATGCACCACTGTCGGCAGTGGAGAGCATCAACATGTACCATTTTACGATTGCCCATGATTTTCAGCTGATACTGGCTTATCACACACAGGGAGAAGTCATATACTGGAAATATCTTGACTATGAGCCGGAACATTCGAGACGCATTGCCGCATATTTCGGAAAGGTCAGCGGTTATCAGGTGGAAGAAACCCCATATGCGTCCGGTTATGCAGGATACAAGGACTGGTTTATCGAAGCATATAACCGTCCCGGGTATACAATCGAGGCGGGGCGCGGTGAAAATCCGCTTAGCATGGATCAGTTTCCGAAGATTTACGAGGATAACAGGATGATTCTCGTGGGAGGCATGACCCAGTTATAGGGAATGTGTCGTTTAATGTTCACATCAGGACTTATGGCAATTGTAAAAAACTTACTGAAAATGAAACGAATTTATCATGTATTTATCTGCAGGGCTTTGTGCTAAACTCTGGTTAATAGAAGAAAAACGGAGGACACAGCCATGAAGCAGATTCCATATGAATACAAAAACCTTCCCATTCCGGGCGGGGGATATGTGACTGGATTTTTGTACCACAGAAAAAAACAAGATGTTTTGTATGCAAGAACCGATATTGGCGGCACTTACCGGTTTGACGCTGAAAAGAGACGATGGGTAAGCCTGATTCCGCATGTCACGATGGAGGATTTAAGCGAGACATTTCCAATCGCTATGGCGCTGGATGACAGCCGTCCGGCAATGCTGTATATCGCCTGTGGCATCAACAATGCGCAGTCCGGCGTGCTGGCGGTATCGGAGGACTGCGGTGAACACTTTCGGTATGAAAAGATACCCGTTATGATACACGGAAATTTAAACGGCAGGGGAACCGGCGAGCGGCTGCTTGTGGATAAGGACAATGCCGACAGATTATATTATGCAAGCCAGCAGGAGGGCTTGTGGGTTACGGATAATCAAGGCAAAGACTGGCACAGGCTGACAGCGCTGAAAGAGCAGTATCTTGCATTTGCCGCACAGGCTGGCAGTGCGCTGGTGGTCTCCACTGCCGGCGTGACTTCGATGGACAGGGAAAAGAACCGGCGGGGACACAGCCTGTACCTTTCTTATGACAAAGGGGAGACGTTTGTGCAGCTCGCCGAGCCGCAGGGCAGTGCGATAGCGGGATGCCGCCTGAACGGGCTGGTGGCGCAGCGGTGTGCGGCGGATGAGCACTTTCTGTATGTGACTTTTGCCTCCACAGGAAGGCGCTCCTATGTCTTGGAAAACGGCTACAGCTGTGATTCCGGCGACACGATTGACGGCAGGATTGTGCGCTATGAGATTTGTGCGGACGGCAGCATTTGTGAAGCATATAAGGATATCACGCCTGTGGCCGCAAGCAGTGCCTGCGGCGCAGGGACAGGCAGAATTGCGCCAGCGGAGCCGCTTGACTTTGGCTTTTCGGGTATTGACGTGTCTGCGCAGACGGCAGGAATGCTTGTGTGTACCACGATTGTAAAAGATGATGGAGACAGTGTTTTCCGGTCTTTTGATTATGGGGAAAGCTGGCAGCAGATTCTATATGATTTGCAGGACGGTGAGATTTCGTTCCGCGCACCGTATATGCGTCCGGAGTGCAATGGAGGGCATTCGCTGATACACTGGATCAGTGATATCAAAATCAATCCGTTTGATGACAATGAGGCGTGGTTTAATTCGGGGACGGGGGTATTCTGTACGAGAAATCTCAAGGACAAGCGCAAGTGCTGCTTTACAGACTGGTGCGACGGTATTGAGGAGACGGTACATCTCAATGTGTACAGCATGCCAAAGGGGGAGGTTCAGGTGATTGATATTCTGGGCGACCTTGGCGGATTTGCCTTTACCGCGTTGGACAAGCCTTGTGGAAATTCTTTTGCGGATGAGGACGGAAACCGCTATATTACATGCATCAACGCAGATTTTTCCGACGAGAATCCCGATGTCCTTGTCGTCACGCCGCGCGGAAACTGGACAGGAAAGACAAAGGGCGGGCTGATACTTTCCCGGGATGAGGGGCGTACCTTCACGAGACTGGCAATGCCTTTTGGACTGAGTGCGGATTTGGACAAGGCATTAAAAAACATAGAGCGTCCCAATGTCAATTCAGGATGGGTGGCAATGTCGCCGGACTGCAAAAATATTGTGTGGTCTGTGGCGGACGGAATTGATTTGCCTGTGGAGCGTCTGGTGGTGAGTCATGACACAGGTGTCAGTTTTTCGCGCTGCAAGGTATTTTCGCAGAGTGGGGCGCAAAAGACACAAGGGGATATCAAGGTCTTTTCGGATCGAAGAAATAGTATGCTGTTTTACGCCTTTGGGGAGTGCTCGGATTTTTATGTCAGCAAGGATGGCGGTAGCACGTTCTATGAGAATGTGCTTTCAGAAGATTTTCCGAAAGTGCATTTCGGGCTGATTGACTGTGCCAACAAGACAGAGGTGCGCGGCGAGACGGGGAAGCAGGGAGTCTTTTACATGGCGCTTGGCGAAGCAGGACTGTGGAAGCTGGAATATAATTGTGACACGGATGTCATAAAAACGACCCGGCTGAGCAGGGAGGGGGACAGCGTCTTTCGGATGGGACTTGGTCTGCGGTCACAGGAGAGTGACTATTATAAGGACGGAAAGGCAGTTTACCTGAGCGGATGTATTGACGGTGTGTATGGCTTTTACAGGACGCTCGACGAGGGAAAGAGCTATGAACGCCTCAACACAGACAGGCAGATGTACGGTGAGATAAACAGTATCGACGGGGACTGCCGTGTGTTTGGCAGATTTTATCTCGCGACGGGTTCAAACGGAGTGAAGTATGGGGAGCCGGTATGCTCCTGCAAATTGTGACGCATATCTGACGGAGCGTATTTTTCAGATACGTTTCGCAGGAGTGGTAAAGATAATCTAGGAACGGTTCCCGCTGTAAGCTGCCTTACAGACGGGGACTCAAAAAGCGGAGGAATAAAAACAGATGCAGATTTATCGGGAAAATAATAAACTAGTGATAGCAAGCGGCAAGAGCTTTGTGTGGATTGAGCCGTGGGGGGGAAATTCGCTGCGCGTGCGCATGAGTGCGGTTCCGCAGATGGATGCGAATGACTGGGCACTCACGGAACGGATGGAGGAGATAACACCGCAGATTATCTTTTCGGAGATTGATGTGACAGATCCATGGTATCGCAGTGACGCGTATGCAAAGTATCACCAGACAGCAAGGCAGGCATCCATCACAAACGGAAAGATAACGGCAAGGGTGTCACATGAGGGATGGATTTCCTTCTATAACCAAAGGGGTGAACTTTTGACGGAGGAGTACTGGCGCACGCGCGACAGAATCAACCGCTACTGCGTGCCGCTGCGGATTGCGGCAAGGGAGCTGAAACCCATTCAGGGTGGCACGGACTTTGAGCTGACAGCGCGGTTTGAGGCGTTTGACGATGAAAAAATCTTTGGTATGGGACAGTATCAGGAAAAAAATCTGAATAAAAAGGGTGCGGTTCTTGAGCTTGCCCATAGGAATTCGCAGGCAAGTGTGCCGTTTATGGTATCAAGCAGGGGGTATGGATTTTTCTGGAACAATCCTGCAATCGGAACAGCGTCCTTTGGCACAAACAAGACAGAATGGTATGCAAAGAGCACGAAAAAGCTGGACTATTTCATCACGGCAGGCGACACGCCGGCAGAAATCGAGGCGCAGTATTCGCTTGCGACGGGGCGTACACCGATGATGCCGGAGTATGGGCTTGGTTACTGGCAGTGCAAGCTGCGCTACCGGACACAGGAGGAACTGCTGGCGGTTGCGCGGGAACATAAGCGGCGCGGGCTTCCGATAGATGCGATTGTGATCGATTTTTTTCACTGGACGATGCAGGGGGATTTTAAGTTTGAGCCGCTGGACTGGTGGGATCCTGAGACGATGGTTCAGGAGTTAAAGGAGCTTGGTATTGAGACGGTGGTGTCTGTCTGGCCGACTGTGGACGAGCGGAGTGAGAATTTCGGTAAAATGAGTGACATGGGGTATCTGGTCACCGCAGACCGCGGAAACCAGAACCATATGACATGGATGGGAAATACCGTCTTTTATGATGCAACGCACCCCGGAGCACAGCAGTTTGTCTGGGAGCGGTGCAAGGAGAATTATTACCGCTATGGAATCCGCTGTTTCTGGCTTGATGAGGCGGAACCGGAGTATGGACCGTATGATTTTGACAACTATCGCTACTATGCGGGTCCGGCACTGCAGTGTTCCAACATCTATCCGGTAGGTTATGCGAAGGGCTTTTATGATGGTCTGAAAGATCAGGGGGAGACGGAGGTTTTGAGTCTGGTGCGATGTGCGTGGGCAGGAAGTCAGAAGTATGGCGTACTCACGTGGTCAGGAGATATCTGTTCTTCATTCCGTGCCATGCGGGAGCAGTTACAGGCCGGACTGAATATGGGCATGGCAGGAATTCCGTGGTGGACATCCGACATAGGCGGCTTTTTGGGCGGGGATATCAGTGATCCTGCGTTTCGGGAACTTCTGGTGCGCTGGTTTGCATGGGGGGCATTCTGTCCGGTATTTCGTATGCATGGGGAGCGTTCGCCTTGGCATGAACGGGAACAGGAGTATCGTAACGGTGTGCGCCAGCTGACGAGCGGGCAGGATAACGAGGTGTGGAGTTTTGGGGAGGAAAACTATCAAATTCTCAAAAAATACTTATTTATCAGGGAAAGATTAAGACCTTATATCCGCATGTGCATGCGGCAGGCGAGCGAGCACGGTTCGCCGGTAATGCGTCCGCTTTTTTATGACTTTCCACAGGATGCGGCGTGCTGGGAGGTAGAGGACGCCTATATGTTTGGACCGGATTTGCTGGTTGCGCCTGTGATGGAGGCTGGTGTCGACAATAGAACGGTTTATCTGCCCAAGGGGGCAGTGTGGACAGATGCCTGCACCCATACAGTGTACGAGGGCGGACAGACGGTGACAGTTCCTGCACCGATTGACATTATTCCGGTTCTGGTACGGGATGGAAAAACATTTGATATATATGAATAAAATTTGAATTTTTTGTGAACAAAACCCATAAATTTCCAAGGGCTGTTTCGTATCTTATTTATCAGGGATGAAACAGACTTGAAACACCGGACTATTTTTAGGGGTGTCGAGACGGGACATAGGTGTTTCGGAACAAATGGAAGGGATGGGGAAACGATGAAAAAGAAAAAAGTTTGCTTAATACTGAGTTTTATGATGACAGCCATGCTGCTTTATGGATGCGGCGCTAATTCAGGCGGGACAGATAATGGGGGAGCGAATACGCCAAAGGCAGATTCTTCCGAGAAGGATGTTGTACAGCACTATGATCTGTCAGACGGTACAGCCAGTGACGTGAGTGGTGCAGAAAGTGAAATACAGACTGCCGGAAGTAATCAGTTTTATGAGATGGATGCCTGTGCATCGAATGAAGCTGTGTTCGATTCAGCTGATATGCAGATGCCGGACTGGAATACGGAGGAATACAGCGCCGTGGAGGAACCGGGGTTTAAATCCGTGGCAAATGACCCGCTTTCCACATTTTCGGCAGATGTTGACACCGCATCATACAGCAATCTCCGCCGCATGATTGAAAACGGGTATTCGCTTGCGGAGATTCCGGAGGGTGCCGTCCGCATCGAGGAGATGCTCAATTATTTTTCTTATGACTATAAACTTCCAAAGAAAGGGGAACCGTTTGGCGTCACAACGGTGATTGGGGACTGCCCATGGAATGAAGACGCAAAACTTTTGCAGATTGGATTAAAGACAGAGGAGATTGATTTCAGCGAGGCGCCTGATTCGAACCTTGTATTTCTGCTGGACGTCTCCGGCTCCATGTATACGGACGACAAGCTGCCGCTTCTGCAGAAATCGTTTGCCATGCTGGTGCGGGAACTCGGCGGCAAGGATACCGTGTCGATTGTGACGTATGCAGGCGCTGACTGCGTGGTTCTAGAGGGGGAAAGCGGGGACAATCAGGAAAAAATCATAGCGGCAGTCAGCGCGCTCGAGGCGGGAGGCTCCACGAATGGGGCTGATGGCATTGAGACGGCATACAAGCTTGCCGAACAATATTTTATTGAGGGTGGGAACAACCGTGTGATTCTTGCGACGGACGGTGATTTGAATGTGGGTCCCAGCAGTGAGAGCGAGCTGGATGCGCTGATTACCGAAAAGAAGGAGTCTGGTGTCTGTCTGACTGTACTTGGATTTGGGACAGGAAATATCAAGGATAATAAGATGGAAACGCTTGCCGATCGCGGCAATGGCAATTATGCGTACATTGATTCTGTTGGAGAGGCAAAAAAGGTGCTTGTGGAGCAGATGGGGGCTACGCTTGTCACTGTTGCCAAGGATGTCAAGCTTCAGGTGGAGTTTAATCCGGCATATATCAAGGGGTATCGTCTGCTGGGGTATGAAAACAGGACGCTTGCAACACAGGATTTTGATGACGACACAAAAGATGCCGGAGAAATCGGTGCGGGGCATATGGTGACCGCGCTCTATGAGATTGTTCCGGCGGATTCCAGTCAGGAAATACCGGAGACCAAACTGAAATATCAGGACAATGAAAATGACACAGGTGTCAAAAACGGAGAGTGGATGAACCTGAAAATACGCTACAAGGAACCGGATAAGGAAGAGAGTATCCTGAAGGAATACCCCGTGAACGAAGAGAACTATGTAAAGGAGCCGTCAGAGGATTTTTGTTTTGCGGCGGCGGTTGCAGAGTTTGGACTGATCGTGAGAGACAGCGCGTACAAGGGGGAGGCTTCTTTTGAAAATGTCCGCGCACTGCTCAAGAAGGTGGATACCGACGAGGATGACTACAAGGATGAATTTGTCTATCTGGTGAAAAAATTACAGCGGACGATGGAGTAATGAAAAAACCCGTTTGAATGTGGGTGCTGCATTCAAACGGGTTTTTTATGCATTCGGAAAGAGATTTACACAAAAGGCACCAGCGAGAGGTAACTGAGTGTTCCGGGTGCAACCTCTGTCCCTTTTTCAAGTAATGAAATAAGTCCTTTTAAGGTCTCCTCCGTTTCCTTCGGCGTGGAGGGAAGCAGGGAGTTGTCAAGCTTCACGGCAATCACGATCAGCACGATTTCTGCGAGTGCGGCAGGGTAGTCGAAATGGATTTCCCCATTTTGGATGCCCTGCTTGATGATTTCCGTCAAATCAGGCTTTAACTCCGACACAACGTGCGACAGATATTTGTGATGTAAAAAAGCGAGATCCTGTGCGCTGGCATTGTCCGACGAGCTGCCGTTTTGCTGGATAAAAGCCACGGAGGAATTCTGGCATGCCTGAAACAGCATTGCCATGCGTGTAAAGGGCGAAACTTCTGTCTGCGCGGCAAGATTCTGGGCGGTGAGGAGCGGTTTTTCATAGCTGCGCTCAATGAGTGCGTCCAGAATGGCGCCTTTGGAGGGAAAGTAGTAGTAGATGCTGCCTTTTCCGATTCCTGCGCGATGTGCGATCTCACTGACTGAGATGTTCTGAATTTTCTTTTCTTCGAGAAGCTGCTGGAGTGCGTCCAGTATCAGGTCATATTTTTTTTCACTTTTTTTTGTGTCAGGCATGGACGATGCCACCTTTCTCTGTAATATGATGCTATGTGAATCAAGGGTAATTAAAATAAGTATAGCACGTTTTCAGTGGGGGAACAATTGTAAATGTTGTCACAAAAAAGCGTGTGAAACAGTGGCAAATTTTGGGGGAAATACACTTGACCGCTGGTCGAAAAATGTGATAGGATATATGAAACAGGAATCGACTGCGGGTCGGAAAATGCCGAAAGATGATTGTGCCGCCAGCAGTACGCACAGGTTTTAACATATCAGGATTCAAAGTATTGGAGGAAAAAGAAATGACATACGCAGATTTTTTTTATGAGATTAAAGGGAAGTTTATGGGAGCAGATGTGAGCGACATTCACGAACATCTCGCATATCAGTTTAATATTGAGGACGAGGAGGCAGGCGGCGCATTTTACGTGGAAGTTAAGGATGGCGTGCTTTATGTGGAGCCATACGAGTTCTATGACAGGGATGCGATGTTTATCAGTACGCCGGAGGTGTTTCGAAAGATTGCGGAGGGCGAGATGGATCCCGTCTGGGCATTTACGACACAGAAACTCAGGGTTGAAGGAAATATTGACAAGGCGCTGAAGCTCAATGACATTATCCGGCGCAAGAAAAAAGAGGCGAAAAAAGAAGCCAAGGAAGCAAAAAAGGAAGCGAAGAAAGAGGGAAAGGAAGCCAAGAAGGAAGCATTGAAGAAAACAGAGGCAGAATAAACGAGTGGAGGCATAGACAATGGGAATACTCAAAAATACAATGACCTGTCTGGGGGTTCTTGCGGCGGCAGGGGTTGGAGAGACAGCTTATTTTTACAGAAGGACAATGAAGCGCAACAACGCCAAGGTCGAGCGGACGATGAAGATGGCAGGGACGGACTGGAACCAGTATGCGCCGCTTTTGCAGGAGCGGAAAGCATTTATGCTGGCGCAGGATCACAGGGAAGTATTTCAGACGTCGTTTGACAACCTGAAACTTCATGCGACTTATTTTCCGGCGTTGGATGAATATGTAGACAAGACGGATGTGGCATCCGGAAAGAAAAAGGTTGCAATTTGTTTTCACGGTTATACAAGCAAGGGAATGTCCGACTATATCGGACTGTCGGATTACTATCTCAAGAGAGGCTATGCGATGCTGCTGCCCGATGCAAGGGCGCACGGAGAGAGCGAGGGCGAGTATATCGGATTTGGCTGTCTTGACCGGAAGGATGCGCTTGTGTGGATTAAATGGGTGATTCAGGAGATTGGCGAGGACGTTGAGATTGTACTTCACGGAACCTCCATGGGTGGTGCCACTGTCTTGATGACAAGCGGACTTGAACTGCCGGCACAGGTGAAGGGCATTGTCTCTGACTGCGGCTTTACTTCCCCGAAGGAAGTCTTTACACATGTGTTGAATTCCATGTACCATCTTCCTGCATTTCCGGTAATTCAGGGAGCGGATCTCATGAACAGAAAGCTTGCGGGCTACGGAATGGACGAGTGCAACGCAAAGCGTGAAGTGGCGCGTGCAAAGGTTCCCATTTTGTTTATCCACGGTTCGAATGACACGTTTGTCCCGGCGCGCATGTGTGATGAGATTTACGACTGCTGCGCATCGCCGAAGAAAAAGCTGATTGTGGACGGCGCTGCACACGCAGAAAGCTATTATAAAGATACTGAAAAATATGAGCAGGCATTGAACGCGTTTTTTGAAGAAATTATGTAGATATGAAACAGTTCCAGAAAAGGAGAAATGAATGAAAACAAGAAAAGGATTTAAGACCTATCCATTGACAGCCGCACAGAAGTATCATTTTTACTATGCTGACTACTGTCCGGGCAAGGAAATTCTCAATGTCGGCAGCAGCCTTACCATCGAGTTCGAGTTGAACGTGGACGAGCTTCGCAAGGCAATCTATAAGGCATATGAGCGCTGTGAGTCCATGCGTGCAAGACTTGTCTATGACGAGAAGGAGAAGCAGTGGTATCAGTATATCGTTGACAAGGAAGACCGCGAGATTGCGTATGTTGATTTCACAGGAAAAACCATGGAGGAGGCGGAAGCCGAGATGACTGCCTGGACGCGCATTCCGTTTGGTCAGGACGAGCCAATGAACAAGATTGTCATCATCAAGACGCCGGACGGTTTTCAGGGGATGTATATTGTGGGAGATCACAGGTTCCTTGATGCGCAGTCGCTGATTGGTTTCATGAAGGATGTCATAGAATTGTACTGCAATGCGAACTTTGAGAATGTGCCATATCCGGCTGACATGCGTTCCTATGTGGAGCAGATTGAGAAGGATTTTGCCTACGAGGCAGGCAGCAAGGCGTCTGTGCGGGATAGGGAGTATTTCCATAAATTGTTTGAGGCACCGGAACCAATCTACAACGGAATTGAGGGAAGGAAGCGGTTGGATGATGCAAGACGCAGGATGAAGAATCCAAATCTGAGGGCAGCGCCTACAGGATCCGACAGCTTTGTGGCTGATATTGACATTTTCCATCTGGAAGGAGAACCGACGGAGCGTCTGATGAAATTTTGCGAGGAGCAGCACATTTCATTGCAGTGTCTGCTCATTATGGGAATCCGCACGTACTTGCAGAAAATGAACAGCTGTGACGATGTTTCCATGATGGTTGCATATGCGCGCAGGGCGACACTTCTTGAGAAGAAATCCGGCGGCACGCGTATTCACAGTTTTCCGTTCCGAACAATTATTTCCGAGGATAAGACCTTTCTGGAGGGGATTCTTGAAATCAGGGACAAGCAGAACGAAGTGTTCCGCTACGTAAATTTTGATCCCGTGGAGTGCATGAACTATAAGAGAGAGGTCTATAATACGCCTCTGGGAATGGGGTATGAGACAGTGGCACTCACATACCAGCCTGCGACGCTGCGCGAAAAGGGTCTGGTTGATTTGGGCGATATCCGTTACAAGACAAAGAGATATGGAAACGGATACTATGCGGATGGTCTCTACCTGACCGTGATGCACAGACCAGAGGATAATGGTCTGGATTTCAGCTTTGAACATCAGGTAAAAGCGTACAGCAGGGAGACGCTTGAGCTGTTTTATTACTATATGTGCAAAATTATGTTCAAGGGAATCGAGAACCCGAACTTGAAGATTGGCGCTGTAATTAAGTTAATTTAAGGTTACAATTCACACCCACGCTAGTGTACTGTCCGGATTATATTCAGGCAAACCTCCTTGCCTAAATTTCCATCAGACTGCGTTGTCGGCGGTCAACGATGCCACCGCATCGCCTCCCTTCTCCGCCTTGCTGATGAAAATTTATCCTGCGGAGTTTCGCCAGATATAATCTGGACAGCACACTAGTTCTTATCGGCATACAAGCTGTTGAGGTGTGAATTATAACAGATTTGTACTACTTTGGTGGATGTCTGAACAGTAACAATTTAAGAATTGTTCAGAAATGAATCCCGCTATAGTCAGCGGCAGAATAGTTTGGTATACTGGAATTGTAGTTTAATAATTTAACAGTCTTTCGGAGTCTTTTTATGGCTGAAATTGTGAAAAGCTTTCGGGAGATTATCTTAAGGAAAGGCAGGGGTCACAATGTTTGAAAAATTGGCGGACATCATCACAAATTATGTCGAGGTAAAGAAGGAGGACATCAAGCCGGAGTCACGCTTTATGGAGGATTTGGGATTTAGCTCTTTTGATTTCATGAGTATGCTCGGCGAGGTGGAGGAAGAACTTGATATCGAAATCAACCCTGAGGAAGCTGCAAATATCCGCACGGTGCAGGAGGCTGTGGCATATCTGGAGAAGCTGTAAGGATCTGTAAAAAATAATTGATGCGGATTGCGCAGGATATTTCTACAAAGAGGCAAGCCAAATCGTAGAAGTAAAAAATATGCAGTGCGGACAGGGAACTGTGCAGAAATTCTTTGTATGGAGCATTTCTGCGCAGGTGAAAACGCCCTGACAACATAGGGAAAGGTTGGTCTAAAGGATGAGTCAAACATATCATACGATACGGGAACTGCTGGTAGCGGCAGAGCAGAATTTCGGCGCGCAGGACGCGTTCCGCTACAAGGTGAAAGACAATGGGGACGGCGGCAAGAAGGAAGTGAAGGTCGAGGCAAAAACATACACGCAGTTTAAAAATGATACAGAATGCTTTTCCGCGGTGCTGGCATCGCTTGGGGAGCAGGGAAAACATATTGCGGTTATTGGACCGACTTCGTATTCATGGGTGGTTGCGTATTTTGGTATTGTGGGCAGCGGAAGTGTGGCTGTGCCGCTCGACGCCAATCTGCCGGACGAAGACTTGTGCGAGCTGATTGACCGTGCAGATGTGACGACACTTGTCTATGACGAGGCAAAGGCAGGGGTCGCACAGATGGCGGAGCAGCGCTGTGCGGGATTAAAAAACATCATCTGTACAGGTGCGCCGCAGGGGCTTGCGAACGGTCTGTCCATGTGGAACCTGATTGGCGGACAGGGCGCAGGTTTTGACTATGCGCCCAAGCCGGAGGACCTTGCGACCATCATGTTTACGTCCGGCACGACGGGAAAGAGCAAGGGCGTTATGCTCACACACAGAAATTTGGCGGAGAATGCAACCTGTCTGGACATGGGACTGGAATCGGGCATCGTCATTATGTCTGTGCTTCCGATTCATCATGCATATTGTCTCAGCATGGATATATTAAAGGGAATTTCTATTGGTTCTGTCATCTGTATCAACGACTCTCTGCTGCGTGTGGCAAAAAACATTAAGCTCTTTGAGCCGAACATGATTTTGATGGTTCCGCTAATGATAGAGACGCTCGCCAAGAAACTTGAGGAGGCGGCATGGATTCCGGCGCCGCTTGTCAAGGCGAAGGTGTTTGGCAAGCAGTTCCATACAGTGTGCAGCGGCGGTGCGTATCTCAATCCCGCCTATCTGGAAATGTTTAAAAAATATGGCATTACCATCTGGCAGGGCTACGGCATGACGGAGTGCTCGCCGGTTATCAGCACGAACTATGGTGCGTTTATGAAAGATGGCTCTGTCGGCAAACTGATGCCAAACTGTGAGGCGAAGGTAGTGGACGAGGAGTTGTGGGTAAAGGGTTCAAGCGTGATGCAGGGCTATTATAAAATGCCCGCGGAGACCGAGGAAACCCTTTCAGACGGCTGGTTAAAGACAGGTGATTTAGGATATGTGGACGAGGACGGCTATATATTCTTGACCGGGCGCAAGAAGAATCTGATTATCACGCCAAACGGTGAGAACGTATCGCCGGAGGAGATTGAGAATAAACTTGGTGAGAATCGTCTGGTACAGGAGGTGCTTGTGCGCGAGAGTGAGGGCGCTATCGAGGCAGAGATTTTTCCTGATCTGGAATATGCCGGCAAGAAGAAAATCAAGGATATGCAGGGCGAATTGCAGAAAATCATTGACGCATACAACAAGACAGCACCGCTTTATAAGCGGGTGTTTAAGCTGAAAGTGCGCGAGACAGAGTTTGAGAAAAATACGACAAAGAAGATTAAGCGGTTCTAATTAGGCGTTACGCACTTTTTCGTAAAGTAATAGTAGAGTAGGGGAGAAGGTCATTCCCCTACTCGATTTGGTGCGGCATTACAATAATTCGTCTGAAATAATTTCATTTTAACGCTTCGATTTCTGTAATGGATAAATGGGTTGCTTCTGCAATGACATGAATATCAACACCAAGTGAGAGAAAGTTGCGTGCAGTGTTTCTGATGCCGCGCTGTTCTGCTTCAAACATGCCTTGATTGTAATCAAGGATAGCTTTCTCCCTCGCTTCGTATTCCAGACGTTTCTGTTCATCTTGGCTGATTCGCTGCAACTGGTCATAAGCGCTTTTGATATACGGGTCTTTTTAGCGATCATATTAAATTCCTCTGTTTCTTCGGCATTGATAAATTTAGCCCATAATTCGACGCGGCTGCTGTTTTCTTTCAGCGCTGCGGGAAGTTCACTCATAAGCTGAATGAGGAAAAAGAAATGAAGTTTGCATTCCGGCAGTTATTTTGTTATAATGTCCTCATGGGTACTACCATAACGGTAGGCGGTTAGCCCTCTTCGGAGGGAATGTGAACCCTCCGAATCCAATGTAGTCTTTGATTACATACAAATTCGTACAGAGTACGGAAATATATGGACAAAGGAGGGCGATGCGAATGATGACGATCGAGAGTTTGATTTGCGTAATCAGTCTTGCACTGACTGCATTTGGACTTGGATATACAATCGGAAGCAACAGCACAAAAAAATAACCGCCCAAAGCCTGAGAAACTTAGCGGTTATTTTTAATCGAAAATTTTTAGTGGGCTAACCGTCTATCGGTAGCACCCTGCTTTATAATCATCTTACCACTAAGTATTGCCATTGTCAAATTATATATTTTTAGGCAATGGGATTCTTTTTTATTGTGAGTATCAATCAGCTCATCAGCAATATTCGTCAGTATCTTTTTAAAATGTGGTTCCTTTGTTCACCGGATTCATGTTGCGTTAAATCTGGGAGCATGTTTTTGTAAGCTTATGCAGTTGGTCATTCAATATAAATATCACCATCTTTAAGTTCAAGATAGCAAATCTTAATAACAAAGTCAATGAAATACGGATAAGTATCGCATTCTTTTCCGAAGTGTTTGTTAAAATCTTATACTGGCGGTCGAAAAGACTGACTGCTCAGTATAAAGTTATGCACACAGCCGCATAAGGAAATATGCCTCTTCGCGACTGCGGCTGTCGTGAGTATAATAGCAATTCAATAAAATACTCCACCACAACAAAGCATGTTATTGTGTCGGGACAAGTGGCTTCACGATTACTGAAAAAAGGGCTCTTGATCCACAAGTCAAGAGCCGAAAAAATTACGTGCTGATTATATAGAGAACTACAAAGGAATATGGTAGTGTCAGTTGTTTCCGGTTCCTAAGCGGGCAGAGTGCCGAAAGAGTATCCATGTACTGATAAAATAGCAAATAAGCAGTAAAACAAGAATCCCCACGGTGATGCCCAGCTGCGACAGCAGGGCAGGAAATCCGATATAGGCTGAAATTTCTACCGAAATGGTCTGCATAAAGTACGAGATCACAACCACTGCAACAGCAATGGCGGCAGACACAGGCAGTCCGAACCAGACACCCAATTGTTTGAACACAAGCTTTTCAATCTTCGATTCCTCAACGCCGAGGCTTCTCAGTACAGAGAAGCGATATCTGTAATGTCCTGCGTCCAAAAGCTGTTGCAGGGAGAGGACAGTGAGGCAGATGACCATGAGTACAATCGCCCCATAGAGCATCGCAGCCTGTAAGACAAAACAGGTTCCTTTCGTTTCATTTACTTGCAGCGTGCGCAGACGAATCCCATAGTGCACACCAGTGGCAGTCTCCTCTGGATATACTGCTGTAAATTCCTGTTCAAAGCTGTGGGCATTCTCGTAGGGGATTGTCTTGGCTGTCATAAGATACCGGTTTTGCATGACAGGGAGTAACGTGTCACAAGCCGCATCTGGAAATACATACAGAACATTGGTGTAACTGTTGTAGAGCGTCTCGCCCATAGGTTCTTGGTGATATGCCTGCTTGGCACAACGCAGCAAGCCTGCATCTGTCGTGACAGTTTGGTGCGTTTCCAGAAACTGCCGGCGCTCATCGTCCGTTGCGGCAGCATGCCACTGGGTTGTAAATTCGTTTTCTTCCAGCGTGATTTCGCTGAGTCCCAGCATACATCGTATCGCGTTATAATCCTGCAGTGATATTGCCACGGCAGGAAAATCATATTTCATGCGGTTGTGAAAGGCTTTCTTTTCGGGCAGATATAGATGGAAAGTGCAGTCATAAACTGTTTCAATGCCTTGATCCATGAGGAGTTTGGTGACAATCGCATAATCATCATGTGGCAAATCGCTTTCTTCATATACGTTATTGTAGTATGAAAAAATCTGTATGTCATACATTGAGCGGGAATCTAAATAACCCATTGCCCAATTTACAAGGACTGGCGCGGCAATAAACAGAAAAATGGCAAGTACCAGTGTAATGCTGACGAGGGTCATTGTCTTGCTGGTGGTATTTAATTTGGAGATGACCTGCCCGAAAAAGAAAAGGTTTTCCTCATGATATTTATGTGTCGGTGACTGTTCTTTCCATGCGAGCAGGAAGCTGCCTGCAAGAAAAATGATGCCACAGAGGAAAAACAGCAAATCAACCAGAACGAACAATAGATACTGGTTTCTCGTTCCGATTCCCAGCGGTAAATAATAGCGATGCATCAACGACGGCACACTTGCTGCTATAAAGGTATTTGGGACGCAGAAGAGAATAAGCCCCCGAAGCAGCGTGTGAAAGTGAACATTGCTTTTGCTGAATATTTTTCGGAGCAGCCACACAAAAGACCAGACCAAGGCAGCCGCAGGAATCAGGATATTTCCCCAAAACATCGTTTGTACCAAAAACGGGTAACGGCTGTCGTAATAAAAATATAGTTTTTCGACACCGACAACCAGCATGAGCAGCAGGAACAATTCAAAGAGTATCACGACCACATGAATCCAATGACTCCTTCTCAAATCCGGCTCATTTTCCCGATCTGCCAAAAGCATGTCAATCACTTTTGTTTTCTGAATGGTACGCATATGAAACAGTCCCGTCACAAGAAAGATCAGGACAAAAAAGAACAGGGTGAGCAGTACGGTGTCTGGAAAGAATGTCCATGTCGGCTGGTAGCTTTTTCCATAGGCGGTGAGCAGCATTGCAGTAACAAACTGTGAGCTGACCACACCGAGGACAATGCCCAGCCCGACAGCGCATATTCCCATGACAAATGTCTCGGCAAAGAAAAGCCTTCCAATCGTTTTGGCCTCCATTCCCAGAATTGCCTGAACGGCAAATTCTTTTTGCCGGCACCGAAGCATATAGTTGTTGACAAACCATATCAAAAACAACAGAATCAGCGTGACAGTGCAGATTGCCAGTTTCATGCTGTCACCGAGCAGTGTGAACTTATAGTCACTTCCGATATCCGGTTTATAATAGCGGCTTGAAACAGACAGAAACGAATAAAATAGTGTGGCACAAATGGTTAAGGTCACAATATAGACCAGATAATCTCTTGCGGAGCGCTTTGCATTTTTGAAAATAAGTTTAATATACATGGCTTTGCCCTCCTCCCATGACGGTAAGGACGTTCAGTATTTTGTGAAAAAAATCGGTTCGGCTGTCCGTTCCCTTATGCAGCTCCGTAAAAATTTTTCCGTCCTGCAAAAATAAGATGTGGTCTGCATAGCTGGCAGTAAAAGCGTCATGTGTCACCATCAGAATTGTTGTGTGGAGCTGTTCATGGATACTTTGCATGGTGGACAACAGCATTTGCGAGGAATGGCTGTCCAAAGCGCCTGTCGGTTCATCTGCCAAAAGCAGCTTCGGGTTGTTGACAATCGCTCTTGCGCAGGCGCAGCGCTGTTTTTGCCCGCCCGAGACCTGATAAGGATATTTGTGCAGAATGTCGGTGATATTTAGTTTTTTGGCGATGTCAGAAACGCGGGAGTCCACCGCCTTAGCAGGAACTTTGTTGATCGTCAGCGCCAAGGCGATATTTTCGGAAATTGTCAGGGTATCTAACAGATTAAAATCCTGAAAGACAAAGCCTAAATTTTCCCTGCGAAATCGGGCAAGGGATTTTGGTTTTAACGCAGTCACATCCGTTCCCTCCAAATAGATGTGACCTGCGCTCACGGTATCAATTGTGGAAATGCAGTTGAGCAGTGTCGTTTTTCCCGAACCGGAAGTGCCCATAATCCCCAGAAATTCGCCTTGTTCTACGCCAAAGCTAATGTCCCGGATGGCTTGGGTTATGCTTCCTTCGCTGCCGTAATATTTCTGAATATGCTCCAGTTTCAAAATCGTCGTCATGATTATTCCTCCGTCAATCAATCAGTTTTGTATTGTCAAATTGATTGTAAATCGTGCAGCGAACTTTTTGTATCAGATTTTCTTACAGAGTTCTTACAAAATTGTAAGAACTTTTATGTATACGGATAAAGCTTTTTTACTCGACTAGAAAATCGGACACAAAATGATTGATTTGAAAAGAGAGAACCATCCTTGTCCCGATTCCTTCTGAATGGGCAGTCAGCCCGATGTCCAATTTGTCACAGAGACGCTTGCAAAGGTACAGTCCAATGCCTGTGGCGTTTGGGACGGTTCGACCATTCTGTCCGGTGAAACCCTTTTCGAAAATGAGGGATATATCGCTTTGAGCAATGCCGATACCGTTATCTGCTACGGACAAAAGTACATGGTTTTCTTTTCTTGTGGAATAGAAGTGTAAAACTGGCTGGTTTGTGCGGTATTTGACGGCATTGCTAATGAGCTGGTTCAGGATAAAGCGCACCCATTTTTCATCGGTATAGACACGGTTTTCCATTTTATCAACCGTCACCGTGACATGATTTTGACGGAGGAGATATTTGCTATCTGCAATTGCGCTGTGCACGACATCATTTAGATTGATTTCACGGACGCAATAGTCTTTTTCGGGATGCTCGCTGCGGGCATAGTAGAGCGCCTGCTCGGTAAAACGATTGATATTCTCAAGCTCTGCCAGCATTTCTCTTGTATATGGGGAGCGGTTGTTTTCACAGAGCAGCTTCAGGGCTGTGATCGGGGTTTTGACTTCGTGAATCCACTGTTCGATATATTCTTTGTATTCGCTTCGCTCACGCTGCACACTGCCTATTTTTTCCAACATGGATTTTTCAGCCATTTTCAGAAGCTGGTAGAAAACCTGATCATCGGCACGCTCGGGGATTTTTATGACTTCTGGGATGATATAGCGCTCCTCTAGCTGTTCTGCCATTGACAGCAAATTTTCCAAATATTTTTTCCGCCTGCGATAGAGGACGGTTAGGTAGAGAAGGACGACAGCTCCCCAGACACAGGAGAGAAAAAGAATACTTTGGATAGAATTGCCGCAGGCAAGCAGAAATAAGGAAAGCGTAATTATGCCCAGAAGATTGACGAGTAAAACGGGAAGCTGATTTTTTAGATATTGTCTGCCATTCATATGATGTACCCCTGCCTGTGTTTGGTTTTGATAAAGTTGGTCAGACCAATACCTGTCAGTTTTTCCCGAATGCGGGCAATGTTTACACTCAAGGCATTGTCGTCCACGTAGAGCCGATTGTCCCACAGGAAATCGACAATGTCATTGCGGGAACAGATTTTTCCGGCGTTTCGGAACAGATAATAGAGTATTTTTACTTCGTTTTTGGTCAAGTCGGTTTTGTGGTCATTGTGTGCGATCTGGCTGCTTTCTAAATGCAGCGCGGCACCGTTCCATGTGAGGACTTCTGTCTGCGGCAAGGCATACGCACGCTTTAACAGCGAGGCAATTTTAGCCAGTAGGATTGCGGTGTTGTAGGGCTTTGTGATAAAAGCATCTCCGCCTAGCATAATGCTGTTTAACTCGTCCATATCGGTGTTGCTGCTTGTCACAAAGATGATGGGAATATCAGAAAAAGTACGGATTTGTGAGCAGATTTCAAATCCGCTGTTTACAGGCAGCTTAATATCCAGCAGAACCAGATGCGGGGTGGATTCTTTGAGCAGATGAATGATATCTGAAAAGTTGGTGACAATGTGAACCTCGTATCCGTTTGCGGTTAAGAGGGTTTTTAGCTGCGTCTGTATGGTAAAATCATCTTCAATGATTAGTATTTTATGTTTCATAAAAATCACCACTTCGCCTTCTGTATTTTGCGTTTTATTATGCGAAACTTCATACTTCTTGGGCAGCGTCTTTTACTGGTTTAGAAGTATTTTTTGCATCTGAGAGTAGACTTATATGGACTGCTTGGCAAATGTGTTGAGGTATTCCTGCGCCTGTTGTAAGGATATATTTAATTTTTGCTGTAAGCGTTCCAGAATATCTTCTGTTGAAAGACCAAAATCAAAACCAGTTTCAATAATTCCTTTTGCTTCACCTCTGGTTTCACCTTTTGCTTCCCCCTCTTTTACGAGATCTTCAAATATACTGTACATGGTACCATCTCCTTTATTTAAAGCGTTGTAATCAATGTGTATATTCGCTGCGCCCGCGAAGGTCATGATAACTGATTTGTCCGTGTTATGCTCCTCGCAGTACTGTATGGCTTTTTGCCTTGCCATATTTTTGGAAAGATGCTCATTTAGGGCAATCTCAAACAGATTAAATAAATCAATATTTTCGAGATTATGGAGCATCAGGTTATTTCGCCTCGCCTCGACAAGCAGTATTTTATAGTCATTGACAAATGGTTCCAGTTCTTTTGGAATATCGAGCATTTCATGGAGTGAGGTCGGTCCGTCCCACGGTTTTTCGCCATAATAAACAGTGAGTGTGATGACGGGATAAAATCTATCACTTTTTTTCATTTTGGAGAGATATTCATCTTCACTCAATCCCTCCGAGGTTTTGTACTTTTTTGCATTGCTGTCGTATTGTTTTTTGTAAGTGCCATAATCATAACCCATATTCCGCATTGGCATCGCATAGTGAATATGGTCTTGATCTTCCCTTCCGAGAAGGACAAGTTCAATTCCGTAAATGGTTGATTTCTTTCGCGCTTTTATGCTGTCTCTTGATGCCACAATGCTTTCGGCATAATTTTTGTGTTCCAAAACAGAGGAACTTTCAGTATTTAAGTCTGTAAGTTCCGTGGCCTTAATGACTTGCTTTCCGTCAAACAAAACTGCGTTGAACAGGTCGGCAAAATGTTCGTTGTCATTCCAGTAATTTTTGAGGATGGTGTCAGGCTTTAAGTATTGTGTTTTCTTTGTCATGAAGCAGTCCTTTCTTGTGTATGCACACGGGCGCATTCTAGCAAGCTGACAGATGTCCGGCGCCCGCGTAGGCGGAAAGAAATCTTCCCTACTTGATTTCAGTATACTACCTGACGGCAGAAGGCGCAACTATGAAAAATGAATGAAGAAAGTTGTAACAGTTCAGCCCAGGACTTCGCACTACGCTGCGAAGTCCGTGAGAAAGCATAGTGGTTGAGATGCGTCAAGCCAACCGCGAAGCGGTTTTTGCATGGCTTGACGCTTGTAACAGGAAGCCGAAGGCTGAACTGTTACAGAAAGTTTTGTAAATTCAGAAAAAAATACTTGCAATGATTTTTCCGTTGTGCTATCCTAAGAGCAACAAAAAATCTTGGAATAAAAATGAGTATGATATAATTTACAAGAAAATGCCATGAAGGAGACTCTTGCCAATGAAAACGACAGGAAGACGGCGTCACCGACTGAGAGCGCTGTCCGCGGAAGCTGGCGAAGGGAACACTCTGGAGCAGATTGCCTGAAAAGGTAGGGGCGTTACAATGCCTTAGTAGGGTAATACGTGAGCGCACGTTAAGCGCAAGAGAGGATAAAGCATTCTTACGATTCAGTGTTTTGTCAATGCGGGTGGTACCGCGGGTATAGTTCAGTTATCCGTCCCGGAATACATTTTGTATTCTGGGATTTTTTGATGCGCAGGACGCAAAGGGAATAAGATTGTTTTTCGAAGTTTTTACACCGGACTTGCGGGAGAACTTCGGAAAGCGATACATTTGTTGAGGAGGATATGAAATGTACAGAGACATTACAATGAAGGAAATCAGTGAACAGCATATTGGTCAGACATTGCAGGTTGCAGGATGGGTGGAAAACATCCGCGACCACGGCGGCGTATCGTTTATCGATCTGCGCGATATGTACGGCACATTGCAGGTGGTCATGAGAGACACGACACTCTTGGAGGGCATCACCAAAGAGATGTGCATATCCATCGAGGGGCTGGTGGAAAAGCGTGACGAGGATACGTACAATCCAAAGCTTCCGACAGGGACGATAGAGCTGGAAGCAAAAAAAGTGACAGTGCTGGGAAAGGTATACCAGCAGCTTCCGTTTGAGATTATGACATCAAAGGAGACGCGTGAGGAGGTGCGGTTAAAATACCGTTATTTAGATCTGCGGAACAAAAAGGTAAAGGATAACATGATTTTCCGCTCACAGGTCATCAGCTTTCTGAGGCAGAAGATGACGGAGATGGGTTTTTTGGAGATGCAGACACCGATTTTGTGCGCGTCATCGCCGGAGGGTGCAAGGGATTATATCGTACCTTCCAGAAAATACAAGGGCAAATTTTATGCGCTGCCACAGGCGCCGCAGCAGTATAAGCAGCTTTTGATGGCATCTGGTTTTGACCGGTATTTTCAGATTGCACCGTGCTTCCGCGATGAGGATGCGCGCGCGGATCGCTCGCCGGGTGAGTTTTACCAGCTTGATTTTGAGATGAGTTTTGCAACGCAGGAGGATGTATTTCGAGTCGGCGAGGAGGTTCTTTCTGCGACATTTGAAAAGTTTGCGCCGGATGGGTATGCGGTGACAAAGGCACCTTATCCGATTATCAGCTACAGACAGGCAATGCTGGAATTCGGAACAGACAAGCCGGATTTAAGAAACCCGCTGCGCATTCTTGATGTGACAGACTTTTTCCAGAAGTGTTCGTTCAAGCCCTTTATCGGCAGGACGGTGCGGGCAATCAAGGTATGTGCCGAGATGTCAAAGGGCTTCCACGAAAAGCTGCTGGACTTTGCGACGGGTATGGGAATGGGCGGTCTTGGATATCTTGAAGTTGCGGCGGACAAGACTTACAAGGGGCCGATTGACAAGTTTATTCCCGACGGGCTCAAAGCGGAGCTTGCAGCGCTTGCGGGGCTGGAACCAGGCGATACCATTTTCTTTATCGCGGACAAGGAGGAGCGTGCAAATTACTATGCGGGACAGCTTCGCATAGAGCTTGGCGAGAAGCTTGATCTGTGTGAAAAGAATGCATACCGTTTTTGCTATATCAACGATTTTCCAATGTTTGAACGCGACCCCGAGACAAGGCAGATTGGTTTTACACACAATCCCTTTTCCATGCCGCAGGGCGGACTGGAGGCGCTTGGCAGCGAGAACCCGCTGGATATTCTGGCGTACCAGTATGATATCGTTTGCAACGGCGTGGAGCTGTCAAGCGGAGCGGTCAGAAATCATGACATGGAGATTATGGTGAAGGCGTTTGAGATTGCCGGATATGACAAGGAGACACTGCAATCAAAGTTCGGTGCACTCTATCAGGCATTCCAGTTCGGTGCGCCGCCACATGCAGGCATGGCTCCGGGAATTGACAGAATGCTCATGCTGCTCAAAAATGAGGAGAATATCAGGGAAGTGATTGCTTTTCCGATGAGCGGTTCGGCACAGGATTTGATGTGCGGCGCGCCGAATGAGGTCACGGAGCAGCAGCTGCGCGAAGTGCATATCAAGGTGCGGGATTAGCGTGAAACTTAGTACTTCTCCGCACAGATTTGAGATTCACACGGAGAAAGGAGCATAGTTATTAATATGGCAAATGTGATTACGGACGAGACAATCGAATATGTCGGGATTCTGGCGAAGCTTGCGCTCTCGGAGGAGGAGAAGGAGCAGGCGAAGGCGGATATGGGCAGAATGCTCGACTATATTGACAAATTAGCGGAACTGGACACGACAGGCATTGAACCGATGTCCCATGTATTACCGGTGCAGAACGTGTTCCGCGAGGATGTGGTGACAAACGGTGACGAGAGTGAGAAAACGTTAAAGAATGCGCCCGGCGAAAAGGACAATATGTTCATGGTGCCGAAAACATTTGAATAAAAATGGAGATTATGTATGGATATTTTAGCATATAGCGCCGTAGAACTTTCTGCGGCGATCAAGCAGGGAACGGTCACGGCAGTGGATGCCATGGCGGCTGTGCTGTCAAGGATTGATGAGAGGGAAAGAGACATCAATGCCTATGTTACGATGGATAGGGAACAGGCATTGAAGGCAGCGGCAGCCGTACAGGAAAAAATTGAGAAAGGCGAGCTGAACGGAGTTCTCGCAGGCGTGCCTGTGGCGGTGAAGGACAATCTGTGCACAGAAGGAATGCGCACCACATGTTCTTCAAAAATACTGGAAAACTTTGTCCCGACGTTCTCGGCAGAGGCGGTGGTCAACCTCGAAAAAGCAGGGGCAGTGGTGATTGGCAAGACCAACATGGACGAGTTTGCGATGGGTTCGACAACAGAGACCTCCGCATATGGCGTGACCAGAAATCCGTGGAACACAGACCATGTTCCGGGCGGTTCTTCGGGCGGCTCGGCGGCGGCAGTAGCGGCGGGAGAGTGCTATTTTGCGCTGGGGTCTGACACAGGCGGCTCCATCAGACAGCCGGCTTCTTTCTGCGGCGTGGTGGGATTGAAGCCCACATACGGAACCGTTTCGCGCTATGGCTTAGTCGCATATGGCTCGTCACTGGACCAGATTGGACCGCTGACAAAAAATGTGGCGGACTGCGCGGCTGTCTTGGAGGTCATTGCGTCCCATGACGTAAAAGATGCTACTTCGATCAATAGAAAAGAAGAGAATAAGGATACTGATTTTACAGCGGCACTGGTGGACGATGTAAAAGGAATGAAAATCGGCATTCCGAGAGATTATTTTGGGGAGGGGCTTGACGGCGAAGTAAAAGATGCGGTGCTTGCGGCAGCAAAACAGCTTGCGGCAAAGGGAGCGGTTGTTGAGGAGTTTGACCTGAGCCTTGTCGCGTATGCGATACCAGCTTACTATACAATTGCGGCGGCGGAGGCAAGCTCGAATCTCGAACGGTTTGACGGCATCAAGTACGGTTATCGCGCAGCGTCATTTGAGGGACTTCATGATATGTACAAAAAGACGCGCTCGGAAGGCTTTGGTGCAGAGGCGAAGCGCAGAATCATGCTCGGCTCGTTTGTGCTAAGCTCCGGTTACTATGATGCCTATTATCTCAAAGCCCTGAAGGTAAAGGCGATGATAAAGAACGCTTTTGATGACGCCTTTGCAAAGTATGACTTGATTCTTGGACCTGTCGCGCCAACCACTGCGCCAAAGCTGGGGGAAAGCTTGTCAGATCCGCTCAAAATGTATCTTGGAGACATTTATACCATATCGGTCAATCTGGCAGGACTGCCCGCAATCTCGCTGCCATGCGGGAAGGATTCGAAAGGGCTGCCAATCGGGTTACAGCTGATTGCGGACAGTTTTCAGGAAAAGAAACTGATACAGGCAGCGTATACTTATGAAAAACAGTGATGACAGGCGGCTTAAAAATGGGGATTGTGTTCGTAAGATGATAAAAAATGAGGAGTGAGAAAATGGCAAAACAATATGAGACTGTGATTGGTCTGGAAGTTCATGTGGAGCTTGCGACAAAGACGAAAATATTCTGCGGCTGTTCCACGGCGTTTGGCGGGGCGCCGAATACCCATACCTGCCCTGTCTGCACAGGGATGCCGGGTTCGCTTCCGGTGCTGAATAAGCAGGTGGTAAATGCTGCGATGGCAGTCGGGCTTGCCACCAACTGCACGATTACACAGTACTGTAAGTTTGACCGGAAAAATTATTTTTATCCAGACAACCCGCAGAATTATCAAATCAGCCAGCTTTATCTGCCGATTTGTAGAAACGGGCATGTGGACATTGAGACTTCCGAGGGAAAAAAGTCGGTGGGAATCCATGAGATTCATATGGAGGAGGACGCCGGAAAGCTGATTCATGACGAGTGGGAGGACTGTTCGCTGGTGGATTATAACCGTTCCGGTGTGCCGCTCATAGAGATTGTTTCAGAGCCGGACATGCGGAGTGCCGAGGAGGTTATCGCCTACCTTGAAAAGCTGCGCATGATCGTGCAGTATCTCGGAGCTTCGGACTGTAAATTAAACGAAGGCTCCATGCGTGCGGATGTCAACCTTTCTGTCAGGGAGGTCGGCGCAGAAACGTTCGGGACGCGCACGGAGATGAAGAATCTCAACTCGTTTCGGGCGATTACCCATGCGATTGCAGGGGAACGTGAACGTCAGATTGAACTGCTTGAATCGGGGCAGCAGGTGACACAGGAGACGAGACGCTGGGACGATGCAAAAGAGTATTCCTACGCGATGCGCTCGAAGGAGGACGCGCAGGATTACAGGTATTTTCCAGACCCGGATTTGCCGCCCATCTATATCAGTGACGAGTGGATTGCCCAGATTCGTGACAGCCAGCCGGAGTTTCGCGAGGAGAAAATGGCGCGCTACAAAACAGAGTTTGACATTCCAGAGTACGATATCGGCATCATCACGGATTCCAAGCATCTTGCAGATTTATTCGAGGAGACTGTGGCAATCTGCGGCCAGCCGAAAAAGGTGTCAAACTGGCTGATGGGGGAGACACTTCGGCTATTGAAAGAAAAGGGCATGGATCCTGAGGAAATCTGTTTCTCGCCCGAAAATTTGGCAAAGCTAATCGGGCTGGTGGACAGTAAGGCAGTGAACTCCACGGTGGCAAAGGAAGTGTTTGAAGTGATGTTTGCCGAGGACATGGATCCTGAAAAGTATGTGGAGGAGAAGGGCTTAAAGACAGTAAACGACGAGGGGGCGCTTAGAAAGGCGGTCGAGGAGGTCATTCGTGCAAACCCGCAGTCTGTGGCAGATTACCGAGGCGGCAAGGAAAAGGCGATCGGTTTTCTGGTCGGACAGACCATGAAAGCAATGCGGGGAAAAGCTGACCCCGGTACGGTAAATAAGGTGCTCAAGGAACTGTTATAAATTTCTATATATTTTTACACAAAGAGTCATATTCCAACATAAGCTATAATAAAATTATAGATTGGAATATGACTTATGTATTTCTTCCTAATCATTTTGTTACTTGTTGCGCTTATTTGCAGTGTCTTTTTCCATTTTCGGAAAAAGAAGATTGTCTGCAAGATTCAGTGTATGGACAAATGCCAGAAATGCTGCAAGGTAGAGGAACTTGTCAAGCCGTTTGGCTATTGCTTCCATGAGGAGTGCGGATTTTTTTCAAGCACGCTGGACGCATGGCAGAGAGAGGCGGGCTATGCATGGATATACGATTACATGGCGCCCCGCTTTCAGATGGTTTTTGACGCGCTTCCGGTCTACTTTGACTATGAAGGCAAAACGTGGCTGATTGAGTTCTGGAAAGGGCAGTACGGCATCAATGCGGGAGCGGAAATCGGCATTTACCATGCCGACCGGATTCTCTCGGAGAAAGAGTACAAAACAACGCGTTTTGAGGCGGTGTCAAACACGGAACTGCTAAACTGCTCGTTTGTACTTTGCGGAAAGAACGGCAGTTGTGTCAAGATTGCGCAAAACCACTGGTGGCTCACGGCGTTCTTTACAGGAAGCTTTGTGTGGCCGTCTGATTTGTGCATGAAAGCGACAATAAAGTTCCCGGACAAAAGAATGCAGTTTGCCTTTATCAGCGGACTGCGCAAGGCGGGCTGCGCGGAGCAGAATTTCTCTGTCAACGGATTTTGTGTGATCGTTCATTTTAACCGCGCGCGCAAGGTGCGGTATAAACTGTGTACGCGGTTCTGGCGTTGTTTCTCACAGTGGAAAAACAAGATTTTCTGCAAGCTCTACCTTTGGGTGACAAAGCCGTTCCAGTGTACCGAGGATCGGGTTTTGTGTCTGTACTACTTCATTCCGATTGCGTTTCGCCGGCTGTTTCGGATACGCCGTTTCAACAAGCGCTGTCACCGGAAGGAGCGCTGCTGCCGCAAGCGGTGCTGTAGAAAGGGACGTCTGTGAGTGTTTCATCACGGCTGGGGCATGCTTTTCGGGATGCCCCGACCCTGCCGCTTACCTATCGCTCGCGGTATGTCCTGATGAGTGACTGCCACAGAGGGATTGGCACCTCCTCTGATAATTTCCTGAAAAACCAGCATTTATTTTTTGCGGCGCTAAAGTACTATTACAAAAGAGGATATACGTATATCGAGCTTGGTGACGGGGACGAACTCTGGGAAAACCGCAGCATGAAAAATATTGTCGAAGTACATGACGAGGTTTTTGAGATGTTTGCGCAGCTGCACAGGCAGAACAGGCTGTATCTCATCTATGGAAACCACGATATGATCAAAAAGAAAAAGAAACAGCAACAGCAGCTTCCGTACACTTTTTATGAGGGAATCATTTTAAGTCCGCCCAATATGCCGCAGCGTGCGCTGTACCTGACACATGGGCATCAGGCAAGCCTGTTCAATTCTACATTTTGGCGGGTGGCATGTTTCTGTGTCCGGTATTTGTGGAGCCCGCTGGAAAATCTCGGTGTGCTTGACCCGACCAGCGCAGCGAAAAACTACCGTGTGAAAAACAAATGCGAGACGCGGCTGAGTGACTGGGCATCCGAAAACAGACACATTCTGATTACAGGGCACACACATCGTCCCGTGATGCCGGGTGAGCCTTCCTTCTATTATAATACAGGCAGCTGTGTCCATCCGCGCTGCATTACCTGCATTGAGATTGAGCAGGGTGTCATGACTCTGGTAAAGTGGAGTATGAGCGCCCGCGCCGACAGCACATTGTATGTGGCGCGCGAGCGGATTTCGGGATTTGTGCCGCTGTTATCGGATCGTTTGTATGGAATGACACAAGGTGCAGGACGGTGAGTCGAGCAGTGTGCACAACACCTGTACTGGACTGTATCACCCGCAATGGAAAAGGTGGTACAGTTCAGCTTGCCATATAGGTTATATCAAGCTTCTCCAAGCGCTAACACATCGCTTTTATGCGCTATAATCAAATCATACATCCACTTAAAGATGTATTTCTCATAATCGCTGATCCATTTGTCTACGCGTTCGGTTTCATCGAACCATTCTTCCGGGTAATCAAAGTTTTGCTGGTACTTCTCATTTGCGTAGTCGTGCATGCCGCACGCATAAATATCTGCCATTTCCTTTTCGCCATTGGTTTTTAGGAAGGATATCACCCGCTCAAATTTCCCCTTTTGGAACGATCCGCTCTCATAATACTGCCATACCCCGCACCGGACACTCATTCCCTGCCAGTTATTGATTTCCATATACATAAAGGCAGTGTCTGGAATGTCTGCATAGGGTGTGTATTTGAACTTGTCGTAAAACAACATGAAAATCTCGCCGTCATAGTTCCAAAAGTTTTCATGTCCCGATAATTCCGCAGAAGCAATCAACTCATTTATAGCGTTGTAAGTCATGTCATACCTCCATAAAATATAGTTTTCCCAAATTCTGACCTATACCTCTAACAGAATATCACAATCGCACATACATTTCTACCAAATTTCTATTAAATCTTTTCCCCTTTCGATTCACATAGCCTTGTTGTCCGTTAGGCTGTTTGCCTTTCGCTTTGAAGTTTTTGTCCTGTACATTTGACAATATAGTTCGCTTTTTCTATAATGAAAAAATGAGTCAAAGTTTTGTTCGTCGTTTCTAAGAAATATTATTTAAGATGTAAAGGAAGATTTTTCCATGAATTCACACCGCTTTTTTGAGAATAAAGATTGTGCATATTTTCCCTGTCATCATGGGGTGAAAGAATTGAATTGTCTGTTTTGTTTCTGCCCGCTGTACTTGAGGGAAAACTGTCCGGGAAATCCAGTGTACATAGAAGCAGACGGGAGGCGCATCAGGGATTGTTCCAATTGTGTATTTCCGCACTGTCCGGAAAATTATGACCGCGTGATTCAGCTTTTATCGAATGCTGAACAGCACCAGAAAACTTCATCAACATAGAAATGGAAATAAAACGGTTGACAAATGGAAATAAAATGGATATAATTTGACTAAGTTATATGTAAAACGTGAATACTACTGAGTTGTTTTTATGGGGCAGGGTACGAACCATAAATAGCAGTATTGCGGAGGGACATTTATGACCATAGAAGAAATGAAACAGAGGAAATTACAGAAAGGCTACAGCTATGCTCAGATTTCCGAGTTATCCGGGGTGCCGCTTGGCACGGTCCAGAAGATTTTTTCGGGGGAGACTGAGCGTCCGCGGTATGCCACGCTTCAGGCGCTGGAACAGGTATTAAAGAGTGAGGATACCAATATGGTGTTGAATGACAGTATGGTTTATTCCTATGGTAGTCCGCTGGAGAAGAACCCGGGGGCTTACACAATAGCGGATTATTTTACCATACCGGACGAAATTAGAGTAGAGTTGATTGACGGTGCGATTTATGATATGGCAGCGCCTGATTTTGAGCATCAGAAGATTGTCGGTGAGATTTACAGGCAGATTGCAAATTATATATTGGAGAATAATGTACAGTGCGAGGCGGGGATCTCTCCGATTGATGTGCGGCTTGACTGTGATGACAGGACGATGGTGCAGCCTGATCTCTTGATTTTGTTTGATCATGAAAAGATACAGAACGGGAAAGTGTTTGGCGCGCCGGATTTCGTGCTGGAGGTGATCTCGCCGTCAACTAAGCGGAAGGATTATTTCAAGAAACTGGAGAAATATGAGAATGCCGGGGTGCGCGAATACTGGATTCTGGATCCATACAAAAAGCAGCTGCTTGTCTTTTTCTTTGAGGGGGATATTTATGCCCAGAGATATGATTTGACACAGCCGGTTGCACTTCATATATATGGGGGAGCGTTACAGATTTCTTTTGACCATATATTGAAATGGTGCAGCCGTATGTAGAAGATCGAGACTGTGAAACAGCAGTTCAAATTTAGGGAGATGATCAATATCGTTTGGGAGGATGGGATTCAGCAGGCAGACATAAGAAGTGAAGCGTATCCTCAGCGGCTGTGTTCCATTGCAAAGGCGCCGGACTGCGTATTTTACAGGGGAAATATTGCGTGCATCAATCAAAATCACAGCATTGCAGTGATTGGCAGCAGGCGTGTGTCGGAGAGTGGGAGAGCGCTTGCCTATCGGATTGGCTACGCATTGGGCACAAGGGGAATCAATGTGGTAAACGGACTTGCGCTGGGGTGCGACACGTATGCGCTGTATGGGGCACTTGCGGCAGGCGGGACGTGTGTCGCGGTAATGCCTTGCGGATTGGAGCAGATTGTGCCGCATTCCAATGTGTTTCTTGCAAAAAAACTGTTGTCAAACGGTGGGTGTCTGGTCAGCGAATATCCGCCCTCAACGCCTGTACAGCGGTATCGGTATGTGGAAAGAGACCGCATTCAAAGCGGAATCAGCGATGGTGTGCTCGTGATCGAGGCGGCAAGTGACAGCGGCACGATGCACACGGTTCGGTACGCGATTCGGCAGGGACGCAGTCTGGCATGTATAGACAGTCGGCTCGTGCGGATTCATTCTGGAAATCAATGGATTGCGGGGCAAAATGGAACATATGTGATAAGGGAAACAGGGGATTTGGACGGTTTCGTTACAGAGATACAGCAGAAGATTGTCTATAGGCAGATAACATTAGAAACAGCTGCTTGGCGTTTGTGAGCAGTGCCGCACATTTAGGAACTGTACCTTAGGAACAGTGGGAAAAAGAGATGCGCACTGATGCGCATAGGGGGGGTATTACAATGAATTATAATGCATTTCAGACATATTTAGAGATTTTTCGTTTAGATGAAGTAAAAGTAATCGGTAAAGATGTCATGCTCGATGATGTGTGTATTCATATCGTCGGTATGGGACTCCGAAAGGAGTGTCACAATAAGGGGGCGTTTTTATACATATTGGAGGAACAGCCGTTACAGGAAGAATACACTTCCTGCAAAAATAATCAGACGAAAAGGGAATCCATGCTGGAATCTGGTCGTACAGATCAAAAAAGCGGCGGGTCACTGTATATCAGGCAAATAAAAATAGGAGAAACGTGCTATTCTTTTCAAGGCGGCAGTGTGGGCGGTCTGATGCAGGCAGATTTTGTACAAGCATATCTTCTTTTTCAACAAATGATGGAAAAGGGGTGGCGTATACCCCAAACCTCTCCTTATTATGAAATGGACTGGAATCATATAGGGCTGTCAGAGCTGCGCCTGAATGGTATTTATGATAAACTTCCAGAACTTACAGGGGAAATCGGACAGTTGACATTGGGCTCAACAAGCAGACAATATGCTGTGCAGATTCCTGTAACATTAGAACGGGGGAAAACTGCTGAGCTTCGATTTTCTTTGGAGGAGGGCGGAGAGGAAATTATTTGTTACATCAATCAGGTAGGAATGTCACAACCTTTGCAGGAACAACAAGAAAGATTTCAGGATGCACAATATCAGGAAATGGCGTTACAGCATCTGTCAATAGAAGAATTTGAGAAGATGAAAAAAAGTGTTCTGGACGCACTTGAAGAACAATGTCCTGCGGGAATGGGGTATTTTACAGTAGAGTATGAATGCACCAAGGAAGGTTTCAGTGCGCACTTTGATACTGCCGAGGAGCTGGACCGTATTTCGGCGCCTGTCGAGACGCAGATCATCGGCGGAAGTACAGGTGTCACAACGATTATGATGATGGGCGGAAAGCCTGAGCAGGAGACCGGACCGCATGGATTGCGAAACAGAAGCACCGTAGTGCAGGCTGTAGTGCCGGTAGAAACGCAAACGCTCGCGGCAGAGTTGTTTCTCATGATCGAGACAATACCTGAAAAGGTGTATTGTTTTCATACATAATTAGAGAAGGTGGACTGAATCATGTTGCTATTAAGAGATTTATCTGTGCTGTGGTCCTTGTTACATATATTGGTACTGTTCATGATGTTGTATCGAACCCGCTATTCGCGGAAAAAGACGATTCTTCTCACGGGAATATCAATGGGATTTCTAATTCTGTTGAATATGACGGGGTTGGTTCTCTATGGGGCAGAGGTGATGGGAAAAGTATTTATATTGACCTGCACCCTGCCTAGTTTGTTGGTTTTCTGGTTCATTTCAAAGGATAGAAACGGAAGATTTTTCTTTACATTCTGTCTGGCGGACACAGTAGCGCTCTGGGTTATCACAGTAACCAAGTTGGCGGATTATTATTTTGGCGGTGGGCAGTATATTATCATGTTTATCGGCAGACTTGTAATGTTTCCATTGTTGGAATATGTGGCAGTTCGCTACATCAGGAAACCATATATGGAGCTTCAGGAGGCAGTGCCAAACGGATGGGAGATTTTTGCGGGCATGACGGCGCTTTATTATATCCTGCTTGCTATTATGGGGAATTTTCCAGTGATGATCACCAATAGGCAGCAGGAGCTTCCGGCGTTTTTGCTGGTGCTTGTGTTGATGCCTATGACATATGCTACGATTCTTACATCGTTGTACCGTCAACTTTTGCTCTATCAGCGGAAGCAGGCGGAGCGCTTATTGCAGGAGCAGAAGAATACTTTGGAGACACAGCTTGAGAGTCAGCGCAGTATTCGGAGAATGAAGCACGACATGAAAGGGCATACAATTACGCTTGCTGGTCTGCTTGCCGCAGGGCAGATTAGAGAGGCGCAGACCTACTTAATAGGAGTGCAGGAGGAGATGGATACCCTTCTGGGACAGTACTGTGCCAACCCATATATCAATGCAGTGTTTGTTCACTATGCCAGAAAGTTTGAGGAGATGGGGGCTGCGTGCAGCACGGATATACAGATTGGGGAGGAAGCATTGCCTCATATGGAGTTGTGTCAAATTTTGTCAAATGAGCTGGAAAATGCCTGTGATGCTATGAGACAGCTTGATGCCGGAATGCGGGAGGTTTCTGTGCAGATCAAGTACAATAAGGTATATCTATTAATGCGCATCAAAAACCGATGCCGGAGCGACTTGTATGTGGAGCGAGGCACAATCCCCTCCACAGATAAGCAGGAACGTGGGCATGGTTTTGGGCTTATAACGATAAAAGAAGCAGCAGAGAAACTTGGCGGGAATATGGTCTGTTATGCAGAGCATGGCAGTTTCGTGATGGAGGTGATGATTCCGTGTAAGTCTTTTTGGGGAGAATGTTGATATAGGTTCAATGTATTGGCGTGTCATACTCCGTAAACAGTATGCTCTGAAACAGATGGTTTAGAATGTGTTTGAGGGAGGATAATATGTTTCGTTTTTTAAAGAAAGAAAATGCTGCAAAAGAATTAGACCGCATGATCGCAGACATAAATATGAATATGCAAAATAATTATAAGGATGCCGCACAGGACGGACTGCGGGAGTTCGAAGAAAAACTTTCCGAACTGATAGCACAGGGGACTCTGCGTGAAAGCCAGAAAGCGTCATACAGGTCATTGCTGGAGGATTATAAAGTCAAATTAAAATCCTATAGCCATAAAGCGCAGAAACCATACTGGTAATAAAAAATAATAAATAAAAGATGGAAAAAAGGTGTCGTAGAAGCAGGAGGCGCGTAAATCATGAGAATTTCGTTTAATAACTGCGAAATCCTAAGATTGTTTTGGCATCTGCATAGACCTTATCATCGTCCTCAATTGGTATCATCAACCATCTCTGACCATTTCCCTCTTTGGTCTCCTCATAAATCTGCCGGATTTCCGGACAGAAGGAGGGGAGGGCATCCTCAAAGCAGTCTTTTTCCTTTTTGCCAATCACGATCATTAGGACGAAAAAGTTTTCTCTGGGATAAACAATACATAGTGATTTGCTTCCCTTTTTAAATTTGATGTTCCAGCCGTATTCCCAACTGCATTTACTGAAGGCAAATTCCAATTTGGCGTGATACTGCTGGTGCATGTAAGTACAAAAATCATCCCACAACGGATTGTTGACAAAAAGTCCGATTTCCTCTAAAGTGGGAGTGGATGTGTTGTCGTTTCGGTTGAACATCATGGATTCCTTTCTTTATACATTTATAGAGAAGTTTGTTCATTTTGTGACTGTTGTATGGTTTTTGTTTCGTTCATTTTCTATGCGAATCTGTTGTAACATATAGGTGGCATATTCTCTGGCAAGTGCTGTATTCAACTTCATGGTACTATCAGTCGTGTAATCTTTCAGGGCATCAGCAATCAGAGGTGCATACTTTTGTGGAAGATTTGCAAGCCCCCATGTTCCGCCTTCTAACTTGGACAGGATGAGCTGCTCTTTCTGGTAGGCGAGCACACGACACAGATTCAGCGTGATATACATAGGATTTTCGGTGATTTCTTCTTTTGCATTTTCAATGTCATTCCAAATACTGTCGAAATAATAAGTGGCGTCAATTTCGGCGAAAACTTCGGGAATCTTTTTTCCCCAAAGTGTCATTCCCCTGTGGTAGAGGATTGTAAAGTGTGCAGCTAAGTCTTTGTCGGTTCCGTTCATTTTTTCAATGTAATCGGAGGGGTTAGTCTGATACCAGTTCAGATGTGCCGCGGAAAAATGAAGCACAAATGGGGTCGGGTAGACAAACGGGCGGCAGACAGATTCTTTCACGATGCTAAGCTCGATGCCTTTTGCGGGAGCCATGATAGCATCATGACTGTTTTGCGCGACGACCATATCCATGTACTGACGCTTGACAGCAGCATTCAGATCATGCTGAATAACAATGATAAAATCGAGGTCGCTCTTTTTGGGGTGGAAACATCCCATTACCGCAGAACCGTGGAGATAGACACCGACAAGATTGTCACCTAATATCATTTGATTCTTTTGTACAAAGCTGTCAATAAATTTTTTGAATTCTTTTATTTGTGAGTCCTCCTCAATTGCGTGGTTAGACAACAGCCTCCACGATGGTCTTTTCACCGACTGTGATTGTCTTAATACCTGTTTCTTTTTTCTGATTAAAGTTAAAGCTCAGCAGATAGCCTTTGTCTAGGTGAAAGTAGTTCAGATAGTCTGCCATTGGAAAGAAACTGAGATTTATCTTGCTTTGCCTGATGACTCATTGCATTCGCTAGTTCTTCCTCGGACAGAAAGAGATTATATAAGCAAATTTCAAAAATACGAACCGCAACATTCTATTGGTATCGTATCATATTTGTGAAAATAGTCAACGTTTAACTGCAAAAATGCTTTATATCCACAGCCGGTAATGAAAACAGTTTTGCTGAAAGCAACGACGTATTATACAAAAGTACCATACAGTGTGGTATCATCAATGTATAGGGAGGTCTGAAAACAGCGCCTTTATATGAAAAAAATAGTGATATCCATAATATAGAAAGGATTGGAAAAATGTCAAGACAAATACGCACTTCTGCGAAAGCAGTTGTCATTCAACATGGGAAACTGCTTGCAATCAAGGTAAATGACGGAAATGAGGAATGGTATATTCTGCCCGGCGGCGGTCAGGACAGTGAAGAGGTGCTTTCCGAGACGGTTGAGCGGGAAGTAAGAGAAGAGACAGGACTAGAGGTCAGATGCGAGGAGCTGCTTTTTGTGATAGAAGGGGTTCACGGTGAAAGTTTTCATAGGATAGATCTCGTATTTTTGTGTGATTACTTGGGAGAGACAGCAAATGCAGTGCTGCATCGTGATACGAATCAGGTTGGCGTTGAATGGCTGGATTTGTCAGGATTAAATAAGCTGCCACTATATCCGTCGAAACTTCGCCGTCCGATTATGAACTTTTATCAGGGAAAAGAATACAGAAAGTATCTTGGGAACGAGGAGGTAGGCGATCCGGAATATTTAGAATAGGTGTGTGTATGGATGCAACAGGATTATGAGAGGTAGGAAATCGCTGTAATCGAGAAAGGCGAAAATGTATGCGTAATACTGAATAGTCGCTCGTGTACTATATTTCAGATTGATAAATACGACATATTATTGTATAATATTCCCAAACACAACAAATTCTTGTGGAAATCATTGGATGGATTTTCAGAACAGTTTTGGAATAAAGGGGAAGCGATGTACACAGTTGTATTTATTGACACAGAGGTCAGCGTCGAGCGCGGTACGGTACTGGACTATGGTGCAGCCGCAGACGGAAGCACACATATTCATACAAAGTCAGCTAGGGCGTTTGAGGATTTTCTGGTGCAGAACAGCACCGGCAGCAAACGGTTTCTATGCGGGCACAATATCGTTCATCATGATGCCGGATACATCAGACAGCAGATGCAGGCAGCTAATATTACGGATGTGATTGACACTCTTTATCTGTCGCCGCTGCTGTTTCCGAACAAACCCTATCATGCGCTGCTCAAGGATGACAAGCTGCTGACAGATTCCCTGAACAATCCCTTAAATGACTCGATAAAAGCGATGGAATTATTTTACGATGAGGTCAATGCCTTTAACAGTCTCAATGAGCTGCAGAAGGATATTTATGCAGACTTACTCAACCAAAAAGAAGAATTTCGTGGCTTTTTTTCTTATCTCAATTACTATCCGCGGGGAGACGCTTCTTCTCTAATCAAAAGCTTTTATCACGGAAAGCTGTGCAGCAACAGTGACGTTGCGTACATTGCCGAACGTTATCCTGTGGAGCTTGCCTATGTGCTGGCAATGATTTCGGCGGAAGATACCACTTCCATCATGCCAGGATGGGTTAACATGCGATATCCGGCAGTCTCCAATGTAATTCGTCTTGCATGTAATACACCCTGCACTGAGGGCTGTCCATACTGCCGCAGCCGGCTTAATATTTACAGACGCCTAAAGCAGATTTTTGGATATGATGATTTCCGGAAGTACGATGGGGAAAATTTGCAGGAGAGGGCAGTTCAGGCAGCAGTTGACAACCAGTCCTTGCTCGCCATCTTTCCGACAGGCGGCGGAAAATCAATCACATTTCAGCTGCCGGCGCTGATGGCAGGGGAGCTTTCCAAGGCATTGACTGTCGTGATTTCTCCGCTGCAGTCTCTCATGAAAGATCAGGTGGACAATCTGGAAAAGAAGGGCATCGTGGACGCCGTGACAATCAACGGACTGCTCAGTCCGATCGAGCGGGCAGATGCCATTGAGCGTGTTGAGAATGGGCTTGCTTCCATATTATATATCGCGCCGGAGTCTTTGCGTTCCAAGACGATTGAACGTTTGCTGATGAGACGGGGCATTGCGCGTTTCGTGATTGACGAGGCGCACTGCTTTTCCGCGTGGGGACAGGATTTTCGGGTGGATTATCTCTACATCGGTGACTTTATCCGGGAATTGCAGGAGAAGAAGCAGTTAACAGAACGGATTCCGGTCTCGTGCTTTACCGCGACGGCAAAACAGAAGGTCATTAGCGATATCAAAGAATATTTCAAAGAAAAACTGGACTTGGATTTAGCGCTGTACACTTCGGGTGCGGGCAGGAAGAATCTGCGTTATGAGGTGCTTTACAAAGAGAGTGACGAGGAGAAATACACGACGCTGCGCTGGCTGATTGAACAGAAAAACTGTCCGACCATTGTGTATGTGTCGAGGACAAAGCGCACGGTGGAGCTTGCACAGAAACTGTGTGATGATGGCATCGCTGCGCTTGCATTCAACGGAAGGATGGATAAGGCGGAGAAACAGGAGAATCAGGACGCTTTTATCCGCGATGAAGTTCAGGTGATGGTGGCAACCTCCGCCTTTGGCATGGGGGTGGACAAGCCCAATATCAAGCTGGTCATACACTATGACATATCGGATTCGCTGGAAAATTATGTGCAGGAGGCAGGGCGTGCAGGCAGAGACCAGAATTTGCAGGCAGAATGCTATGTGCTGTTTCATGACGGCGATTTGGACAAGCATTTCATGCTGCTGAACCAGACAAAACTCAGCATCAGCGAGATTCAGCAGGTCTGGAGAGCGCTCAAGGATTTGACGAAGAACAGGTCAGTCATACAGCGTACACCGCTGGAAATTGCCCGTCAGGCAGGATGGGATGAGAATGTGGCGGATATAGAGACACGCGTAAAGACTGCGGTGCAGGCGCTCGAGAATGCCGGCTATATTAAGCGCGGGAAAAATGTGCCGCACATCTATGCCACAAGCATTCTTGTCAGAAACATGACGGAAGCATCACTCAAGATAGAGGCGTCGCTGAAAATGAGTGAAAAAGAGCGGATAAATGCCAAGCGGATTATGAGTATGCTGATTTCGGCACGGAGTGTTGCAAACGCACAAAATGATGACGCTGAATCGAGGGTTGACTATCTTTCGGACAAGCTTGGCATTGAGCGGCAGGAAGCGTTCAAGCTGATTCAGATTCTGCGGGAAGAAAACATTCTAGCAAATACAAAGGATTTGACAGCGTATATCCTGAAAACGGACACGGAGAACAAGTCACTGAATGTACTGAAAAAGTATGCTGCCATAGAGCGGTTTCTTGTGGATCGGCTCAGTGGAGAAGGACAGTGTATCAACCTCAAGGAGTTCAATGAAAGCGCTGTCAGCAGCGGGATAAAAAATGCGACAGTGAACGCATTCAAGACGGTGCTTTATTATTGGACAATCAAGAAATACATCAAAAAAAGCATCGAGAACACAACCGCTAGAACCGTCATTGTACCGGAGATTTCCGCGGAAACGTTTTGGGAACAGCGGCAGCAGTGCATCCGGCTGTCAGATTTTATTGTGAAATATTTATATGAGAAAAGCAGGGAGACAGCGCACAGCGGCGAGCAGCAGCTCGTGGGATTTTCCGTACTGGAATTAAAGTCGGAATACCGGAAAAGCGAAATGCAGTCGGGAAAAGGAAGTACAAATCAGAAAACTGCGGATATACAGATTACGGATAAAGATATTGAGGATGCGCTCCTATATCTGTCCAAGATTGATGCAATGAAGCTGGAGGGCGGTTTCCTTGTGCTGTACAGCGGAATGCAGATTACACGGCTAGAGACGGACAACAAAATCCGCTATAAGGCGGATGACTATAAAAGCCTGAATGAATATTATAAACAGAAAATGCAGCAGATTCATATTGTAGGTGAATTTGCAAACATGATGGTCAGGAATTACAATGAGGCATTACAGTTTGTCAATGACTATTTTCAGATGGATTACAAACTGTTTATTGCAAAGTACTTTAAGGGTAACCGTAAAAATGAGATTAACCGGAATATTACGCCCGAAAGGTACAACAAACTTTTTGCGGAGCTGTCCGATGTCCAGCGGGAGATTGTAGACAATGACACGTCAAAATATATTGTGGTGGCGGCAGGACCCGGAAGTGGAAAGACAAAGGTTCTCGTGCACAAACTTGCCTCGCTGATGCTGCTGGAGGATGTGAAGCATGAACAGCTTTTGATGGTGACATTTTCGCGGGCGGCAGCGACAGAGTTTCGCAGACGCCTGTATGAATTAATCGGAAACGCGGCTGGCTTTATAGAAATCAAAACATTTCATTCGTATTGTTTTGACCTCATCGGGCGAATGGGGAATCTTGAGGATGCCAAGACGGTTGTACAGGATGCGTCGCGGATGATTGCAAACGGCGACGTGGAAATCGGGCGGATTACAAAGACGGTGCTTGTGATTGACGAGGCACAGGACATGGATGAGAACGAGTACAGACTTGTCAGTGCCCTGATTGAGCGCAATGACGATCTGCGCGTGATTGCGGTGGGGGATGACGACCAGAACATCTATGAGTTCCGCGGGTCGAGTTCCCGCTATTTTGAGGAGTTTCTGACGCGGGACAATGCGAAAAAGTATGAGCTGCTGGACAATTACAGAAGCGCGGGCAATATTGTTGCGTTTGCCAATCAGTTTGTGCGGCACATCTCGCACAGGATGAAAAGCGCACCGATTATTGCCGTGAAGGACAGTGCGGCGGGCGCAGTGGAGCTGATTCAGTGCGCAGGCAGAAATCTTGAGGAACCTGTGGCGGCAAAGGCAGTCAGGGTGCGGGACAAGGGAAGTGTGTGTATCCTTACAAACACGAACGACGAGGCACTGCGCGTCGTGGGACTCCTAAAGAGAAAGGGTGTCCGCGCAAAGCTGATTCAGTCCAATGACGGATTTGACTTGTACAATATGATTGAGCTGCGCTTTTTTATGAAACGAATCACGAATGAGCTGGAAACACCTGTGATTCCACAGGAGCTGTGGGATGCCGCAAAGGACAGGATGGCATCGGTCTATCAGGACAGCAGCAATCTGGCGCTTTGCCTTGCCATTCTGGAAGCATTTGGACTGGCAAACAAACGAAAGTACCGCTCGGACTTGGAGGTATTTCTGCACGAATCCAACATCGAGGATTTTTTCAACAATGACAACCGGGACGTGGTCGTGTCCACAATGCACAAGTCAAAGGGCAGGGAGTTTGATGAGGTGGTCATGATGCTTGACCATGTTTCGTTTGACACGGACGAGCGCAGGCGGCTGCTGTACGTGGGCATGACAAGGGCGAAAAAAGACTTGTATCTCTTTTATAACAACAAGGATTTTGACCGTTTTATCACGGGGAACGTCAGGGCGCAGGTTGACACTACCCTGTATGGGCGTCCCGAAGAAATTCTGATGCAACTGTCGCACAAGGACGTCCATCTTGGTTTTTTCAAGGATAAGAAAAGTCTTATCCGGAGAATTGTGTCTGGTGCAAAGCTTTTGACGAGTGCATCCGGGCTTTCGGTGGTGTCGGATGGCAAAACCGTTCCTGTGGTTCGTTTTTCCAGAAAGTTTATGGAAGAAATCGAAAAACATCAAAGGCAGGGATATGTGATGGAGAATGCCAGTGTGCGCTTTGTCGTGGGGTGGACAGACACGGAGGACGGGCAGGAATATCCCATCATATTGCCCGATGTCTACTTTGTCAGCAGATGATAAGGGGTATCTGCGGCAGGCGGTCATGTCCGCTTGCCAGCCGGCTACTCCTGCGGTAAAGCATGATGTTCATATCGCCATTGTCTGGGCGAGACGCCATACACGTTTTTGAAGGCGCGCGAAAAGTGCAGCTGGTTCGGGTAGCCGACAGCGTTGCTGATGTCAGAGATGGACAGGTTCGTAAGCTTCAAAAGCTCTGCCGCTTTTGTCATACGATAGGAAATCAGAAACTCCTGTGGTGACTTTCCCATATTCTCATGAAAGATTTTTCCGAAATAGCTGCGGTTTAACCCACAGGAAGCCGCGATATCCTCCACGGAAATGGTATTCTGAAAATTCTGCTCGATAAATGTGACGGCCTCCCGAATATAGAAATCGCGCAGTCCGTTTCCGCTGTTGAGCTTTGTCAGGCTGCACGAGCGCACGAGGCTGTCAAGAAACAGATAGAGGTGTCCGATCAGGTGAAAGGGCGATTCCTCCTTATGGTTGACAATGTAGAGCATCTCCGACTTCATCAAATCGGCCAAATCTTTATAACGTGCCTTGTACACAGGCTGATCCACGCTCAGTCCGGTCAGCTCGATGGTTTCCTTTGCGCGCAGCCCGTCAAACTCAATCCACACGTATTCCCACGGAATCTCATGGTCGGCAATATACATATTAATCTGGTTTGGAAAGCACATAAATCCCTGACCGCTTTTGACCGAATGCGGGACGGACTCTCCCTTTGCATTGTTTCCGTACAAAATGCCCGTGCCGGAAATGCAGTAGTGAAACAGATAGTGGTTTCGCGCTGCGGGACCAAACGAGTGTGACGGGTCGCATTTCTCCCAGCCAAACTGGTACAGTCCTAAATCAATAAAATTTTCACTTGGAAATACAGAGAAAATCACTTCGCTCATAATAAAAATCCCTCTCTCAACGTTTGAATAATTACTTCGGCGGTTAAATATCTTACCTGCAAGAAGCTCCATCTGCTGCGTTGCTATCAATCGCTGTAGTGCTCGCTGCAGCTCAATCTTCCGCCTTGCATCTGAAGATTTATTCTGTGTACTCTGCTGCGATATTTAACCACAGGAGTAATTGATATGGCAATGTGGTCAGCCAGACTTCGTTAAAGCAAGGCCGGATGTACATAATATACAATTATAGATTAGTATATACCAAAATGCTAGATGACTTCAAGTTAATTCTGATTAAGTGGCATTAAGGTATAAAATAAGCAAAATGATGCAATTTACGATAGCATTAAGGCATGTTAAACTATATTTATCAAGAAAAAGGAGGAAAAAATAGAATGAAAGGAAAAGCAGTAAGGCACTTAGGAATAGCATTATGCTGTATCGCAGCAGTGGCGTGTGTTCAGGGATGTGCGGCTTCGAGCGACAGCGGCAAGACAAAAATTGAGATTGTCCAGTACAAGCCGGAAGCAGCAAGTTACTTTGCGATGGTGGAAGAAAAATTTAATGCGCAGCATGATGACATCCAGCTGAAAATCAGTTCTCCCAATGATGCAATGACCATTTTGAAAACGCGGTTTATCCGCGAGGACTACCCAGACATCATAGGAATCGGAGGCGATATCAACTACTCCTATTTTGTGGATGCGGAGATATTGGCGGACATTTCGGACTATGCGGGCCTGCAGGACATCAATCAGGCATACCGTGACATTGACGAGGCATTAAAGCTCGTTCCGACAGAGGGGGAGTATGCGGTTCCCTATGTGGCAAATGCGGCAGGCGTGCTGTACAACAGGACGATGTTTGAGGAGCACGGCTGGCAGATTCCGCAGACTTGGACGGAAATGCAGGCTCTTTGCACACAGATTCAGTCGGAGGGAATCCTGCCCTTTTACTTTGGATTCAAGGACACTTGGACGTGTCTTGCACCGTGGAATTCCATGGCGGTCAGCCTCGCGCCTGCCGATGTGACAAAGCAGGTAAACAGGGGGGAGACGACTTTTGCAAAAGAGTACCGCGAAGTGTCGGAGAAATATCTCAATCTCCTGCAGTACAGTGTGGAAGACCCGTTTGCATACAGCTACAATGACGCCTGCACAGCCTTTGCGCGCGGAGAGGCGGCGATGTACCCCATCGGAAGCTATGCGATTCCACAGATTTTGTCGGTCAACCCCGACTTGAACATTGACTCATTCGTGATGCCTGCAAATGACGATGCTGCAAAAAATACCTTGAACTCAGGTATTGACCTCCAGTTCTGCGTGATGGCGGACTGCAAAAACAAGGAGGCGGCATACAAGGTTCTGGACTTTTTGCTTGCGGAGGAAAATCTCCAGCAGTATATTGATGCGCAGATTGCAATTCCCTGTAAGGAGGGCAATTTCACGCTGTCTCCTATGCTGGACGGCATGAACCAGCACATTGCAGAGGGCAGGATGACAGACTATCAGGATCACTATTATCCGTCGGAGATGGCAGTCGATGCACAGATTCAGACCTTCCTGATTCAGAAAAATGTAGACGCGTTTTTACAGAAATTTGATACCGACTGGCTGCGTTACAACAGGGACATCATTCGTATGGTTCAGGAATACGAAAAAACGCATGGAAATTAAGAGAAGGGGTGTGGGACTATGAAAAATGAGAGAAAAAGGACATTTTTACTGATTACAATTCCGATTTTGGCATTGTTTGTCTGCTTCAACACGATTCCGCTGATTCGCGGCGTCATCTACAGCTTTACAAATTTTAAAGGATTTGGTACATATGACTGGGTAGGCTTTCGCAACTATGCGGATCTGTTTACTGACGCGCGTGTCGGAAAATCTTACCTGTTTACATTCAAGCTTGCAATTGCTTCAACGATTGTGGTGAACGTGATTAGCCTGATTCTGGCGCTGGCGCTGAACGGCAGGATACGTGCAAAGAGCTTTTTCAGGGGTGCGTACTTTTTGCCAAACATTCTCGGCGCGCTGGTTGTAGGTTACATTTTCAATTACTTTTTCACCTATATCCTGCCGGCGATGGGCGCAATGATTGGTTCTGAGTCCTTGAGCAAAAGTATACTGTCAAATCCAGACTCAGCTTGGATTGGTATTGTGATTGTCTGTGCATGGCAGGCGATTGCGATGAACACGATTATCTACATTTCGGGCTTGCAGACCGTTCCGGAAGATGTTTACGAGGCGGGCGGACTGGACGGCGCGACTGGATGGAAACAGTTCCGTTACCTGACTTTTCCGTTGATTATTCCGTTCTTTTCCATTAATATGGTATTGTGCGTGAAAAATTTCCTGATGGTATTTGACCAGATTATGGCATTGACCAAGGGTGGTCCTGCACAGAGTACAGAGTCAATTTCTTACCTGATTTATAACAACGGTATGTCGGGCGGACAGTTTGGTTTCCAGAGCGCCAATGCAGTGATATTCTTTTTGGTAATCGTGACGGTTTCTGTTGCACAGATGAAATTTACTGGTAAGAAGGAGGAGCAGTTATAATGAAGGAAGATATGATAAAAAGGAAAACAAACTGGACAGCGATGGCTGTGCTAATTTTAGGTCTTTCTGCAATTGCGTTCCCACTGTATATGACAATCATTATCGCATTTAAGCAGCCTGCGGAGATGACAAACAGCGTCAGCGGTATTTTGTCTCTCCCTAAGACATGGAGTCTTGACAATTTCAAAGAGGCAATGCGTGTGACGGATTTCTGGAATTCACTGAAAAACAGTGTGGTGATTACGCTGCTGACAGTAGTGCTTTCTGTCACGATCCACTCTGTAATGGGCTATGCACTCGGCAGAAACAAGAGTCACAGCAAATTTTACAGCTTTGTCTATCTGTTTATCGTGAGTGGTATGTTCGTTCCGTTCGCAATCCTGATGATGCCGCTGGCAAAGCAGACGGCAGAGCTGGGGCTGGCAAACTGGTTCGGCGTCATTATCCTGTATGTTGTGTTCTACATGCCGATGAATATTATGCTGTATTCCGGTTATCTTGTCAATATTCCGATGGCACTTGAGGAGGCGGCGAAGGTGGACGGGGCATCCACATGGAGAACATACTGGAAAATCATTTTCCCGATTATGCGTCCGATGCACGCGACCGTTGCGGTTCTGACCGCTTTGGCAGTGTGGAATGACGTGATGACACCGCTGGTTATCATGGCAGGCTCTGACCAGAACACACTGCCGCTGGCGCAGCTTAATTTCCAGACACAGTTTGGTACAAACTACAATCTGGCATTTGCTTCTTACCTGCTGTCACTGATTCCGATACTGATTTTCTATATTGTCTGCCAGAAACAGATTCTGAATGGTGTTGTAAACGGTGCGGTAAAATAATTTAAAAAACTTTCTTTTGATGTATTAGGAGAAAACGCGTATGGCTATTGAATTTCAACAGGATAAGCAACTATTTACGTTAAACACAAGGCACACGACCTACCAGATGAAGGTTGACCGGCTGGGTTTCCTGCTGCATCTGTACTATGGGGGACGGATATCCGGCAGTATGGATTATCTGCTGACCTATTACGACAGAGGCTTTTCGGGAAATCCGGCGGATGCCGGAAATGACCGGACATATTCGATGGATGCCCTGCCGCAGGAGTACCCGCACCTTGGAATGGGCGATTATCGGAACACGGCACTGGTGATACGCAATGCGGATGGCTCCGAATACTGTGACCTGCGCTATGTCAGTCACAAGATAATGAAGGGGAAATATGCATTGAAAGGTCTTCCGGCTGTCTATGCAGGGGATCATGAGGCGGAGACGCTGGAAATCCTGTTAAGGGATTTTGTCAGCGGGGTTGAGGTGCGGCTGCTGTACGGTGTGCTCGAGGAGGCGGACATCATCACGCGAAGCGCGGAAATCTGCAATCTCGGCACGAGAGCGGTCTGCGTGGAAAAGGCGTCCTCCGCATGTCTGGATTTCATGAGCGGAGAGTATGATTTTATCAGCTTTTGCGGGCGTCATGCAATGGAGCGGAATTTCCAGCGGACAAGGATTGCGCACGGCTGTCAGTCGATCGGGAGCCGCAGGGGAACTTCCAGCCATCAATACAATCCGGCTGTCATTATTGCAGAGAGGGATGCGACAGAGGACACGGGAAGCTGCTATGGTATGCTCTTTGTCTACAGCGGAAACTTTCTGTGCGAGGCGGAACGCGACCAGTATGGGCATACCCGCGCACTGATGGGACTGCACAGTGACTTGTTCCATTATCCGTTGGAAAAAGGGGAGACACTGACGATACCGGAGACGATTCTTTGCTATTCCGCAGAGGGTTTTGCGGGATTGTCAAGACGATATCACCACTGTATCAGGGAACATGTCTGCCGCGGAAAATACAGCCGGCAGTCCAGACCTGTATTGATTAACAGCTGGGAAGCGGCATATTTTGATTTTAACGGGGAGACAATTTTTAAGCTTGCGGAACAGGCGGCAGCGCTTGGCATTGACATGGTTGTAATGGATGACGGCTGGTTTGGCAAACGTGATGACGACAACAGCGGTCTGGGCGACTGGCAGGTCAACGAAAAGAAACTGGGCTGTACGCTGGGCGAGCTAGTGCGGCGCGTAAATGACATAGGTGTCAGGTTTGGCATCTGGATTGAGCCGGAAATGGTGTCGGAGGACAGTGATATTTACCGCAGCCATCCGGACTGGGCAATTCAGATTCCGTCGAGAAAGCCTGTCCGCGCGCGCAACCAGCTGGTGCTTGACTTTTCCAGAAAGGAAGTGCGGGACTATATTTTTGATCAGATCTGCGCGGTGCTTGACCAGGGAAATATCGAATATGTGAAATGGGACATGAACCGCAGTCTTACGGATATCTATTCCATGGAACACGCGCAGGGAAAAGTGACGTATGACTATGTGTGTGGTGTGTATGCGTTCCTTGAAAGGCTGATGCAGCGTTATCCCGATATGCTGATAGAGGGCTGCAGCGGAGGAGGCGGCAGATTTGATGCGGGAATGCTTTACTATACACCGCAAATCTGGTGCAGCGACAATACGGACGCGGTTGACCGCCTGCGCATTCAGTATGGGACGTCCTTCTTTTATCCTGCTTGTACAGTTGGCTCCCATGTGTCTGCGGTGCCGAACCACCAGACAGGCCGAACCACCAGCCTGCACACGCGAGGGGTAGTTGCAATGGCAGGTACGTTTGGATATGAATTCAATCCGGAGCTGCTCTCCAAGGAGGAGAAGGAGGAAATTCGGGAACAGATTGCCCAATATAAGAAGTATGAGGAGCTAATCTGCAGAGGGGACTATTACCGCCTGTCCAATCCGTTTGCGGATGTCTGCGCGGCGTGGGCATTTGTGTCGGAGGACAGGGAGCAGGTGCTGCTTAGCGTGGTGATGCAGGAGATCCACGGAAATATGACCGTGAACTATGTCCGTCTCAAAGGACTGGATCCCAATGCGGTGTACAGGGATGCCGATACAGGGCTATGCTATCACGGCTCTGCACTGATGGCAGCAGGGATGCCGATGCCGGTCGAGATGGGATCTTATCGGGCATATCAGATATACATGGAAATAGTCGGATAGAGGGCAGTCCTCTGTCCGACTTTTTATGCGCAGCCCCGTGCAGAGGAACTAAGCCGCAAAGCGGCGCACGGTGCGCGCGTCGAGTAGCGGAGAAGGTCTTTCCACTACTTGATTGCACACGGGCATCCCGAGTCTTGGCGCCTGTAACAGGAAACCGGAGGCTGAACAACAGCAAATTGACATGTGTGTAAGGGTTTCGGGGTTGACCAAAATACCAGAAACATATATGATATTAAGAGAGATAGTTTTGGGAATTATCTTATCATATCAAACAGGGGGATTCATGAGATGAAAAGCATTCGAACCAAAATTACACTGTGCCTGATTCTGACCGTTCTGGTTGGGCAGGCTGCATCTGGGATTGCCAGTATCATTCCCAGTTACAATAGTACCATGTCTACCGTGGAACAGATGATGTGCCAGACAGCGGTTCTGGCAGCAGACCGTGTGGAACAGGAACTGCTGGCATACAAGAACGCCGTTATGGACGCGGGATGCATTCCGCAGTTGGCCGACCCATCGGTACCGCTCGACGAGAAGCAGACAATTATCAACGAACGCGTGTCCATGCATGAATTTGAGCGCGGAAATGTTATCGGAAAGGACGGCATCAGTATTTTTGACGGAAAGGATTATTCCGACCGGGAATATGTACAGCAGGCAATGCAGGGCAATATATTTGTATCGGAACCACTGGTCAGCAAGATTACCGGAGAACTGTCCATTATGGTTGCAGCGCCTCTTTACACGGACGGGGTCTATGGTTCATCGATTGCAGGCGTTGTCTATTTCGTTCCACATGAGACGTTCTTGAATGACATCGTATCAGCCATTCAGCTTGGCGAGAACAGCAGGGCGTACATGATTAATAAATCCGGTGACACGATTGCCGACATTACGCTTGATACAATCACTGTCCAGAACATAGAAGCTGAGGCAAAGAGCGATCCGGCGCTTGGCGTGCTCGCGGCAATTCATGCCAATATGCGTCAGGGTCAAAACGGATTTGGAAGTTACATAAGCGGTGAGGACAAAATGTTTGCAGCCTATGCACCGGTAGGCGATACGGACGGATGGAGCATTGCAGTCACCGCGCCGCAGATAAATTATCTCGCATCCACGCGCGATGCCATGATAATCAATATTGCAGTGATTGTGTTATCTGTAGTGGCGTCAATTATTGTTGCACTGATATTGGCAACCTATATCAGCAGGCCTATGAAAGCCTGTGCCGAGCGGATGAAGCTGCTCGAGAAGGGAGATTTGGAAACACCGATGCCTCGGATTACGAGCAAGGACGAGACAGGGATGCTGGCAAGCTCGACAGCTTCTCTGGTTGAGGGACTGCGCACGGTCATTCAGGATATCGGCTATATGCTGACGGAGATGGCAAACCAGAATCTTGCTGTGCGCAGCAGGCATGAGGAAGTGTATGTAGGAGACTTTCGCAATATTCTGGATTCCCTGCACCATATGAAAGACCAGTTGAGCGACGCCATGCATCAGGTGAATCATTCTGCGCAGCAGGTGGCTGCTGCCAGCAGTCAGTTGTCATCCAGCGCCCAGATGCTCAGCCACGGCACGACAGAGCAGGCAGGCTCCGTGCAGGAACTTGCGGCGCGTCTCAGTGAAATCAACGAGCAGGCAAAGAACACGGCGAGCGGGGCAATGGATGTCCGCAACAAGACCCACCAGACCGGAAAAGAAGTTTCTCTGTGCAATGAGAAGATGCAGGATTTGGTAGTGGCAATGAATAAGATTCAAGAAAGCTCCGACCAAATAGAAAAAATCCTGAAAACGATAGATGACATTGCGTTCCAGACAAATATACTGGCTTTGAACGCGTCCGTGGAAGCGGCAAGGGCGGGAAGCGCCGGAAAAGGATTTGCTGTTGTTGCGGAGGAAGTGCGCAGTCTGGCAGGCAAATCTGCGGAAGCTGCCCAGAATACTTCGATACTCATTGGCAACTCTACAGACGCGGTTCACACAGGCACGAAGATTGCCAACAATACGGCGGAAGTTTTGCAGGAGGTTGTGCGCAGCATTCAGTCCATGGTGGATTCGATTGACGGAATTGCATCGGTTTCCAATGAGCAGTCCAATGCGGTCGGACAGGTATCGGACGGCATCAATCAGATTGCGGACGTTGTGCAGAGCAACAGCGCAACCGCAGAGGAAAGTGCAGCGGCAAGTGAACAGCTGTCCGCCGAGGCAGCCAGCCTAAAGCAGCTGGTAAATCAGTTTACGCTTGTTTCCGGCAGAAATTAAGGTGCTGTAGAAGATAATGTGCTGCTGCAGACGGCGTGATTGAAAGCAGTGAAAATGACGGTGCGGCAAATCGGCTTTCATTTTAAGCCTGATGAAGAAGCGGAGTCATTTTAGATGTGGCTTCAGGAGCCTGTTGAAAGGAATGATATGTATGAGAAAGCTGTTGGTTACAGGCGGAACGGTATTTGTGAGCAGATTTATTGCATCGTATTTTGCCCAAAAGGGCGATGAGGTGTATGTGCTCAATAGAAACCGACATCCTCAGCCAGCGAAGACCAGACTGATTGAGGCAGACAGGCATCAGCTGGGGGAGATTTTAAGACAGCAGTCCTTTGATGCAGTGCTGGATGTCACTGCGTATACAGGGAAGGATGTTGATGATCTGCTTGACGGGCTGGGAATGTCACACAGGCAGTTTCAGGACTACGTACTGATTAGTTCCAGCGCTGTCTATCCCGAGACACTGCCGCAGCCTTTTTCGGAAACACAGCAGACCGATAAAAATAAATGCTGGGGTGCATATAGCGCCAATAAAATAGAAGCGGAGACGGCACTTCTGAATAAAGTTCCTGATGCGTACATTCTCCGCCCGCCCTATCTCTATGGACCGATGAACAATGTCTATAGGGAGGCGTTTGTATTTGACTGTGCAGATGACGGGCGTATGTTTTATCTGCCCGGAAGCGGTGATATGAAGCTACAGTTTTTCCATGTACGTGATTTGTGCAGATGTATCGAGGCAATCTTGGCGCATCACCCGTCAGAGCATATTTTTAATGTCGGGAATAAGGAGTGCGTCTCTGTCCGTGAGTGGGTAGAGCAGTGCTACCGCGCCGCAGGTCGCACGGCCGAATTTGTTCAGGTACATCGGGATATCAATCAGCGGGAATACTTTTGTTTTTATGACTATGAATACCGAATTGACCTGACGCGGCAGAGCATGTTAATAAAAGATACAATTCCGCTCGAAGAAGGACTTCGGGAGTCTTACCTCTGGTATCAGGAACATAAAGAGGAAGTGAACCGGAGGGGATATATTGCATATATTGAAAACATGCTCGTTTCCGAACACGATACATGTCGGGAGAACCAATAAATTCTGTATTTTATCGGTGCGATATAGTTGTGCTTTGTCTAAATCCCCAGTTGTTTTACAATGCAGGTCATATGGCATATAATGATATTGTAAAACAAACGATGAAAGCATTATGGGAGGGATTTAACATGCAGCAGAAAATTAGCAAAAATATCAGTCGTTTCCGGCAGAATCAAACGATGACACAGGAAGAGTTTGCGGCACGTCTGGGAGTCACACCGCAGGCGGTATCAAAGTGGGAGCGCGGAACAAGCATTCCCGACATCACATTGATACCCGATATCTGCAGATTACTGAATGTCCCTTCGGACATGCTGCTTGGCATCGAGGAGATGTCTCTGAGTGAGAATAAGAGCATGGCGGAAGAACGCGAAATCAAACAGAACCTGATAGCGGAGCCGCTTCGCATAGAGGTGGGGACTGGGCTGATTCCTTGTATTGTGGAGGGGCTTGAGACCGACTATGTGCATCAGCGCCGCAGATGTCTTGCCGCCGAGACAGGGATGCTCCTGCCCATTTTACGGATTCTGGATAACGTGGAATACGCCGAGAATGAAGTGCGGATTCGTTCCTACGATAAGGTGCTGCTGCAAAAGGAGTTTGCCAAGGCCGATATGCAGACCTATCAGACCATCATTGACGAGGCAGTCAGGCTTTGCAGGGAAAACTATGTCAGCATTCTGAACAAGAATCTGGTAAAAAGCATGATGGACAATTTGCAGGAGCAGTACCCCGGCGTGCTGGACGGGCTGGTACCTGACAGGGCGGGATACCGTGAGGTCGTGCAATATCTGAGAAAAATCATCGCAGAGCGGGGAAATCTGCGCGATTTGATTCATATAATGGAGGAACTCGAATCAATGGAGACAATTTAATACGTGTATGACTTTCGGTATTGCAGCGGCGTCATTCCTGTCTGCTGCTTAAACTGCTCGCTTAAATTTCCGGTATGGAGATAGCCTGTTTCGAGGGCAATCTCCGTAACGGATTTTTTTGTGTTCAGCAGCAAGTCCTGCGCATGGCGAATCCGTATTTTTGTCAGGTATTCGGAATATGATTTTCCAAGCTGCGCGTGGAACAGTCTGGAAAAATGAGAGGCGGAGTAACCCGAAAACAGGGCGACAGTCTCGAGGGAAGGATTTTCCGGATAGTGCTGTTCCATATAATAGATTGCGTCAATGATGGGCGGTGTAAGGGGTGTCTTATGAAAAATCTGACCGCTGCTTAGTTCGGTATTGCTTGTGGGACTGATGGCAAGCCGGTTGTTTAAGATGACAAGCAGCAGGTCACAGAGCATGCATTGCAGCCGGAAATTGCCATAGGGGGAGTCGGACTGGAATATTTCATACATCTCTTCAAAATACAGTAAAATCCGGCGGCGCATAGCTGCGGGGAAGTGGTTGAGTAACTGGGAATAGATTTGCTCCAATATATTGCTCCCGAAAGCGTCTGTGAGCGGCTTGACAAAATCCGGTGTAAACTTTATCAGATATGTGTGGTAGGGGGCGTTTGAGAGCGGAATTGTCCTGTGATAGAGAAAGGGCGGCATTGTCCCGACACTGTCTGCATTCAGTGCAAAGGAGCAGTCGGGCGTGATGGTGAGCCTGTCACCGGAAAGGATATATCCCACCTCATAGTAATCACTGGAAGCTTCGAGCGTAGGCATCACGTAATCGGAATCCATCTCTCTTTTGGTAATCTGAAAACTGGTATTGGCAGGCAGCGGAAATGGCATGATAAAATCCTCCTTTAAAACATTTGTCCACAGTATAGCATGAAACTGTAAAAATAAAAAGTATTAACACAATTTATAGAAAGAAAATTATATTTTTGTGATATATAATAAAATTAGAAGGAGGTGTTTTCATTTGAGAAAGAATGTTTTTATGAAAAATATGCGTCATTACTGGTATATGCCGCTTTGCGGGATTCTGCTCACCAGTCTCCTGAATTTTGCGGTAGTCAGGGGTAATGAAGTGATTCGCGAGGTCATTGACCGGATGCTTGCAGGGCAGGAGATTGTGTTTGGCAGTTTTCTCGGCGAGTTTGCAGTGCTGACGATTCTGGGTTTTGCGGCGACATTTGTCGCATCGGCTGTCAATGGGAAGTACGGTGTGCTTGTGTCCACACGTTACCGCCGGCAGGTGGCACGAAAGCTGTACCGGATGGAATACCAGTACTTTGACGGACATCATTCCGCGTCGGTCATCAATAAGGTCAATGCGGATTTAAATGAGGCAGAACGTTTTCTAAATGAGACACTGGTTATGCTTATGACTGATGCCGTGGCTGTTGTCGTCTATGCAAATTATGTAAGGCAGCTGAATGTCAGTCTCTTTGTGCTTGTTCTGGTGTGTTATCCGCTCGTCCTGTGGATTGCCGGAAAGCTGGTGAAGAAGATTCACAGCCTGACGATGACATACCGAGAAAAGTCGGACACGATTACCGGAATCGCGCAGGATGTGCTCAATGGCATACTGATTGTGCGCAGCTTCGGACTTGAGGATTATTTTCAGGATAAAATGCACGCTGCGACGCTTGATCTGGTGGACAACGAGGAAAAGCGCGCCAAAATTACAAACACGGCGGTTCTTATCCGGAAGCTCATCCAGTGGATTCCCAATATTTTATGCGCGGTCTATGCCATGGTGCTTGTCATGAAAGGCAGTCTGAGCATTGGCGGGCTGCTGTCTTTCATCCTTGTGCTGGGCAAGCTGGTGGAAGCATTTATGGGGCTTCCGTTCAATATGGTGGATGCGGCAGGAAGTATTGTCAGTATTCAGCGTGTGGAGGAGATTCTGCGAGAACACGAGGAACCATCCGGAAGTGGTGAAACGCCTTTGGACGAGGAGGTTGTGCTTGCCTTTGACAATCTTACATTCGGCTACAGTGATGCGCAGACGGTTCTGGAGCATGCGGAATTTGAGGTGCACAGAGGAGAAAATGTAGCGTTTGTGGGCGAGTCGGGCGGCGGGAAAAGCACGATTTTTCATTTGCTGTGCGGATTTTACCGCGCGCAGAAAGGCGCATACCGTTTATATGGAAGGGATTTTGCAGAGTGGAATATGGACAAGGCAAGGGAACAGTTTGCACTGGTGTCGCAGAATGTGTTTCTGTTTCCGGCGACCATAGAGGAGAATGTCCGGTACGGGCGCTGGGATGCGACAGAGGAGGAAATTGTTTTTGCGTGCAAGGAAGCGGAAATCCATGACTTTATTATGAGCCTGCCGATGAAATACCAGACTGTGGTGGGAGAGCGTGGGGCAATGCTCTCCGGTGGACAGCGGCAGCGCATTGCCATCGCGCGGGCAATTCTGAAGGACGCGCCGATATTGCTTCTGGATGAGCCGACGTCTGCCATTGACGAGGGGACAGAGAAGGAGATTCAGCGGGCGATTGCAAGGGTGAGCGCAGGGCGGACGTGCCTTACCATCGCGCACCGCCTGTCAACGATACGGGATGCAGACTGGATTTTTGAGGTGAAGAATAAGCGAATTGAGGAGGCGGGAACCTATGAGCAGTACATGGAAACGATTTTGTAGAACCATGCGTGTCATGGGAAAAAGACGGTTTTTGTATTATGGGTCGATTCTTGGCATGAGTGTCGGCATGGGGATGTTTTCCGTGCTTTGTTCCCTGCTGATGAAAGCGGTGGTGGACATCTCACAGTCGGGGAATTATCATACATTGTTTATTACGCTTGTGTGGATCGTGGGGGCAGGAGTCGTCTCGCTGCTTGTCTACCGCAGCTCGGCAGTAGTCTACAATGTGGAGGCAAAACGTGTATACGGCGTGCTGTATGAAAAAATACTGAATCTGGAAATGAATTTGCCCTATGCGTATTATGAAAAACACCACAGCGGCGAAATTATGTCAAAGGTGTCCTATGACTTGGGAAGAATGGGTGATATCTATGGATCGCGTTTCCGGCGGATGATGATGCCGTTTCTGGAGGTTGTGGTCTATCTGATTCCAATGCTGGCGCTCAGCCCGTATCTGACAGTGTGCCTTGTGGGGGTCAATGTGGTCATGATGCTCCTGAATATGCTTCTGGCAGAGCCGTTTCGTAAGGTCAGCCACATACTGTCCGGATTGAACGCCAGTATGACCGAGAAACTTTCCGACATCCTGCAGGGGATGGAGCAGGTTCGGATGTTTGCGCATGGCAGAGAGACCGTTCAGGAATATATAGCGCTGAGCCGGCGATATGCAAGAAAATCCAATTGGAGGATTCTGATATCGTCTGGTCTGGAAAGCGCGAACAGGGGATTTGACCTGCTCTGTTCTCTTGTGTTTCTGGGGCTTGGCGTATTCTTTGTACAGAGAGGATATACCACGCTTGGCGCGCTGGCGGCAATTTATACATTATATGGAAGCTTTTCCGCCCAGTTTTTGCAGATGAACCGGTATATACCGGAGCTGGTGGCGTATCTTGCGTATGCACAGAATATTTTTGACTTGTTGGAGGAACAGCGTGAGGAGACAAACTGGTACAGCCATGAGGCGTGTTTTGAGACGGATAAGGAAGTTGATGACACAGGGATGGTTGCGCTGGACAGTGTCGGATTTTCTTATGGGGAGAACAAAGTGCTTGATGATTATTCAATTGTGGTACGGCGCGGGGAATGCGTCGCACTTACGGGGGCGTCCGGCTGTGGCAAATCCACGGTATCAAAGCTGCTGCTGGGGCTGTATCCGCTTGACAAGGGCGATATCACTGTCATGGGAAAATCCGTCAGAAACATGACAAATGAGAACTTGAGACAATTTTTTTCCTATGTGCCGCAGGAACCATACCTTTTTGAAGGGAGTGTTCTGGAAAACATCCGCATGGGAAAGCGGGATGCGTCAAAGGAGGAGGTCATAAATGCTGCGAAAGTGGCAAATGCACATACGTTTATACTAAATCTGGAGAGAGGGTATGATACGCAGGTGGGAGAGCGCGGAAACCGGCTTTCCGGCGGACAACGCCAACGGATTGCCATTGCGCGTGCCATTTTAAAAGGAGCGCCGATTTTGCTGATGGATGAGGCGACCTCGGCGCTGGACAATGAGTCGGAGCGGCTTGTCAACGACGCCGTGCGCAGGCTGCATGGCAATAAGACAATTCTTATGATTGCGCACAGAGCCTCCACAATACAGATGGCAGACAGGGTCTGCAATATGGAGACGCTTTAAAAAACAGTCCCCGCTGTGCAGATGCAGCAATGGGGGCTGTTTTTTTATCCATAATTTTTAATTTTTTAAGGAAAACTGTCCGATGAGACTGTTTAAAATCGTTGCCTGTGCAGACAATTCTTCGCTTGTGGCAGAAGCTTCCTCGGCGGTAGCCGCATTGCTCTGCACGACCTCGGAAATCTGGTTGATGCCCTGCTCGGCGTGCCGCATGGCATCGGTCTGATCTTCCATCATTGACTTGAGACCTCTGGAGAAGTCGGCAATCTCCTTGATGCCGTCCACTACGGAGCTGATGGCATTTGCGGCGTTCTCTGCCGCGTGGTTTCCGTCGGCAACTTCCCGAATGGAACCTTCAATCAGTTCTCTGGTATCCACAGCCGCCTTGGCGCTCTGGTTTGCCAGAACCCGTATTTGGTCGGCGACAACCGCAAAACCGCGTCCCGATTCGCCTGCCCGGGCTGCCTCGATGGATGCATTCAGAGATAACAGGTTTGTCTGAGAGGCGATGGATTCAATTTCGGAGATAATATCGCCGATTCTGTTTGAGGCGGCATTGATCCGTTCCATAGCCGCCATCATGGAATTCATCTCCTCGCGGCTGTTGTCTGCCTTGTCAGCATACTGCTGTGCTTTTATGTAGGATTCGTCTGCACTCTGTGCACTCTTTTCCATGGCTGAGGTAATTTCTGAAATTGTCGTGTGCAGTTCCATAACTGCGTTCGTCTGATCAGTGGCTCCCTCCGCAAGAATCTGTGACGCCTCTGCGAGGTCGCCGGAGCCGGAGGAAACCTGATCGGAGACATCTCCGATGGAGGACAGGGTTTGAGTCATCTGATCCCGCAAACCGCGCATGGATTCATATAATTTTTGAAAATCACCAGTGTACTTGTCCGAATATTTTGATTTGACCGCATAATTTCCACTGGACATTTCCCCCAGTATTTCGCTGATATCATGGATGATGATGTTCAGATTGTTTGCCATCTCTGAAGCGTCTTTTCCCATGTGCTCGACTTCGTCGCCGGATTCAATCGTCGGGAAAGGAGAGGAGAGATCGCCCGTCGAGAATGTCTTAAGGCGCTTGCCGAGTTTGCCAAGCGGGGAGGAGATTCCCTTTGCTATGTGCCGTCCGATCTTGGCAGCCAGCGTCATTGCCAGTAAAATGACAAGGATGATTGCGACAGAGAGAATAATGCCGGTCACGGTAAGCGCGGTGGAAAGACGGTTTCCCTCGGTAACCTTGACGTTTAAAAGAGATTCCAGGTTGGTATAGATGGTATTATATCTTTCAGCCAAGTCCGTGAGTGCAATCTCCTGTGCCTGTATGCACAGCTCCCTGTCTGTAGTCGCCCCGAGAGCCATGATTTCGCCGTCAAGACGCCAGTATTCGTCCAGCTCGGCGCTGATTTTGTCATATGTTTCCCTGCCGTCTTTTGACACGATTGTTTTTTCGATTTCTGCAAAATATTTTTCAAAAAGGATTTTGTTTTCTTCATGCTGGCTGACGACTTCGGCGATAGCGTCCGCGTTGTCATATCCGATGGCAGCGCGCAGGGAAGACCTGCTGTCCGCAAACTCAAACAGTGCCTTGCCGATATCACCCTGCGCAAAACCGAAGTTGTGCAGTGCGTAGGAATATCTGTTGGAAATAACAATCAGAGCAATCAGGCTCAATATTGCGACTACGGCCGGAATGGATGCCACCTTAAAAAAAGACTTGGTCAGCTTTTGCTCGATACTCGTTTGTTCATTCATTATTCATGTTCCCCCTTTGTATAACAATTGTGGTAAATATGGCGTCAGTCCAATGGTAAGGAACTGTTAATAAATTACGCATGACAATTACTTGTCACAAGTAATTCCTTAACAGTTCCTAAGGACGGACGCAGCATATAAACATTATATTACAATTAAAAAAATATGCAAGGCAAATTATGTGAATGATTACCAATATCAGACGGAAAAACCAGAAAGTATGTATCATTTTTGAATAAGTATTTTTCGGGGATAGTCAGGCTTGCATTTGCACGCATGAAATGCTATGATAAAATCTATTATTAGAATCGGAAGGGATACAGGTGGAGGAAACCGTGAAGAAATTATCGAAATTTATCGGGAACAGAGATTTTTACAGGATGGTGCTGATGATTGCGGTGCCGATTATGATACAGAACGGCATTACGAATTTTGTCAGCCTGCTGGATAATATCATGATAGGACAGGTCGGGACAGAACAAATGTCCGGAGTGGCGATTGTCAACCAGCTGATTTTTGTCTATAACCTTTGTATATTCGGCGGCGTATCGGGGGCGGGAATTTTTACGGCGCAATACTTCGGACAGGGAAATCATGAGGGCGTCCGTCAGACAATGCGCTTTAAACTGTGGATGGTCACGATAATTACTACATTGACGGCTGTTCTTTTTTTGGGTTCCGGCACGGCGTTAATCAGCGCATACTTAAAGGGCGACGGTTCGGCAGAGAGTATCGCAGCAACGCTTATGTATGGGGAGCGGTACCTGAAAATCATGCTGGTCGGTCTGCCGGCGTTTGCACTGGTACAGATTTATTCCAGCACGCTGCGCGAGTGCGGACAGACCATCCTTCCGATGAAGGCCGGAATAGCGGCAGTTGCTGTCAATCTATTGTTTAACTACATTCTCATATACGGAAAATTTGGCGCGCCTGCACTCGGTGTAAGCGGTGCAGCGATAGCGACTGTGCTGTCGCGCTATGTGGAAATGCTCATTACGATAATCGGGGTTCACAGGAAAAGCCGCGGTGAAAAAGCGACATACGCGTTTGTCGCAGGGCTATACCGGACGATTAAGGTACCAAGGGACTTGGCTGTCAAGATAATAAAAAAAGGAAGCCCGCTCCTGTTTAACGAGACATTGTGGGCGGCGGGCATGGCAATGCTGACGCAGTGTTACTCGGTTCGTGGGCTGAATGTTGTGGCTGGTTTGAATGTCTCCAACACAATCAACAATGTGTTTAACATTGTATTTATTGCGCTGGGGGATTCCGTTGCAATAATTGTCGGGCAGCTGCTTGGAGCCGGAAAGATGAAAGAGGCAAGGGATACGGACAACAAACTGATTGCCTTTTCCGTGGCGTGCTGTACTTGTGTGGCAGCGGTGATGTTTGTCATGGCGCCCTATTTCCCGAAACTGTACAAAATTAACGACGAGGCAAGACTGCTTGCGCGGTACTTTATCATGGCAACAGCGTTCTTCATGCCGCAGAACGCGTTTCTGCACGCGACCTATTTTACGTTGCGCTCTGGCGGAAAAACCATCATCACATTTCTGTTTGACAGCGTATTTATCTGGTGCGTCAGTGTTGTAATAGCCTTTGTGCTGAGCCGCTACACCGCGCTGCCGGTCATTGTGGTGTACGCGATGGTGCAGCTTGGCGACATCATTAAGTGTGTCATCGGGTTCATACTGGTGAAAAAGGGTGTCTGGCTTCAGAATATAGTAACATAGCAGCAGGATATAATAGAAGAATAACGCTGTCATACAAATTTCTTTCTGTTTAAGCCGCCAGAGACGGCATGGGGGATTCATATGAAAATCAAGGAAATAATGGATACACTTCAATTAAATAAACTATTTGACAAAGGCGACAGAAAATTCAACCGGCTGATGACGCCATGGGGAGAGCAGATTGCGCAGGAACAGACCGAAACTGTGCTGACAGAATATCCTAGACCGCAGATGGCACGGAAAAACCATATCATCTTAAACGGCATATGGAAATATGCGATTACCGGTGATGATGAACGGCCTGTGCTCTGGGATGGTGATATCCGCGTTCCGTTCTCACCGGAAACATATTTGTCAGGTGTACAACGGCAGCTGAAACCGGACGAATACCTGTGGTATGAGCGAAAACTTATGATTGACAGGATTCCGATGGAAAAAAGACTTTTGCTGAATTTCGGCGCCTGTGATGAGCGGTGCCGCGTCTATGTCAATGATACACTGGCAGGAACACATTCCGGCGGCTATCAGGCATTTACCATCGACATCACCGACTGCATTCGGCTCGGAAAGAACACGCTGCGGCTCTGCGTGCAGGATAAAAGCGATACTTCCTATCATGGGCGGGGAAAGCAGATGCTCAAAAACGGCGGGATGTTCTACACCGCGCAGAGCGGTTTATGGCAGACGGTGTGGTGCGAGTGGGTGCCGGAGATTTATATTCGGGAGCTGCGCATTACGCCGCAGTATGACAATGATAGCGTATCTATCGAAATAATGTCGAATAAGTATGCGGACACGCAGGAAATGCCGGAAGAAAAAAGCGGAAGCAAGAAAATTTCCTGCAAAATCCTGTTATTTGAGCAGAACAGGGTTGCAGATGAGCAGTGTGTCTGCGTTCTGCCGGAAGAAAAGACAGTCATCGAAATCAACATTCCCAATAAGAAAAGCTGGACGCCGGAACATCCGTTTCTATATGATATTCGTATTATATACGGTGAGGATATGGTGGAGAGCTATTTTGGCATGCGTCTTTTTACTGCAGAGCCTGACAGCAGCGGGATTCCGAGACTCTGCCTCAACCACCAGCCCTATTTTCAGAAAGGCATCCTTGACCAAGGCTATTATCCCGAAAGTCTTTTGACGCCTGTCAGTGACGAGGCGATGATTTTTGATATTAGGACTGCCAAGGAAATGGGGTTTAACATGATACGAAAACACTGTAAGATAGAGCCGATGCGCTGGTACTATCACTGCGACAGGCTTGGGATGCTTGTCTGGCAGGATATGATCAATGGCGGGACAACCTACAATCTGGTAAAGACCTGCTATATTCCTACCGTGCTGTTTCCGCTCCGTCACAAGCGGGACAATGATTACAGCTATACTTCAAGGGCAGACAAAAACGGCAGGGAGGAGTGGAAAAAGGAGTGCATCGAGACGGTCAGCCAGCTTTATAATTGCACTTCAATCTGTACCTGGGTACTGTTCAACGAAGGATGGGGACAGTTTGACGCGAAAGAAAATACGGATATGGTGCGTGCTGTTGACAGTACGCGCATCATTGACGCGCACAGTGGATGGTTCGATCAGGATGCAGGCGACCTAAAGAGCGAGCATATCTATTTCTTCGAACTGATTGCAAAGAAGGGCAATAAGCCGTATGTCATATCGGAGTTTGGCGGGATTTCCCTCGCAGTGCCGCAGCACACTTACTCCGACCGGTATTTCGGATATGGAAGCCAAGGGGACATGGAAGCACTGAAAGCCGCTTACAGCGAGCTTGACAGGAGAGTGCAGGAGCTGAAAAAGGAGGGACTGTGTGCATCTGTCTATACCCAGCTGACAGATATCGAGGAAGAAATCAACGGCATCATGACATATGACCGGAAAGTGGTGAAACTTTGAGACAGATGTACGCGTGCCGGATAGAAAGATAGAACAGACACATAGAAACCAAAAGATAAAGAAGGCTGCCGCGAACGGACAGCCTTCTTGTATACAATGCGATATTATACGGTTTCCAAATCAAATCCGAAATAATGCACGGCATTATTATAGGAAATTCCTTTTACAATTTCTTCCAGAATCTCCATATCGGCAGGGAATTCGCCATCCTCGACCCAGTTTCCGATAAGGTTGCACATAATCCGTCTGAAATATTCATGTCTGGTGTAGGAGAGGAAGCTTCTTGAGTCCGTCAGCATCCCGACAAATCCCGAGAGATTTCCGAGGTTTGCAAGGGAGATCATCTGATCCTGCATTCCTGTCTTGTGGTCGTTGAACCACCATGCGCTGCCCTGCTGGATTTTCGCGCATGCTGTGGAGTCCTGAAAACAGCCAAGGATTGTCCCGATTGCCTGATTGTCGTTCGGATTCAGGCTGTAGATAATCGTCTTTGGCAATTCGTCCGTCCGGATGAGCGCGTTGAGGAAATCAGCAAGCTCGGCGGACGGTGCGTAATTGTTGATACAGTCATATCCCGTGTCGGGACCTAACTGGTCATAGCGCAGGGTGTTGTTGTCGCGCTTGCATCCATAGTGGAGCTGCATCACCCAGTTCAGACGGTGGTACTCCTTGCCGACATACAGCATAAATGCAGTCTTGTATTGCAGCTCCTCAAGCCGCGTGACTGCCGCACCGCCTTTTCTCTTTGCAAAGATGGCCTCAATCTCCTCGTCGGAGGCAGGCTGGTACATAACGTATTCAAGCGCGTGGTCAGAGACACAGCAGCCCATGGAAGCAAAAAAGTCGAGCCGGTTGTGCAGCGCCGTCTTCAAGTCCGCAAAAGAATGGATGGGTGTGCCGCTCACTGCGGAAAGTTTTTCAAGGTATTCAAAATAGTCAGGTTTTTCAATGTTCATTGCCTTGTCCGGTCTCCATGCCGGAAGCACTTTGACGTCAAAAGTGTCATCAGCCGCAATCTTTTGGTGGTACTCGAGGGAGTCAACAGGGTCGTCGGTCGTACAGATCAGGGTGACATTGGAGCTTTTGATCAGACCGCGCACACTCATGCTGTCCTCTTTAAGTTTTTCATTGCAGAGATTCCATACTTCCTCCGCAGTTTTTTTGTTGAGGACGCCCGTGTATCCAAAGTAGCGCTGTAGTTCCAAATGCGTCCAGTGGTAGAGCGGGTTACCGATTGCCTTGCCGACGCACTCTGCCCACTTGAAGAATTTTTCCTTGTCGGACGCGCTGCCGGTGATGAACGTCTCGTCCACACCGCAGGAGCGCATAAAACGCCACTTGTAGTGGTCTCCGCCGAGCCATACCTGCGTGATGTTGTCAAACTTGCGATCGTTTGCAATCTCGGCAGGATTGATGTGGCAGTGGTAGTCCAGTATGGGTGTCTTTTCCGCATACCTGTGAAAAAGGTCACTTGCTGTCTTGGTCTGGAGCAAAAAGTCCTGATCCATAAAAGCTTTCATGATGATTCCTCCTAATTATTGAAAATGTATAGTTATTTAAAGAGTTGTCCCTCTTTTAATCAGCTCTCCGGAGAAGATTACTTTCTGGGGCATTTCTTTATTGTTCAGGATTCCGATAAGCGTCTTGACAATGTGGTGGCACAAGGTCTCAAGACGATTGTCGACACTTGTGAGCTCCGGTTCGCAGCAGGTGCTTAATATAGAGTTGTTGTAGCCGATGATCGACAAATCTTTCGGCACAGACAGCCCTTTTTTGTGTGCGAATTTTACGGCGCCGATAGCAAGATTGTCGTCGGCAGCCACGACAGCTTTGTACTTGACGGTACTGTCAAGGTCTGCCAGAAAGTCCGCGATTGCGGGAAGGTTGGCATGGCTCCCCGGAAAATACTGTATATACTCCATACGCAGCGGTATGCCCTTCTGTGTCAGTGCACTCTGGTAGCCGGACAGCTTTCGGAGCGCGGAAAAGGACTTGGAGTTATACAGGTAGAGGATGTCTTTGATTCCGGTCTCTATAATGTACGTGGTTGCCTGCATTGTTGACTTGAAATCGTCGCAGAGACTGCAATATACATTTTCGCAGTCAAAGTCGGCATTCAGCAAAAGTACAGGGACTTCCTTCGCGGCCTCCCGAATATAATCGTTTTCCGCGTCGTTTTCCGCGATAAAGTTAGAACCCACAAGAATCACACTGTCAACCTTTTTGTTGACAAGGAGATTCAGGTATTTCTGCTTGTCTGCAAGCTTGTAGCCTGTACAGCACAAAATACAGTTGTAGTTGTTTTCCCGCAGTTCCTGCTCAATATGGTATATGGCATTGGCAAGATACAGGTCAGAAGAATCGGCACAGAGTATGCCGATCGTGTTCATTGAATTTAAGCCAAGTCCCCTCGCAAAAGCGTTGGGCGTGTAGTCGCATGCCTCTATGACAGCGAGAACTTTCTGGCGCGTCTGGGCACTTACATTGTCTGAGCCATTTAACACGCGCGATACAGTTGCGATAGATACACCGGCTTTTTCAGAAACATCATATATTGTCATGCGAGTGTCCTTTCTGGTCTGTTTTGACGCTGAATAAAAATGCAATTTGATGTAACAAGGTGTGTAAGCACTATCAAATTTTATATAAATTGTACTATGAATACATACGAAAATCAAGTGATTTTGCATAAAATGTTGCGTTTGCTATATAGGAAGCAGAAGGAAGAACGGTTATCTTTTTATGGTGAACTTTGCATTATTTTATTGACTGCCTGAAGAGAATGAGATAGAATGTAAGTACTTACAGAGAACGGCACACCGCAGCGGATAAGGATACTGTAAAAAGAATCAACAGAAAAGGAAGGGAATATCATGGAATTGAGAACAGCAGCTTCACCAAAAGATGTCAGGCATTATACAACCGAGCGGTTGAGAGAGGAGTTTCTGATTGACGACCTGTTTCAGGCAGGCGCGATAAAGCTTGTCTACAGTCATATAGACCGTATTATCACAGGGTCGGCAGTGCCGGTGGAACTGATTCGGCTCACGGCAGGGGATGAGCTGCGCGCAGAATATTTCTGCCAGAGACGGGAGCTCGGCATCATTAATATCGGACCGACAGGGTTCGTTACGGTTGACGGCAGACGGTATGAGGTTGGACATAAGGAAGGCATGTATATCGGAATGGGGGCAAAGGATATTACGTTTGAGTCAGCTGACAGCGGGAATCCCGCAAAATTTTATTTAAACAGCGCCCCGGCACACAAGACATACCCGACAAAGCTGATTAAGCCGCAGGGCGAGGCTTCGGAGGATGTCGTGATTATTAAGGATGAGAACAAAGTGGAGCTTGGCTGTCTTGAGGATGCAAACCACAGGGTTATCAACAAGTACATCCTGCCCGGACAGGTTGAGAGCTGTCAGCTTGTTATGGGGATGACGGCGCTGAAACCGGGAAGCGTGTGGAATACAATGCCCTGCCACACACATGACAGACGCATGGAGGTTTATTTATATTTTGATATGCCCGAGGACGCGTTTGTAATGCACTATATGGGAGAACCACAGGAGACAAGGCATATCGTTATGAGGAATGAGCAGGCTGTCATTTCTCCGAGCTGGTCAATCCATTCGGGAAGCGGAAGCCGCGCGTACACATTTATTTGGGGAATGGTCGGGGAAAATCAGGACTTTGACGATATGGACGGCGTTCGCATGCAGGATTTGCGATAAGAAATCGTAGCTCTTTGGCAATATTTGATATTGTCAAGGAGCTTTTTGTTTAACTTGTATAAGAAGTGTTGGAAAACGAGAAAAACAGACTATATATGGATAAAAATTCCACAAATGGGAAATGATATGTAGGTGGTTTTTATGGAGAATTAAATAAAAAAAATTGAATCGTTGCGCCATTATGGGAAATCATGTAAAATTAAGGTATATCGCTGTAAATGGATGGATAATACTAAAATATGGAAAAAGAGGTGATTGCGGGAATATGATATATTTCGGTTCGGGATTGGAAAGAAAATATTTTCCGCCTACGGATGAGATAGGCGAGTTTAAGGTTCGGCCTGGTAATTTTTTGAGCAATGGGGCGGTCAGGGTAGACGAAGGGGTTAATTTTACGATTCATTCAAACGGGGCAGAATCCTGCAGGCTCTGTCTATTCCGTGTCGGTGAGCATGAACCTTATGCAGTGATACCGTTTCCGGAATCCTGTCGTCTGGGCGACACGTACTCCATGGTTGTGTATGGGCTTAAACCTAAGGATTTTGAATATGCATACCAGTTTGACGGTGAGTATAATCCCAGCAAGGGGCTGCTCTTTGACAAGACAAAATACATCCTTGACCCGTATGCCAAGTCCGTTGCAGGTCAGGAAAACTGGGGGAAGGAAAAGCCGGTTTCAGAGCGCATATACAAAGGGCGCGTTGTGGACAGCGGCTATGACTGGGGAAACTTTAAGAACACTAGCTTAGAGCCAAAGGACATGATTATCTATGAGATGCATGTGAGGGGATTCACACAGGATGCGTCCTCCGGTGTGGAGCACAGGGGGACTTATGAAGGAATCCGCGAGAAGATTCCGTATCTTCTGGAGCTTGGGGTCAACGCAGTTGAGCTGATGCCCGTCTTTGAGTTTGACGAGACAGAGGATGTGCGCGTTGTGGATGGCGAGAAGCTCCTCAATTACTGGGGCTACAGTCCGGTGTGCTTTTTTTCGCCCAACGTCGCCTACGCTTCGGATACACGCGCCGGAAAGGCGGGAAATGAGTTCCGGAGCCTGATTCACGAGCTGAATGCAAACGGCATAGAAGTTATCCTTGACGTTGTGTTTAACCATACTGCGGAAGGAAACGAGATGGGGCCGTGTTTTTCGTTCAAGGGGATTGACAACAACATCTATTATATGCTGACTCCTGACGGAAAATATTATAATTTCAGCGGCTGCGGCAACGTGATGAACTGCAACCATCCGATTGTACAGCAGTTCATTCTGGAATGCCTTCGCTACTGGGTAGTGTCTTACCGGGTGGACGGTTTCCGGTTTGACCTTGCATCCATCATGGGACGCAACGAGGACGGTTCACCGATGAGCAAGCCGCCGCTGCTGCAGAGTCTTGCATTTGATCCGGTGCTTGGCAATGTAAAGCTGATTGCCGAGGCATGGGATGCGGGTGGTCTGTATCAGGTAGGCAGTTTTCCGTCATGGAACCGCTGGGCGGAGTGGAACGGCAGATATCGGGATGATATGCGCTGCTTCCTCAAAGGGGATTACGGCATGGCACAGGCAGCGATCAACCGCATTACAGGTTCTCTGGACTTGTACGGAAAGGAAAACCGCGGAGAAAATGCCACCGTTAATTTCCTGAACTGCCATGACGGCTTCACACTATATGACATGTATGCATACCAGTGCAAACACAACGAGAAAAACGGATGGAACAATACGGACGGCGCAGATGACAACAACAGCTGGAACTGCGGTGTGGAAGGTGAGACCGATGATCCGGAAATTCTGGCACTGCGCAGCCGGCTCCGGAAAAATGCATTTGCCACGCTGATGTGCAGCCGCGGTTCTGCGATGTTCCTCGCCGGGGATGAGTTTTGCAATACGCAGTTTGGCAATAACAATGCATACTGTCAGGACAACATCATCTCGTGGCTCGACTGGAACCGCAAGGAAGAACACAGCGAGATGTTCGAATTCTGCAAGTACATGATAGATCTGCGCAAGAAACACCCGATTCTGAGAGGGCGTTCCGGTCCGAGCGGCTGCGGATTTCCGGAAGTTTCCATACACAACAAGACAGCATGGAACAGCAACTGTAATGCGGATACACGCACAATCGGCATTATGTTTGCGGGGCGTACAGAAGGGAACCGTGAGGATGACATTATTTATATTGGTATCAATGCATTTTGGGAGAAGGAGGAGGTGCAGCTTCCAAACCTTCCGCTGGGAAGAAAGTGGCATATTCTCATGAATACAGAATTTACGCATACAAAGGACACCGACTACCATAAATTGACCAAGTGGATAGGAAAGGATACGATTGTCATGTATCCGCGGTCCGTTGTAGTTGCGATTGTCGAAAAGAATACACTATAATCCCAACACAAAAAGAAACGAATCTGACGGCACGGAATTTTTAGAGGAATATCGCTTTGCGGTATTCCTTTTCTATTCCTAACTTCTCAGTCTGCCGGAAAAAATATAATAAAATAAATAATTTTGTTCCATTATACGGAAATATATGTTACAATGAAAAAAATTATATGCAGTGAAGCGCAAACCGTGTGAAAGCTGTGATGTAAGTTTTTGATGATTTAGAAGAAGGGAAGTTAGATATGGCAAATTTACTGGTCGTTGATGATGCGGCATTTATGAGGATGACGATTAAGAAGATGGTTACGCCACATGGGCATACTGTTGTGGCGGAGGCTGAGAACGGGGTGGAAGCCGTAAGAAAATATATGGAGAACAAACCGGATGTCGTACTGCTTGACATCACAATGCCGCAGATGGACGGACTGAATGCCTTGAAGCGGATTCGGGAACAGGATCCCAATGCGAAGGTTGTTATGTGTTCCGCCATGGGACAGCAGGCAATGGTGGCGCAGGCGATTCAGAGCGGTGCAAAGGACTTTGTCGTGAAGCCGTTTCAGGAGGACAGACTGGCTGCTGCGATAGAGCGTGTCTGCAGTAAATAAAAAAATGAAAATAATGGTAGACAAACCGTTATTTTTATTGTATGATTAAGAAAACGTTTTCTGGAAAACGTTTTCTTAATCAAATTAGATAAAAAGAATTAGAATCGGCAAATACTTTTGTTAATACTATAAAACGTTGGTTGTCAGGGAAGAGAAGGTGGAATAAAATTTGGCTTCAAATTTGGTTTCTATAAGAGATGTGGCAAAAGAAGCAGGCGTGGCGATTTCAACCGTATCAAAAGTACTCAATCACTATCCCAATGTGAGTGAGGAGACAAAACAGAAAGTAAACGCGGCGATAGCGGAGCTTGGGTTTGTCCCAAACACAATCGCTTCAGCGCTGTCCTCTAAGAAGACAGGAAGGATGGCACTGGTGCTTGATGTAAACAGACATTCCCAGAAGGTTGATGAGATACCGATGCGCTACATTATCGGAGCCATCAACAAGGCAAAAGAAAAAGGAATGGACATTATCACCGTATTCTTTACCATGATAGCTGAGATGGATGTGGAGGAGATGATTCGTTATTTCCAGTCACAGAGCATAGAGGGGCTGATTATTTGCGGTCTTTCCAAGGATGACACCGTATTGCGGGAGCTGGTCGAAAGCAGGAAATTTAAAGTGGTGCTGATTGACGCTCCCGGAGTCAGCGAGAATACGTCTAGTATTCATATTGACAATGAGAAAGCGCAGTATGAGGTGGCAAAGCGGTTTCTCGCCGGAAACAACCATAAGAAGATTTTGTATATATCCGGAAAGAAAAACGGTTATGTGTCGGAGGAGCGCCTGATCGGAATGAACAGACTTGCAGACGAGATGGAACTTCAGGTTTTGGTCAGGACAGGAAACTTCAGTGAGCTTGAGGCCAGAAAACTGACGATGCAGTATGCCAGAAGCAAGAATGCCATAATCTGCGCGTCGGATTTGATGGCAATTGGCGCGATGAAGGCACTGATTGACATGGATATTTACAGGCCGGTATGCGGATTTGACGGTGTGAGCCTGATGGGGTACGCAGGAAAACAGATGCACACGGTCAGACAGGATTTTCAGAAGATTGCGGCATGTGCCGTGGAAGAACTCTGCCGGTTAATGGAGGGGGAGAGCGGTCAGGACATTGTGATGCCGCACAAATTAATCCGCATTAATTATCTTGATGTAATCTCATAAAATAGAGAACTTAAATGTTACACATAATAAATATATGGAACTGTTAAACTAATTTTTAGCTGTATCAGCAGCGGGAAAAGGAGTAGTAAGATGAACGTAAAAGCAAGTTTGGAAGCAGTAGCACAGAAAATGTATGGAAAGGCAGTTAAGGAACTTGATGACAGCCAGCTTTACTTTGCAATCCTTAACATGACCAAGGACATGATGAACGGCAAGGGTGTTATCAAGGGAAGCAAGAAGATTTATTACATTTCTGCAGAATTCCTGATTGGTAAGCTTTTGTCAAATAATCTGATTAACCTTGGCATTTATGAGGAACTTGACGCGGCACTCAAGGAGGAAGGCAAGGAGCTTAGCCGTATTGAGGAGGTTGAACCGGAACCGTCACTCGGAAACGGCGGACTTGGCAGACTTGCAGCATGTTTTCTGGACTCTATCGCAAGCCTTGGACTTCCGGGAGATGGCATCGGACTGAATTACCATTTCGGACTGTTCAAACAGGTATTTAAGGACAGACAGCAGACTGCTGAGAAAAACGACTGGATTGAGTCACAATCATGGCTCACAAAGACAGACATTTCTTTCCCTGTATATTTTGGAAAAAAGAAGGTTATGTCAAGATTATATGATATTGACGTGATTGGTTATGAGCAGGGAATGAACAAGCTGCATCTGTTCGATATTGAGACAATTGACGAGAGCATTGTAAACGGCGGCATTGATTTTGACAAGGCGGACATTGATAAGAACCTTACATTGTTCCTTTATCCGGACGATTCTGACGAGGCTGGTCAGCAGCTCCGTATTTATCAGCAGTACTTTATGGTATGCAACGGCGCACAGCTGATTTTGAAGGAGATGAAAGACAACGGTTATGATCTCCACAAGATGTACGACCATGCGGTTATCCAGATAAACGATACACACCCGACGATGGTTATTCCGGAGTTAATCCGTATTCTGACCGAGGAAGAAGGATTTGACATGGACGAGGCAATCAATGTGGTCAGCAAAACCTGCGCGTACACAAACCACACAATTCTTGCGGAAGCGCTTGAGAAGTGGCCTGTAAAGTATTTGCAGAAAGTTGTTCCGCAGCTGATGCCGATTATCTGGGAGCTGGACAAGAGAGCTTCTATTCAGCATAAGGATCCCAAGGTACAGATAATTGATGACAATATGCGCGTGCATATGGCACATATTGATATCCACTACGGCTTCTCCGTAAACGGTGTTGCCGCAATCCATACAGAGATTCTGAAGGACTCCGAGCTGAATCATTTCTACAAGATTTATCCGGAGAAGTTCAACAACAAGACAAACGGCATTACCTTCAGAAGATGGCTGCTTTCATGCAACAGGGAACTGGCGGCATGCATCACAAAGACAATCGGTGCCGGTTACAAGAAGGACGCCGCAGAGCTTGAGAAGCTGATGGAACACCTTGACGACGAGGCGCTTCTGACAGAAATCAAGGCAATCAAGAAGATTAAGAAAGAAGAACTTGTTGCATACCTGAAGGAGAACGAGGGACAGGATATCAATCCGGACTCCATATTTGACATTCAGGTTAAGAGACTTCATGAGTACAAGCGCCAGCAGATGAATGCGCTTTACATTATCCATAAGTATCTTGAGATAAAAGGCGGAAAGAAGCCGTCCACACCGATTACGTTTATCTTTGGCGCAAAGGCAGCTCCTGCATATATTATTGCGCAGGATATTATCCATCTGCTGCTTTGCCTGCAGGAAATTGTAAACAACGATCCGGACGTCAAGGATTACATGAAGGTTGTCATGGTAGAAAATTACAATGTAAGCTACGCTGAAAAGCTGATTCCTGCGTGTGATATCTCCGAGCAGATTTCGCTGGCATCCAAGGAGGCAAGCGGTACAGGAAACATGAAGTTTATGTTAAACGGTGCAGTGACACTCGGAACAAGCGATGGTGCAAACGTTGAGATTCATGAGCTTGTTGGGGATGACAACATCTACATCTTTGGCGAGAAGTCCGAGCAGGTTATCGAGCACTATGAGAAGGCCGATTATGTGGCAAAGAGCTTCTACGAGAAGAGCAGTGTGATTAAGGAAGCAATTGACTTCATCACTGACAAGGAAGTATTGAAGGTGGGCAACGAGGAGCGTCTGACCAGACTCCAGAAGGAGCTGATTAACAAAGACTGGTTTATGACACTCTTAGACCTTGAGGATTATATCGAGAAAAAGGATAAGATGTTTGAGGACTACAAGAATGAGGCAAAATGGAAGAAGATGATGCTTGTAAATATTGCAAAGGCAGGATTCTTCTCATCAGACAGAACCATCGAGGAGTACAACAGGGACATCTGGAAACTCAGATAAAAATAGGAATAGGATAACAGGGAAGGCTGAACGGTTTCAAACTGGTTCAGCCTTCTTGCATTTCAGAGACGTGTCTGCTATAATACTGGTATAGGTACTACTATAATGATAGACTGATATACCCAAAGGGAAAAGAAAGGACAAATGATATGAGACTATTCCATCTATCAGACCTGCATATTGGCATCAGGCTGTATAACCATGATTTGCGGGAAGAACAGGAATATCTGTTTGCACAGATTGCGGACTATGTAAAGAAATACCAGCCGGATGCAATCCTGATTGCAGGCGATATCTATGACAAGGCGGTACCGTCAGCGGATGCAGTGCAGCTTTTTGACCGTTTTCTGGAGTCACTCTACAGTGCGGCAGGCAAAGTGGAAATTATGATTGTGAGTGGAAACCATGACAGTGCACAGCGGATAGATTATCTGAACTTCCTGCTGTCAAAGCAGCGGGTACATATGGTAGGAATACCGCCGCGCAGACCGGAGGAATATATAGAGCGGGTGACACTTAGGGATGAGCACGGCGCGGTCAATTTCTATCTGCTTCCTTTTTCCAAGCCGTCTGTGGTACGTGGAACATTTGACGAGAGTGATACTGTGTACAGTTATAATGAAGCAATTCACAGGCTTTTTGCGCGTGAGCACATTGATGAAAGGGAGCGCAACGTCCTTGTAAGCCATCAGTTTTATCTGCCCATGGGCAAAAAGCCTGAGGAGATTGCGCGTATGGAGTCAGAGATTACAGCAGTGGGAAATGTTGACGTGGTGTGGAGTGACGTGCTGGCACCGTTCGACTACGCGGCGCTTGGGCATATCCACAAGCCGATGACAGTGGGGGAGAACCGTTTTCGCTACTGCGGCACGCCATATGCCTACTCTGTCAGTGAGGCAAATCAGGAAAAAGGGATTCTGATGGTCAGCCTTGGAAAAAAGGGGGAGGAGCCGGAGATTGTAAAGCTGCCGCTTGTGCCAAAACGCAAGGTCATGGTTCTCGAGGACACATTTGAAAATGTACTGCGGAAAGCATCAGAGGACTATGTGCAGGTAATTCTCACGGATGACAGGGATTTGGAAATTTTTGATCTGCAGGAGCGGATTGCAATGGCATTTCCGAATAAGCTGGAAATCAAGAGAATCTTCACCAGACGGGAAGGACTGCCGGACGAGGTGACAGAGCCGGTGTACACGTCCCCCTATGATTTAATCTGTCAATTTATACCGGAGATGGATGATGAGGAGAGAGAAATCATGATATCCGTGATTAACGAGGCGACAGGAGGTGCAGCGACATGAAACCATTGATTCTTACAATGAGGGCGTTCGGCTCTTACGGAAGTGAGACAACCATTGACTTTTCCAGAGCAGTCCAGAATTTATTCCTGATAACAGGTGATACGGGAGCAGGCAAAACGACAATATTCGACGCCATTGTCTTTGCGCTTTATGGACAGACAGGCTCTCTCTACAATAAAAAGGACGGGGTATTGTTACAGAGCCATTTTATGTCGTATGATAACACGCCGCAGGTCACATTCCGGTTTGCGAAGTCGGCAAAGGAGGGGGCGCCGGAGTACACGGTCAGGCGGATTCCCAGACACCTTCGACCGGCAAAGAGACGCGGAAGCTCCGGAAAGGATGTTATTGAGGAAAAAGGTTCTGTGGAATTGACACTCGCGGACGGGAGTGTGTATGCAGAGCGGGATGTCGATGATAAAATAGAGGAAATTGTAGGGCTTACGCGGGAACAGTTCATGCAGGTTGCCATGATTGCGCAGGGGGAATTTATGGAGCTTCTCCGCGCAAAAACAGACGACAAGAAGGAGATTTTCCGGAAACTGTTTGACACGGAACTATATGAGCGAATAAGGCGCATCCTTGAGGAGCGGAAGAAGGCGAAGGAGCGGGAAATTGCAGTGATTCGGACAACGTGCCGCAGTGAAATAACGCATGTTACAATAACGGATGATTTTGAAAAATACAGCGAGATGGAAGCACTTGCGGAGGAGGTTAAAAAGGAAAAACTGACATGTCTTGGCGCGTATCTGGAACTGCTGGAAATGTTTTGCCGCGATTCCAGAGAAAAGACAGCGCTTTTGACGACAGAGCGCGATGCGGTCAAGAAGACGCTGGACTCGGCGAAGGATGAATACGCGTCGGCAAAGACCCTCATGGATGCGTTTGCGGAACGCGACCTTGCGCAGGAAACTCTTGATGCGTGTAAGGCGATGGAAAACAAGATGCAGGAAAAAGAACGGCTGGTTTCCCTGTTGAATGATTCATATGAGGTAAAACCGGTATTCCAGATGTATCAGAATGCTGCGCAGGAGCTGCTTGCCGTGCAGCAAAAACTTCATGACAAGGAAGCTTCTCTTCCCAGGCTGGCAGAGGCCTGTGCATCTGCTGCGGAATCATTTAAGGAAATAGATGTGCGATATGAGGCGGAAAAGAAAAGGCTGCATGAGGTTAGTCAGAAAGTGCAGGAGGCAGTACGCCTGTTTGACCGGAGGGATAAGGCAGAGCGCGAAAAAAAGGAGAAAACGCAAAGATACATGTCTGTCGGCGAGGAGAAGGAAAAATGTGAGCAGTCTCTTGCGGACATGAGAGAAAAGCAGAATGCGTGTGCCGAAGCGCTGAAAGGGTACAATAAGGCGCATGAGGATAAAGTCAATGCAGGGATTGAAGTGCAGAAAAGTAACTTGCTTGGCGCTGATATTGATAGGCTTGCGGCGGCAAAAAAGGACATTGACGCGTGTCAGGTAAAGCTTGGAAAAAGTCAGGACGCGTTTCGGGACGCGGAGGAGCAATACCGGAAAAAGCGGGATTATTATGATTTTGTCAACAGACAGTTCCTAAATGAGCAGGCCGGCATTCTCGCAAGTGCATTGGTTGACGGGGAACCGTGCAAGGTCTGCGGTTCGAGGGAACACCCCGAACCGTACAGGCTGCCCGAGGATTTTCAGGTTCCGACAAAGGAGGAAGTGGAAGCTGCCCGTCGGGAGAGTGACAAATCGAATGAGAAACAGCAGATAAAGTCCATGGAGTCAAAGGAGCTGAAGATAATATTGGACAATAAGACCAGCCAGTTTGCGGCTGAGCGCGGCAGGATATGCGAGCAGCTCGGAATACGGGAGGGCAGCATGGAGGACATCGTAAAGGTATATGGGACGTACCGTGACGAAGTGCACCAGACAGATCAGCGCTGCAAGGAAAGGCTGGAATACCTCGACGCACAGAGAAGTGTGCACGAGAAGTGTGCACATGAAATCGAGCAGCAGCAGGAGAAGCTCTCACAGGTCAGCGCGCAGCTGACGGCGCTTGCGCAGGAGCTTGCAGGGCTGGAAGCTGCCCTGCGGGAGCTTGCGAACAACACGGAGTTTGCAGTCAGGGAGGACGCGGAAGCAGCCAGAAAACAGGCGGAGGGTGCATTTGCTGCTGTAGAGGAGGAATATAAGGCTAAGGAACGGGCAAACACAAAGGCGCAGAGCGAGCAGCAGAAAGCCTTGTCACTGATTGACGAGTACAGAAACACGATCCCCGAAAAAACGAGCCGTGCCGAACAGCAGAAGACCGCGTATGAAAATCTATTACAGAAAAAAAGTGCGGAGTGTGCCAAAGAGTGGCAGCGCATGACAGAGACTTATTCCAGAGATACGCTTGCCGAGTGGCAGAAGCAGCTGAAGGACTATCATGAGAAAATGCAGAAGGCAGCGGCGAAGAAAGAAACTGCGGAGGGGATTATCAAGGACAGCAGAAAACCGGATATAGAAAGTATGCAGCGAAACATCGATAAGCTGAACGGGCGTTTTGACGAGATAGACAAAACAATAAATGAGCGTTTAAGGATACTGGCGACAGATGAAAAAGTGCTTCATTCCCTAAACACACAGCAACAGCAGCGCGAAAAGACAATCCGTGAACACGCAAAGCTTGACACGTTATACCGGATTATTTCCGGAAATGTCAATAAACAGAACAAAATGGATTTGGAAACCTACGTGCAGAGGTATTATCTTAGGAAGATTCTTGCGGCGGCAAACAGACGCTTTGAGAAAATGACGGCAGGGCAGTTCCAACTCATGATAAAAGACATGGATGACGCAGGCAGGGTCAAGAATGAAGGGCTGGATTTGATGGTCTATTCGCTTGTGACTGGAAAAAAACGTGAAGTCAGGACGCTTTCGGGCGGAGAATCCTTCATGGCGGCGCTCTCCCTCGCGCTCGGCATGGCAGACCAGATTCAGGAGGGCAGCGGAGCCATCAGTCTGGACATGATGTTTATTGATGAGGGCTTTGGCTCGCTTGACGAGCATTCCAGAGGACAGGCGGTTCGCATCTTAAAAGAGATGGCAGGCGGTGACCGGATGATTGGCATTATCTCCCATGTGACAGAACTGAAACAGGAGATTGACAGTCAGCTCGTCGTAACCAAAAATGAGACAGGAAGCAGTGTGGGGTGGCGGATAAGCTAAGATTTCACTTCTGAATTTCTGCATAGGATAACGGATATGTTAAAAAAATTAATAACAAAACTGTATAAAAAATTTTGAAAATGGAAAGAATGAACTGTATAGGATTGACAACGCAAAATTGTATTGTATCCGAAAAAGAACATAGGAGCTTTGAAAATGACGAAAATTTCCATAATAATGCAAAATACTTTACTTTTGGTATAATTTTGTATAATATAGAAAAACAAAAGAAGGCTTCTGGTTTTCTTTTGAACAATACTTATTTGTATCGGTTTTGTAAAATATATGTAGAAAGGACGGTGCTTAGTATGATAGAACGCAAGATTAAAATGACACCTGCAGAAGTTGCGGATTTCGTAAACGAGGCGTCAAAATGTGACTTTGATATTGATATTTCCTACAATCATTACGTTGTAGATGCAAAGTCCATCCTTGGTGTAATGGGACTCGATTTCCGTTCAACGCTTACCTTACAGTATGCGGGACACAATGACGAATTTGAAAGCTATGTAAGCGGACTTGCATTAGCGTAAGCCATAAGGGCAATTAAATTGACTCTCTCTATAGGATAGGTTACACTATTCTCTGGGGAGAGTTTTTCAGTTGGAGGTTTGGGATGGAAATACGTGTATCAGTCCGGCAGCTTGTGGAGTTCATACTGCGCGAGGGCAGCATAGACAATCGAAAATCAGGTGGTGCAGATACTGCAATGCAGGAGGGGAGCCGGATTCACAGAATGATTCAGCGGCGCATGGGAAGCGAGTACTATGCAGAAGTGGGATTGATGCATATATGGAGTACGCAGGATTATGACATTATAATAGAAGGAAGGGCGGACGGAATCATTGACCGCAACTGGGGTGCCCATGACAAAACGGTTCCGGAAAAGGATGATACGCTTCCCGCACCCGTTCTGTCCAAAGAAGACAAGGTGGTTATAGATGAGATAAAAGGCACTTACAGGGAGCTGGGGCGCATCCAGCAGCCTGTCGGCGTACATCTTGCGCAGGCAAAATGTTATGCGTTTATGTATGCCGCGGAAAATCATCTCGAACAGATTGGTGTCCGGATGACATACTGCAATATGGAGACCGAGGAGCTGAAGTATTTTCATGAGGATTTTACGTTTGACGAAATAAAACGGTGGTTTGACGACCTTTTAAGGGAATACAAGAAGTGGGCTGATTTCCAGTTTTCGTGGAACGGCGTCCGCACAGAGTCCATAAAAAGACTGCCTTTTCCTTTTCCGTACCGCGAAGGGCAGAAAGAGCTGGTCACATATGTCTACCAGACGATATACCATAAGAGAAAACTTTTTCTGGAAGCGCCGACCGGTGTGGGGAAAACGATATCGACTGTGTTTCCTGCCGTGAAATCCATGGGCGAGGGAATGACAGAGAAAATATTTTATCTCACGGCAAAGACGATTACACGTACTGTCGCGGAAGAGTGTTTTGGGCTGCTGCATGAAAATGGTCTGCACATGAAGACCATTGTTTTGACTGCAAAGGACAAGATATGTTTTTTGAAACAGTCGGACGAGGAGCGTGACACTGCGGCAGAGTGCAACCCTGTGGCATGCCCGTATGCGGACGGACATTTTGACCGTGTGAATGATGCCATGTACGACCTTTTGGTGCATGAGGATCATTTTACGCGGGAAAAGCTGTTGGCGTATGCGGAAAAATATCGGGTGTGTCCGTTTGAATTCAGTCTTGATATGAGCCTGTTTGCGGATGCGGTCATCTGTGATTACAATTATGTGTTTGACCCAAGGGTTTACCTGAAACGTTTTTTTGCGGAGGGAACGGGAAAACGTGACTATGTATTTCTGATAGACGAGACGCACAATCTTCTCGACCGGGGCAGGGAAATGTACAGTGCGGCCTTGCTTAAGGAATCATTTCTGCAGATAAAGCGGCTGATGAAGGAATTGTCGCCAAGGATAGCAAAACTGCTTGATAAGTGCAATAAGGAGCTGCTTTCCATGAAGCGGCAGTGCGAGCGCTTTCGGAAGGAAGAAAGTATTGACGGCTTTGTGATGGCGCTCAACCGCCTGTATGCGGCGATGGATGATTTTCTGGACGAGCATGACACCTTTCCGGACAAGAAGGAAATCATGGAATTTTATTTTGAGACTGCACATTTTCTCAATATGTATGAGATACTCGACGATAATTATGTGGTATACAGCCAGCTCATGGAGGACGGCGGTTTTATGCTGAAGCTTTTCTGCGTCAATCCGGCGGACAATCTGCGCCAGTGTATGCAGAAAGGAAGAAGCACTGTCTTGTTCTCCGCGACGCTGCTTCCCATCCAGTATTATAAGAAGCTTCTGGGCGGTGAGGCGCAAGATTATGAGGTTTATGCGAAGTCCGCGTTTGATGAGGGCAAGAAAGCGCTTTTGATTGCAAATGACGTCACGAGCAGATATGCGAGAAGAAATGAGGACGAGTACAGAAGGATTGCGCGGTATATTTACGAAGTGGTCAGGCAGCGCCACGGAAATTATATGGTATTCCTGCCGTCGCACCTCTTTCTGGAGCAGGTCTACGACTGTTTTATGCAGGAATATTATCAGGATGGCGTGATGGAATGCCTTGTTCAGGAGGATTATATGAGCGAGTCCCAAAGGGAGGAATTTCTGCTGCGCTTTCAGGGAAATGCAGACTGTGACTTTTCCAGCCGGATTGCTTTTGAAATAGAAGAAACAGACACGATTCTCATTGGATTTTGTGTAATGGGCGGTATTTTCTCCGAGGGGATTGACCTAAAGCATGACAGCCTGATCGGGGCAGTCATCGTTGGGACAGGAATACCGCAGGTGGGGTGCGAGCGGCAGCTGTTAAAGGAGTATTTTGACGTTCGGGGAGAAAACGGTTTTGATTATGCCTACCGCTATCCCGGAATGAACAAGGTTCTGCAGTCGGCAGGCCGTGTGATCCGCACTGCGGAAGACGTCGGCGTGGTGGCGCTTCTGGACGAGCGTTTTTTAGAGCCGCAGTACAGGCGCATGTTTCCGAGGGAGTGGAGTCGGTATGAGGTTGTAAATGTCTCCGAGATTTCCGGAAAAATTGAGACCTTCTGGAATGAATGGCTTTAAGGCATGTCCGGCTGCGGCTTCTGTCTACACAAGTGCGGGATTTGACAACGAAAAAAAGTACAATATCTATTTTCTTTTCACGAACAGTACGATATAATAAATAGTGAGAACATGTAATTTTTTACATGTAAAAATATTCCAGTGATAAAATTCATCATGAAAGGAACTTGATAAACAGGTGGAAACGAAAAAAACGCTGCGCACGGCGCTGACTGCACTCCTGATTGCTGCGGTGACAGGGCTGCTTGCTTTTGTGCGGGCAGGATATTCCATGGATGTTATGGTATCGGACGCTTTGTTCCAGCGTGCGTCTGTTGCCAGCAAAGATATTTATATTATTGCAATCGACGACAGGACGCTCGAACAGTATGGTTCGATTCTGTCGTGGAGCAGACAGCTTTCGGCGGATTTGGTGCGGCTTTTGAATAGCGATACCCAGACAAGACCGGCAGTGATTGCGTTCGATGTGATTTTTAGTGAAAAAGGTGATGCGGACGGCGATGCGGCGTTTGCCGATGCCTGCCGTGCGGCCGGAAACGTCGTGACGGCGATGTCCTATCGTTTTAAGGAACAGCCGGAATACGACGAAAACGGCAGGATAACATTCAACAAGTATCATGTGGATGGCGCCATCATGCCATATGAGGCGCTGCGGGAAGCCACAAACCAAGGATATGCCAACACGCTAGTTGGGACGGACGGTTATGTGCGCCGCGCGATGGCATACATAGACGAGGAGGGGGCGCGCAGATACAGCCTTGCCTCGCAGGTATATAAAATTTATCAGGAAGGACGCGGCGCGGCAGTCGAATGGCCTGAGTTAGACGAAAATAACCAGTATTTGTTTTCCTATTCGGGGAAAACAGGCTGTTACAGTACGATTTCCATGACGGATGTGATGGACGGGACGGTCAATCCGGCGATTTTTGCAGACAGCATTGTGTTTGTGGGGGCGTATGCGGCGGGAATGCAGGATTCCTATATGCCGGCAATTTCTCACGGAACGCAGATGTACGGAGTGGAAATTCAGGCAAATATCGTGGAGGCGCTCTTGGAGGGCAGGACACAGCAGCAGCTCCCCACCGGAGCTTACACTGTGCTGGCAGCGGTATTGGCAGCAGCATTTTATCTGGCAATCCGGCGGATGAAGATTGTTCCGGCGACTATTTTGATGTTTTTGATGTCAGTGGCAGCTGGACCTGTTTTTGCAAAAGTGATGCATATGCGCGGGGTTATAACACCTGTTATACTACTTCCGGCAGTGTTTTTCGCAGTTTATGCAGTGCATCTAGTCTATGGTTATGTACAGGAAATTATGCGGCGGCAGAAGGTCGTGAATGTGTTCAAGCAGTATGTTGCCCCGCAGGTTGTGGATAAAATCAGCAAAGACAAGGACTTCGAGCTGGTGCTTGGCGGGGAGAACCGGCATATCGCGTGTCTGTTTGTGGATATCCGCGGATTTACAACGATGTCGGAGAGTCTGAAACCGGAAGAAGTTGTGGAAATATTAAATGAGTATTTGAGTCTGACGACAAACGCAATTTTCCAAAACGGAGGAACACTGGACAAATTTGTGGGGGACGCCACGATGGCAGTGTTCAATGCACCGTTTGATTTGGACGATTATATCTATAAGGCAGTCTGTACGGCGCGTGACATGAAGGCGGGTGCAGATGCCATTGCCGAGAAATTTGAGCAGCGCTTTGGAAAGAGTGTGGGCTTTGGAATCGGTGTTAACTGCGGCAATGCCGTCGTTGGCAATATCGGATGCGACTTCCGGATGGACTATACGGCAATCGGCGATACCGTCAATACGGCAGCGCGTCTGGAGAGCAATGCCAGACGGGGACAGATTTTAATTAGCAGGGAAGTCTATGAGGCCGTGAAGGATCGGGTGGCGGTCACGCCGATAGGAGAGATTCCGCTGAAGGGCAAATCGCAGGGCGTATTTGTATATCAGCTGGACGAGGTAAAAAGTGATTGAGAGGAGCAGGAATTGTAGAGATGCAGCAGCTACATATTATTCCGGATAAAAAACGGATGGAGGAGACGCTGGAACTGGCAGATGAATACCATGCGGTCTTTGAATACAACGATTTCTTTCATCCTGCGGTACTGGATGACCAAAATAAGATTGACGAATTAATTTCGTTTTATGTAAAACAGCCGCGTGACCGCTCGCGGGATACGATGCATGGTGCGTTTTTGGACGTGACGATTCACAGTGAAGATTCGATGATACGGCAGGCATCCGGTTACAGGATACGGCAGTCAATGGAGATTGCGCGTGATATGGGGCTGCGGGGCGTGGTGTTTCATACGGGCAGACTGTACGGTTTTCGCGATGAACAGTACATTAGAAACTGGCTGGACGTCAATGAGGCGTTTTTTGGCGGACTATTGCAGGAATACCCTAAACAACAGATATTTATGGAGAATATGTTTGACGAAGCTCCGGATATTTTGCAGCAGCTTGCAAAGCGGCTGGAGCACGAACCGCGTTTCGGAGTCTGCCTTGACTATGCACATGCGGCAGTTACCGATATTGCGGGAGAACAGTGGGTGGAGGCGCTGGCGCCTTATATCCGTCATATGCATATCAATGATAACGACAGGATAAATGACCTGCATCAGGAGATTGGTGCAGGGAAGATTGACTGGCAGGCGTTTGACAGCCAAATGCGCAGGTTTCAGGTGGAGTCAAGCGTTCTGATTGAGATGAAAGATTTAGGGCGGCAAAGGCGCTCTATGGAATATCTGAAAAAAAATAATCTGTATCCCTTTGCGCAGCGTACAGACTGACAAGTGGCGGGGTCATAAATGTGCAGGTTATGGAAAGGCATGAAAAATTTATGTGGACGATGACAGAGGAAAAAGTAAAACCGACGAACGCGGAGTTAAAGAAAATACTGAATATTGGCATTAAGCTGTCTACGGAAAAAAACAGGGAGCATCTGCTGGCGTCTATTCTGGAAAACGGAATGGACATCACCCATTGTGATGCGAGCACGCTGTATCTTTTTGAGAACGGCAAGCTGCGTTTCCAGATTATGAAAACGCTGTCGCAGCATATCAGCCGCGGTGAGGACGGAGAGCCGATTGACGACATGCCGCCTGTTCCGATGACAGAGCGCAATGTGTGCTCTTATGCCGCACTGCATCGCGAAATCATCAATATTCCCGATGTATACAATAACAGTCGTTTTGATTTTTCGGGACCGAAAAAATACGATGCACTGACAGGTTACCATACGCAGTCGCTGTTGGTCATTCCGATTGAAAATAACGAGGATGAACTGATTGGCGTTTTGCAGTTGTTGAACGCAATGGATGAGGAGGGGAATATCATTCCTTTTGATCCGGAGTATGAAATCATCATTCGCTCTCTCGGGGCGCAGGCAGCAATTGAAATGACCAACTTAAAATATGTTCAGGAAGTGAAACAGCAATTGCGCTCGTTTGTGGAGGCAATGTCAACCGCGATTGATGAACGCACGCCCTATAACGGTTCCCACACGAGAAAAGTCGCGGAGTATGCCGGAATGATTGCGGATTATATCAACAAGCAGCATCAGGCAGGCGTGTGCGATGATTATTTTGACGAAGAGCGAAAGGATAAGCTGGAGCTTGCGGCGCTTTTGCATGACATCGGAAAAATGGTGGTGCCGCTGTCCATTATGAACCGCGCAACACGGCTTGACAGGGAGCTTGGGACGGTGGAAACGCGGTTTCAGCTTCTGGAAGCGTATTATACAATTGACCATATGAAAGGCAGGATTGACGGGGAGAAATATAAGGAATACATTGATTATCTGCGGGAGAGCATCGATTTTATTCACGCGATAGACAGCAAGAGTGTTCTTGATGATGCGGATTACGACCGTGTACAGGAGCTTGCGGGACACAGGTACGTGGACGAGACAGGCGAAACGCTTTCGTACCTGACAGAACGGGAGCGGGAGCGTCTCAGCATCCGGAGAGGAACACTGACAGAGGATGACCGCAGACAGATGGAATACCATGTAGTCATGACAGAAAAAATACTAAGTAAGGTATGGTTCAATAAGAACTATAAAGACATACCGAAGTGGGCGGCGTCCCATCATGAGCTGCTGGACGGTTCTGGTTATCCGCGGCATCTTAAGGCAGAGGATTTGGAGCTGGAAACCAGAATGATTACAGTGGCGGATGTGTACGATGCGCTTACGGCAAGGGATCGTCCCTACAAGAAACCGGTTTCGCAGGAAAAGGCGTTGGGCATTTTAAAGAGCATGGCGGATGAGGGAAAGCTGGATTACCGTTTGGTGGATTATCTGGCGGCAGCGATTCGCGAGAAAGAAATAAAAGGAAAGGAGTCGTGAAACATGTCAAAGAAAGCAGGAATTGTGATCGGCGCAGTTATGATGGTAATTGTGGCTGTCGCAGTAGGCTGTGTAGTACTGATGGGAGGAAACGACGAAGCTTACCGATCGATTATGGTGTATCAGGTTAACGGGGGCGCGACGATTACAAGAGCATCCGTCGGAGAAATGGCTGCGTATGAAAACCTGATGCTGCAGTCGGGGGACAGCGTGGCAGTAGCGTCGGAGAGCAGTATGCGGTTAAAGCTTGACGATGACAAGTACCTTCTGGCAGAGCAGGATACGCGGATGAACATTGTCGCCGAGGGGAATGATGAAAATGCAAAAACATATATTGAGCTGACACAAGGTTCGGTTACCAGTGAAATACAGAATAAGCTTGGACAAAATGCCTCCTACGAGGTCAACACCCCCAATTCGATCATGGCTGTGCGCGGAACGATATTCCGTGTGGAGACAGCTGCGAATGAGAGCGGGGACACGGATACGCGGCTGACTGTCTTTAAGGGAACGGTCGGTGCCAGAGCGGTGATGCCTGACGGAACGGTCTCGGATGAGGAAGTCATGGTGGAAGCCGGTCAGGAGCTGTATGTGGGGGACACAGGGTCGCCCTCTGCCGGTTTGGGAGAGCCGACGGATATCGACTATGAGAGCCTTCCGCCAATTATGCAGGAGTACATAAAAGAACTGGGGATTGATACAGCCAATCATGTACAGGAAATAAAAGAAACAGACGAATCGGCAGAACAAGAGCCGCAGGACGCAGAGGAGAAACCGGAAACGGAAGAACAGGAGCGGACAGAGAATCCACAAGAGACAGTGTCAAAGGAATCGGAAAATCCGCCGAAACAGCAGTCGTCCGAACCGCAGAGGGAGGAAGCAAGTCCGGAGTCTGAGCAGGAATTGGAAGAACTGCCCCAGACACTGCTGCCAGAAGTACTGCCGCCGGAAACACAGCCGCAAAAGACACCGCCCCAGTCCCAGCCGCAGGCATCCGAGCCGGATAAGGACGCGCCTTCCAAAGAGGAGTCGGGAGACGATGGCAATAAGAAAACACAGTATTATACGGTGACATTTAAGTACAACGGAAGCACATTCGGAACGCAGAAAGTGAAAAAGGGAGAGAAAGCGTCCGAGCCGAAACTGTGTCCGACAGAAAATGGTTCGTGGGATTATGACTTCTCAACGAAAGTAAACAAAAATCTGACCGTTCAGTGGATTGAACAATAGTCAAAATACAAGGCGGTTTATTGATATTGATAAGAGAGGAGTGAAATCAATGCATAGGTCAGTAAAAGGACTATTATCATTGATGATGGTGTTTGTCATGACGACTACGGCGGTATGTCCGGTACGAGCAGAAGAGCTGTCACAGGAATCGCCGGAGACAGAGCAAATACAAACAGAACCAGAGCTTGTGGAACAGCCTGCCACAGAAACACAGATGACGCACACTGCGTCTGAAACGGAAGTACAGGCGGAGGAAACGCCGACAGAGGAGCAGCTGACAGAAGAGGAACCGCTGACGGAAACGCAGGAGGAACCGGATACGGAAATGGCAGAATTAGAGGTTGTGGAATTTTCCGTTGTGGAGGAAGTGCAGGTCGCTTCTACCGGGGATCCGGTGAGTGACCCGTATGACAGCCTGACATCTGAGCAGAAACAATTCCATGTATATGCCGGAACACAGCCGATAAAGCCTTTGAGCGAGGTGCTGGACGAAGATCCGAATGACATTCTCGCGCGGCTGAAGTTTTTGGACGGAGGAGTTATTCCGGATTCGGAAAATATGCCTGCGCAGTCAGGAGCCATTGTGAAACAAATTTTGGACGGCAGAGAGGGCGATGCAAGATTTTACAGGCTGTCCGAATGGAATTTGTGGAGCGTGCGCGATGATGGAGTACCGATAGCGGTTGATGGGAATGCAGGCGCAACCGCTTTGGGAAATCTGGCAACGATGGAAAATTTTAAACGGTGTGCATTTCTTGATATCAAGGGAACAACAGCAGATCCAGAGATAACGCTGCATAAACCGATACTCGAACCTGTTTGGAGCTGTATTGATTATGCCATACCTGTATATGATGCGCAGGGGCAGAATACAGGCCTGACTGTCACCGTCAATGCGGAAAACTACAGCGACCCTTCCAAGGTGTCATTTCCCGATGTGGAGGCGGATGTCTGGAAGCTTGTTTATGGAAGCTTGGAATGCCAATTAAACAGTGCGGGTGAAATATGGACAAATACAACCAATGGAATAGGAACGGTCGGAAGAGATTTCGATGCAGGGAATGCAAAACTTCAGGCGTTTAAGCTCTCTGCGCCGGAGGGTACCAAGTACGAGGTTGTGGGTCCGAGAGGTAATGAGGGCTGGTATACAGGTGCAGTGACCATACGTGCAAAGAACGGCTTCCAGATTCGCCTGTCGGAGACGGATGCATGGGCAGATGCTGTTACGGTTACCCAGAGTGGCAGCGTAACGCTTTATGTGCAGGGAACAGACGGGACAGCATATCCTGCTGAAACGCTGCAGCTCCTGATTGATGAAACCGATCCCATAGTCACAGGTGTGCAGAACGGCGGAACATATTATGGCGATACGGCGGCGGCAGTTACGGATGCCTTTCTTTTACGGGTAACGCTCAATGATGAAGCGCAGGCAATCGCAGACAATCAGGCAAGCTTTGTACTCAAGCCGTCCGAGCAGCCCTGGGTGATTCGGGCGGAGGACATCGCAGGCAATGGGTTGGAGTGTACCGTGTGGGTAAAGGAAGCGGGAGAACAGCCGGTACTGCAGGAGGGTACTGCGGAGTTCGTGCAGCCCGGATGGTATGAAGGCGAAGAAATGCCCGCCCCCTTGGTAAGCTCAGAGACAAATGGAATCGACCATATTACATACTATTATAAAACGGCGGGAGCGGATGACGGCACCTATACCACGACAGTACCTGACAAGGCGGGAAAATATACCGCTAAGGCAGTGTTTGCGGCAACGCAGCTTTATCAGGAAGTCGTCAAGATATCGGATTTTGAAATTTTGATGCGGGTGATGCCTGACGATTCAGCGCCGGTTATCAGCGGCGTGTCGAATGGTCAAAGCTATTACGGCAATCAGGATGTAACAGTAACAGACGAAAATCTTCATTCTGTTACCGTAAACGGTGCGGCAGTGACGGTAATCGACAATCGTGCGGAATTTACGCTCGAACCCTCGGATAACACATATAAGATAATTGCCACGGATACGGCAGGCAACAAGACGGAATGTACGGTAGATGTGTGGGAAACATGGGTTCGGGACGGAATCACTTCCAACGGGAAGAAATATCTGCGCCGTTCTAGAATTTACAAGCTTGGCAGGGGACGGTGGAGCGTTGCCGGAGATAATACGGTTTATCAAGGCGGCGGAACATTTTACGTGAAAAGCGACGGAACGTATCATTTTAATAAGAAATAAGAAAAATTCCCCATCTGTCAAAGGTGGGGAATTTATTTACATAATTTGGTATACAAACAGAGGTCAAAGGTGTAAAATAAGTTTAAAATGATTATGCCAGCCCCAACGTGCTGGCAGCGAGGAGGAATTATATGAAGATTGCGGTAGCGGGCATCGGTTACGTGGGACTTTCAAATGCCATATTGCTGGCTCAGAACAACGAGGTAGCAGCGGTGGATGTCTTTCAGGAAAAGGCAGACATGATTAACAACAGGAAGTCACCCATTATCGACAAGGAAATCGAGGAATATCTGTCATCAAAAGAATTGAATCTGCGGGCGACAACAGACGGCGCGGACGCGTATCGGGATGCGGACTACATCATCATTGCGACGCCGACCAACTATGATCCGGATAAGAACTACTTTGACACAAGCTCGATAGAGACCGTGATAGAGCTTGTCATGAAAGTGAATCCACGCGCTGTAATGGTCATCAAATCAACCGTTCCGGTGGGATATACGAAAGCGGTCAGGAAAAAGTACGGCATCGACAACATCATCTTTTCTCCCGAGTTCCTGCGCGAGGGCAAAGCATTGTACGACAACCTTTACCCGTCAAGGATTATCGTGGGGGAACAGTCCGAGCGCGCAGAGGTGTTTGCCGATTTACTGAAACAGGGCGCCATTAAAAAAGAGATACCGACACTGTTTACGGACACGACAGAGGCGGAGGCAATCAAGCTTTTTGCCAATACCTATCTGGCGCTGCGTGTGGCTTATTTCAACGAACTGGACACATATGCCGAGGTGCGGGGATTAAATACAAAGCAGATTATCGAGGGTGTAGGGCTTGACCCCAGAATCGGAAGCCACTACAACAACCCGTCGTTTGGCTATGGCGGCTACTGTCTGCCCAAGGATACAAAGCAGCTGCGGGCAAATTATGAAGATGTGCCGAATAACATTATCACGGCGATAGTGGATGCCAACCGCACCAGAAAAGACCATGTCGCGGATATGATACTGGCGCGCAGGCCAAAGATAGTAGGTGTGTACAGGCTTACCATGAAGACTGACTCCGACAATTTCCGGCAGTCGTCCATACAGGGCATTATGAAGCGTATCAAGGCAAAGGGAATTGAGGTTGTTGTGTACGAGCCAAGCCTAAAGGAGGACAACTTTTTCCGCTCGCGGGTAATCCGTGACTTTGAAGCATTTAAGGACATGTCAGATGTCATTATAGCAAACCGTATGACGGACGAGCTTGCGGATGTCGCGGACAAGATTTACACGAGGGATATTTACGGAAGGGATTAGTAGGATTGACGCAGGTATCTCCGGATGCTGTGTATAGAAATAATATAGTGAATTTGTCAGAAGAATTTGTGGAATGTCGATGATGTCCGCAAATTCTTTTGTCGTATTTGCATAATTAAAAAATTACTGTTTGGGATATTTTTGCCAAAAATAAAAAATAGTTCCAAAAAAACTTGATATTTATTTGGCAGAATGATATGATTTATTTGTCCATTGGAAACGTTACCGATACCGTTACCGAAAACGATTCCGAGAGCGGGACAGTGGATTTTTAGAAACAATGAGGATACGGATGGTATTCAAAAAGGAAAGAGGTATTCATTATGAAAAAAAAGTTATTAAGTGCAGTTCTTAGTGCGGCAATGCTCGCGACAATGCTTACGGGATGCGGCGGGGATGATTCCAGCCAGACACAGGCTCCCGCGGCGGACACAAAGACAGAAAACAATGCGGAGACAAAGGCAGACGATACAAAGACGGATGAGGCACAGGCGGACGATACACAGGCGGACGCAAGCGCTGCATCAGGAAGCGGTAAGGTTTACTACTTAAACTTTAAGCCGGAGCAGGCTGGCGACTGGGAGGAGCTGGCTGCAAAGTACACGGCGGAGACAGGAGTGGAAGTTGTCGTACAGACTGCTGCTTCCGGTACATATGAGTCAACATTAAAGTCAGAGATGGCAAAGTCAGAGGCGCCGACACTGTTTCAGGTTAACGGACCGGTAGGACTTGCAACATGGAAAGATTACTGCTACGACCTTTCCGGATCAGAAGTTTACGGACAGTTAAAGAGTGATGACTTTGCGCTGAAAGACGGCGATGAAGTAAAAGGAATTGCTTATGTTGTGGAGACATACGGCATTATCTACAACGCAGATATCTTAAACGATTATTTCACAAAGGATTATGCGGTTGTTAAGAGTGTTGAGGAAATTAATTCATTTGACAATCTCAAGGCAGTCGCAGACAGCATTCAGGAGAATGCGGATGACCTTGGCGTAAAGGGTGCATTCACATCAGCCGGCATGGATTCAAGCTCTGACTGGAGATTCAAGACACACCTTGCGAACCTGCCGATTTACTATGAGTATCAGGCAGACGGCATCGGTTCCACAGACGCCATCAAGGGTACATACTTAGAGAACTACAAGAACATTTGGGATTTATACATTACAGATTCTGTCTGCGCACCTTCCCTTCTGTCAAGCAAGACAGGTGAGGATGCCACAGCGGATTTCGCACTTGGTGATGCGGTATTCTATCAGAACGGTACATGGGCTTACACGGATCTGAGCGGTAACGGCATGGCAGATGAATCCCTTGGCATGCTTCCTATCTACATTGGAGTAGAGGGTGAGGAGAATCAGGGACTCTGCACAGGCAGCGAGAATTACTGGTGTGTAAACAAGAATGCATCCGAGGAGGACATTCAGGCAACACTTGATTTCATGAACTGGTGCGTAACCTCTCATGACGGATGTGATTCCCTTTCTTATACGATGGGATTTGTCTGCCCGTTCGAGGCGTTTGACGACTATCCTGCTGCAAATCCGCTTGTAAATATCGCGAATGACTACGTGTCATCCGGAAAGAAATCAGTTGCATGGACATTCACAACGATGCCTTCTGAGGAGTGGAAGAACGGCGTAGGAAGCGCACTTCTGGAGTACGCACAGGGTACTGGCGAGTGGTCAGCAGTTGAGACAGCATTTGTTGACGGCTGGGCTTCCGAGTTTGCAGCATCAAATAACTAATTGACGCAGCGAAGTGAACAGCATCAAATCAATATCAATGCATAAATCGCTGATATAATTTAGAACTGTTATAGGTGCAGCCGGAGGCATCTGGCTGCACTCTTTTATGCGCAGCCCCATGCACAATGCGTATAATACACGCATGGAAGTATGCCGCAGAAGCGGCGCATGGGGCGCGCGGCGAGTAGGGAAAGAATGATCTTCCCTACTCGATTACCAATATATATTTTTTTATGAGAGAGGTAGTAAGATTATGGAAAAGGCAATCAAAAAGTATTTCCCGATTTTTGCGTTACCGACGCTTCTTGCGTTTACCATTGGTTTTATCATTCCATTTATACTTGGCGTATATTTGTCTTTTTGCGAATTTACCACAGTTACGGACGCCAAGTTTGTAGGATTTAAGAATTACATCAGAATCTGGGGTGACAGCACATTTATCCATTCACTCTGGTACACAGCATTGTTTACGATCGTTTCCGTTCTGGCAATCAATATCCTTGCATTTGCAGTGGCAATGCTTCTGACAAAGGGAATCAGAGGCACCAACATGTTCAGAACGGTATTTTTCATGCCGAACTTAATCGGCGGTATCATCCTCGGATATATCTGGCAGCTGATTTTAAACGGCATTCTTGCCAGCATGGAGCGCACGCTGACCTATAATTCCGCGTATGGCTTCTGGGGACTTGTCATTCTGATGTGCTGGCAGCAGGTCGGTTATATGATGATTATTTATATCGCAGGAATTCAGAATATTCCGGGTGACCTGATAGAAGCTGCAAAGATTGACGGCGCTAACAACAGACAATTATTAAGACACGTAACCCTCCCGATGGTTATGCCGTCGATTACAATATGTTCGTTCCTGACACTGACCAACTCGTTCAAGTTATTTGACCAGAACCTTGCGCTGACCGCGGGTGAACCGTCCAACAAGTCAGAAATGCTTGCGCTGAATATCTTTAACACATTCTACGGCAGGAACGGCTGGGAAGGTGTCGGTCAGGCAAAAGCAGTAATATTCTTTATATTAGTAGCGCTTATAGCGGTGGTACAGCTGAAGGCTACAAGGGAAAAGGAGGTACAGGCATAATGTCAAGTGTGAGAAAAGCAAAACACGGCGGATTGTTAACGGCGATATTTTCGATTATATCAGTGATATATGTCATGCCGATTATCATTGTATTATACAACTCTTTCAAAAAGAAAATTTTTATCAGCAAGAGACCGTTCGCGCTTCCGGATTCCAAGTCTTTTGTAGGACTGGAAAACTATATCAGCGGTATCGAAAAAATTGAACTGCCAAAGGCTTTTGGGTACTCTCTGTTCATCACAGTGGGCGCGGTGTTTGTGATTATCTTATGTACTTCCATGTGTGCATGGTACATTACCAGAGTAAAAAATGCAGTTACTTCCGGCATGTATATGCTGTTTGCGTTCTCAATGATTATACCTTTTCAAATGGTAATGTTTACATTATCGAAAATAGCTGATATACTTAAATTAGGGAACCCTGTCGGCATAATTATTGTGTATCTGGGATTTGGAGCAGGGCTTGCGGTCTTTATGTTCTGTGGATTTGTGAAATCCATTCCATTAGAGATAGAGGAGGCTGCCATGATCGATGGCTGTACCCCCATTCAGACATATTTTAAGATAGTATTTCCTGTCATGAAGCCGACAGCGATATCCGTAGCGATTCTGGAGGCAATGTGGGTGTGGAACGATTATCTGCTGCCATATCTCGTGCTGGACATCAAGAAATATAAGACCATTCCTATTGCGATTCAGTACCTCAAGGGCGGCTACGGTGCGATTGACATGGGCGCGATGATGGCGATGATTATTCTGGCGATTATTCCAATCATTGTCTTCTATATTGCCTGTCAGAAATACATTATCGAGGGCGTAGTTGCAGGTGCTGTAAAAGGATAAGTTTTAATATTTATTGCAGAAAAAGTAACGGTTCCGTGCGGCGAGACTGCTGGGCTGCATGGAATCGTTGCTGGAAAAGGAGAAATGTATGAGAAGATGTGGCGTGCTTATGCCGGTATCCAGCTTACCGTCAAGATTTGGGATAGGCGGTTTTTCAAAGGAAGCCTATGATTTCGTGGACTTTCTGGCAGCATCAGGACAGTCATTGTGGCAGATTTTACCTTTAGGACCGACGGGATATGGTGATTCACCATACCAGTCTTTTTCTACTTTTGCGGGAAGCCCGTACTATATCAGTCTGGACGCGCTGATAGAGGAGGGATTGCTCACGGAGGAGGAATGTTCGTCCGTCGATTTTGGTAACGATACCAAAAGAGTAGACTATGAGAAAATATATTTCACAAGGTTCAAGCTTTTGCGGAAAGCATTTGAGAGAGCCAATGTGAATGAGAATCCGGAATACAAGGCATTTGTCGAGGAGAACAGACAGTGGCTCAAGGATTATGCAATGTACATGGCAGTCAAGGACTCTCTTGACGGCGTTTCGTGGATTGAGTGGGATGAGGATATCCGGCTGAGGAAACCACAGGCGATGGCGGACTACGAGAGGAAGCTTGCTGAGGACATTGCATTTTACAGCTATCAGCAGTATCTGTTCTCCACACAGTGGATGGCGCTCAAGAAGTACGCCAATGAGAAGGGAATCAGCATTGTAGGCGACATTCCGATTTATGTGGCGTTTGACAGTGCGGACACATGGGCAAATCCCGAGCTGTTCCAGCTGGACGAGGAGAACGTTCCGACTGGGGTTGCAGGCTGCCCGCCGGATGCATTTTCCGCCACCGGACAGCTCTGGGGCAATCCGTTATACAAGTGGGATTATCATGAGGAGACGGGGTTTGCATGGTGGATGAGAAGACTTTCTCATGTTTTTGAGATTTACGATATTGTGCGTATTGACCATTTCAGGGGATTTGACGAATACTGGGCAATCCCATATGGAGACGACACGGCAGAGAATGGCGAGTGGAGACCAGGACCGGGCTATAAGCTGTTTGAGGTCATGAAAAAGACGCTTGGAAACCGTGCGGTTATTGCGGAGGATTTGGGATTTTTGACACCGAGTGTACTCAAACTTGTCAAGAAGACAGGATACCCCGGAATGAAAATTCTGCAGTTTGCGTTTGATTCCAGAGAGGAGAGCGATTACCTGCCGCATAACTACAGCAATAACTGTGTCGTATATACAGGAACACACGACAATGACACAGTGAATGGCTGGATTCCATGTATGAGCAGAAAAGATCTGGCTTTCGCAAAGAAGTATCTGGGTGTCAGAAGATCATCGGATATCTGCGAGAGCTTGATTCGCACAGCGCTTGGCTGTGTGGCAGACACTGCGGTCATTCCCATGCAGGATTATCTGGGACTTGGTGCAGAGGCGAGAATCAATACGCCGTCCACACTTGGCGGGAACTGGGAGTGGCGCATGGAGCACGATGCATGTACTGAGGAGCTTTCAAAACATATGCTTGAGCTGGCACAGATTTATGGAAGAATTGTCCGCAATAATAAGGCGAAGAAGAAATAGTCAACAGAGGTGATGCAAGTGTTTGAGCCGACAATTAAGGATATAGCCAAAATGTGCGGAGTGGGTGTCAGTACGGTTTCCAGGGCGATTAACAATCATCCAGACATTAATCCGGAGACGAAAGAGCGGATTATGGATGCGATAAAGGAAAGCGGATATGTGCCGAATGACAGTGCCAGAAATTTAAAAAGAGTGGATGCGAAAGCGATTGCAGTGCTGATAAAGGGTATATCCAATCCTTTCTTTACCAGTATGATTGGGGTAATTGAGCAGGAGTGCAAAAAGAAACACTATGCAATGGAGCTGTCACACATTGAGGCGGATGAAGACGAAGTGGATGTGGCACAGAAAGTGGTAAAGGAGAAGCGGCTGCGGGGCATTATATTTTTGGGTGGTCTGTTTTCACACTCCGAGGAAAAGCTGCAAAAGCTAACTGTACCATTTGTATTTAGTACAGTGGGCTCCATACCGGAAAGCATTAACAAGAATTCGTATTCCAGTATCAGCGTGGATGACCGAAAGGAAAGCGCGCGGATGGTAGATTACCTGATTGGTCTTGGGCATACAAAGATTGCAATTCTGATTGCGGAGGCGGAGGAGCAGAGTATTGGTAAACTCCGTCTGGAAGGTTACTGTGATTCCCTGAAGGCACACGGCATTGCGGTGAATCCCAAACTGCTCTGCCAGACAGACGATGGACTGGGGCATTTTTCCATGGAGAACGGCTATCTTACAACCAAGAAATTATTGGAGAGCAGGGAACCTTTTACTGCGTTATATGCGGTGGCGGACGCGCTGGCAATCGGTGCATTGAGAGCGCTGCATGAGGCGGGGATGGAAGTACCGCGTGATGTGTCCATTGCAGGCTATGACGGGATTGACATGGCAAATTATACAGTGCCGAGCCTGACAACCATGCACCAGCCGGTGGAGGAAATGGCAAAGGCGACTACAAAGCTGCTGTTTAACATTATCGCAGGCAGGGCAGAACACCAGCACATTACATATAAGGCAGAGCTTGTGATAAAAGAATCGACGGATTATGCTATGCAAACGAAATAAAGAAAAATCCCTGATGGAATGTCAGGGATTTTTTGCCAGTTATAAAATAAAATTGTGGAAGGGAGCGAGCTTGGTTATGGATTTGAGTGTAATCGTCCCTGCCTGCAATATGCAGGGGTATATCGCCGCGTGTCTCAGGAGCGTCACGAGGTGTCCAAGGGAACATATGGATATGGAATGTATCGTGGTGGATGACGGCAGCACCGATGACACGGCAGATGTCGTGCATAGATATATGGAAAGGGACAGCCGCATTAAGCTTGTCACAAAAGAAAAAGGCGGAGTGTCCGATGCGCGCAACAGCGGTCTGGCGGAGGCTGCAGGCAGATATATATTGTTTCTTGATGCGGACGACAGACTGTGCGAGGATGCATGGGAGCAGATAGAGGCAGCTGTGGAAGAGGAGTATGCGGACTTTGTCGCATTTAGCTATATAACACTTGGGGAGAGCGGTAAACTCAAGGCGCAGATGTTTCCCATTCCGGATGTGGTAACGACAGACGCGGCGGAGGCAAAACGGCTGATGTATGCGGATTCCGCGCTGAATAGGTGCTGGGGAAAGCTGTTCAAAAGCAGTATCATCAGAGACAACAATATTGCGTTTCGCACGGATTTGCCGGCTGGGGAGGATTTCCTGTTTGTGGCGGAATATTTTGAATGCTGCAGCAGCTATCTGCTGACCAAGGCAATGATTGTCTATCATCTGCAGGAGGGCAAAGATGCCATGCGCAGTTATTCTATGGAGGAACGGCTTGGTTTTGTGAACATAGTATACGATTACAATGCTGCTGCGGTAAAGCGGTACAGCGACAATAATCTGGAAGCCGGCATGAACGTGTATTATTTAAAAGTGTTGACGAATCTATTCTATGAGTATGCAAAGGAATACCATTACAATAAAGAAGCCCTTGCCGGAATTTACAAAAAGGCACTGGAGAATGAGATCGTGAACCGGATTCTGGGGGAGGTGGAGGAATCTTTGATTGTTTCGCGCATAAAAAGATATGAGTACCGCCTTTTGGCAGGCGGAAATGCCAAGAAAATCGTGGGATATTATACGCTGAGAGCAAAGCTGCAGAGGGGATTTTGATGTGGCTTGGAAGCAATTCGAACTTCATATCGGGCTGTCAGGGATGATATCATCAAATAAAAATAGCGCAGTGTGGGCGCTATTTTTATTTGATATATTCTGTTATTTCCAGACAAAGCTCCCCTTTTTCGAAGTAGGAGAAGTAATCCTCAAGGCTGCGGTATCCCAATGGGTTGAAGAAAGTGATGCGCATATAGGATGCATTTTCCGGAGGTGTAATGTCATAAAACAACTCGTCTTCAAGGGGATGATATGCTACGGGATTGTGGTGTGCGTCGTAAAAGCACAGACCGGAAAGCCGCAGACCATCTCCTGCCCCAGAGGTGCCAAGGCTGATGCGATACCCATAGTCCGGCAGAACGGGCATTCCCTGCTTTGCCGGATTGAGGGTAAGTGCACCGTCAGGGAAGTCCTCGAGCGCTCCTGTCGAAGGAGATATCGAGGCGTAGGAGTAGCTTTCGATGGAATCAAATACGCTCGTTGCAATTTTGTTGGTATGAAACTCTGCCGGATTCATGAGGGACTCAATGATGTCCTCAAAAGCCGGCTCTCCGCTGTCGCGGTGAAACAGCTTGTAGTCGTTTCCGTCATCCCACCAGAAACATTTTATATTGTAATCGTTTGCACAGGCAATGTAATTTCCGGCATGGTTGGAACGGTATTCTGCCGGGACAAAGCTGTTCGGGGTGCCGAATTCCGTGATGACAATGGGAACACCCAACCGCTCGGAATGCTCCTGAAGATTATCAAAAAAGCTCTTGATATCTTGGTTGTAGGAGGTGTCATAACTGTGTACACTGACAGCAAGCCTGTTGTCTGCCGTATCCTCCGGAAGGATAAATCCGTTGAGGACATCATCGGTCGTCTCGCTCAGGTAGGTGTCACATATCAGAATGCGGTTTGCGTTGTTCCCGCCGGCTGCGCGCACGGTGTCCACAAAAAGCTGGTTTAAAATATTGACTGCCTCCGCGGAAGGCGCCTGAAACTGCCGGCTGTTGTCCTTTGTGTTGATTTCATTGAAGGATTCAAAGACAAGGCGCTGGTCATAGTCCTGAAAGTGCGCTGCAATCTGAGTCCACAAATCGCTCAGATTGCCGGAAACCTTGTCAATGTCCTCCAAGTCTGCCCAGATGATGGCTTCGTCATGGTGCGAGTCCAGTATCACATAAAGCTCATAGTCCAGCGCGTAATCGACGACTTCCGCAACGCGGTCGAGCCACTCCTGCCGGATTGTCAGCTTGCCGTCCTCGTGGTACGTGTTGTAAGACCAGGTGACAGGGAGGCGTATGGCGTTAAAGCCGGCACGCTTTAACGCGCCCACGAATTCTCTTGTAATAACAGGGTTACCCCAGCAGGTCTCATAGTAGGCGCTGTCATGGGTGCCGTCATTTCGCCCAGTAGAGGGGTAGCTGTCAAGGGAGCTGCCGATGTTGTATCCGACCGTAACCTGACGCAGTAGTTCATCCGCGGTCAGATTGACGACCTGCGGCATTGTGTATGCGCCATTCATTTTTCGGTGAGATATATCCTCGTCGTCATGCAGACTGAAAAATAGCGATGCGGAAGCGCCTGCCATCACGAGCAGTAAGATAAATAATAACAGGGTAATTCTGTTGTCGTTTTCTTTGTCTTGTTTCATAAAATCCTGCTTCTTATAATATAGATGATAGCGTTTTTAAGTTTCTTTTGTTATTGTATTCAGATACATTCTATAAAACCATTGATTTCCACCTGTCTATGAAATCCGTCATTCGTTTTATAAAATTTAACAAAATATAATTGTTATTTAATAAAAAATTAATACTATAGTAAAATTATAAGCTTTCTTTTTCGTTTCGTCAATCATTGTGTAGGGTTATACGTTAAAATAAATAACAGGAGACTGCGGGCTGGACTGTTGTTACTGTTCAGACGTCCACCAAAGTAGTGGGACTCATGCGACAAAATGCTTGCCTTTTCGCATTTTGTGTGCAAAATCTGTTATCATTCACACCTCAATAGCTTGTATGCCGATAAAAACTGGCGTGGGTGTGAATTGCAACGGACTGTTACGCGGAAAAAGGAAAAATTTCAAACTGGAATTGACATCATTTTATATTTCTACTATCATTACATATGAAGATAGTGCCTGCGCAATTTGAAAGCGGAGCAATCAAAAAGGAGAGGTTACGCAGGCTGTTCGCATATGGTTTCAGAACATGGGAGAAAAATATTGATAAAAGGAAAGAATAAAAAACGAATATCCATCATAAAATTAGGCGCGGCTGCGCTGACTGCAGTACTTCTTACAGGAGGATGCGGCAAAAAGCAGGAAAACACCAACCTGACTGCAGGAATGGAGCAGGTGGAGCAATATGACTTTCAGGAGGCCGTGGAGAGTTTTGAAAAGGCGCTTCTGAATAACGAAGATTTGGAGCTGACGTACAGAGGGCAAGGGCTTGCCTATATGGGACTTGGAAATTATGCGGACGCCGAGACCGCCTTTCTCAAGTCCATCCAAAATGCGGGAAACAGCCTGACAGATTTGGAGTATGACACGAATTTTTATCTGGCGGCTGCATACATGAAACAGGGAAAGTACAAGCAGGCAGAGGAGATTTACGCGGCAATTCTGGCGCTGCGGAAAAAGGACAAGGATGCGTACTATCTGCGTGCATGTGCAATCCTTAGGCAGAACCGCTATGAGGAGGCCGTCGCGGATTTTGAGAAAGCGTTTTCGCTTGACGCTGGAAATCTGGCGCTGCGGACAGATGCGTATGTGGAGATGCAGGCAGCCGGATTTGGGGAAGAAGGAAAGACATACCTGCAGCAGTTCATGGGCGAGAACGACAAGAAGCTCAAGGAAGAGGAAAAGGGTGTTATTTATTATTACCTCGAGGATTACAACAATGCCCGCATCAACCTCGACAGTGCAGTAAACGGCAAGGATCCCAAGCTTGCGCTGCTTCTGGCGCAGACCTATGAGAAGCTTGGCGATATGAATTATGCAACTGTAGTATATCAGACGTTTTTGGATGCCAATGAACCTGACGCGGCACTTTACAACAGCTACGGCATCTGCCTGATGCGTCAGGGAAAATATGAGGAGGCTGTGACCGTCTTTGAGAGCGGCATTGACATGGGAAATTCCGATTATCTGCAGGAACTTCGATACAATTTGATAGTCGCCAAGGAATATCTGGGGAAGTTTTCGGAGGCAAAGACGATGATGCAGGCGTATCTTCAGGTCTATCCTGACGACGCGCGGGCGAAAAAGGAGAATGATTTCCTAAAGACAAGATAACGCGGGATAACACTAGATATTGTAAAAATACTGAAAAGAAACACATAATATTGCGTGGTGTTCGATTGACGTGGAATTTTATATCTGCTATCATTGAGGTAAGGAACTGTTCATAAGCATCTTATGACAATTACTTGTCACAAGTAATTTATGAACAGTTCCTAATGACGCTTTTTGGAGCGAAAAGATATTATGGAAGGAGTAGGTTCAGTGTTTCAGGTTATAAAGAGGGATGGCGTACTGGCGGAATTTTGTCTGGACAAGATAAGCGGGGCGATTATCAAGGCATTTGATGCAACACAGGTGCAGTTCAATGACGATATCGTTGACTTGCTCGCGCTGCGGGTTACAGCCGACATTCAGGGAAAAATAAAAGAAGGCAAGGTCCATGTGGAGGATATACAGGACAGTGTGGAAAAAGTGCTGGAGCAGGCGGGCTATACGGAGTCTGCAAAGGCGTTTATTTTATATCGGAAGCAGCGGGAGAAAATGCGCAACATGCGCTCTACTATTTTGGATTACAAAGATGTCGTAGATAACTATGTGAAAATTGAGGACTGGCGCGTAAAGGAAAATTCGACAGTTACCTACTCCGTGGGAGGACTGATTCTGTCAAATTCGGGGGCAGTTACGGCAAACTACTGGCTTTCCGAGATCTATGACGAGGAGATTGCAGGCGCCCACAGAAATGCGGATATTCACATTCATGATCTCTCTATGCTTACCGGTTACTGTGCGGGCTGGTCACTTAAGCAGCTGATTCAGGAGGGACTAGGCGGGATTACAGGAAAGATTACTTCCGCTCCGGCAAGGCATCTGTCGGTTCTGTGCAACCAGATGGTGAATTTTCTCGGCATCATGCAGAATGAATGGGCAGGAGCGCAGGCATTTTCCTCTTTTGATACATACCTTGCGCCATTTGTGAAAGTGGATCATCTTCCGTACTACGAGGTTAAGAAGTGCATTGAGGCGTTTATCTACGGTGTGAATACGCCGAGCCGATGGGGGACACAGGCGCCGTTTAGCAACATTACGCTTGACTGGACTGTTCCCAATGACCTTGCCAACCTTCCGGCGATTGTAGGCGGTCAGGAGATGGATTTCTGTTACAAGGACTGCAAGGCGGAAATGGACATGGTCAACAAGGCGTTTATCGAGACAATGATAGAGGGTGATGCCGACGGAAGGGGATTCCAGTATCCGATTCCCACCTATTCCATAACACGTGATTTTGACTGGTCTGACAACGAAAACAACAGACTGTTATTTGAAATGACTGCAAAGTACGGAACGCCGTATTTTTCAAACTATATTAATTCTGATATGGAGCCGTCCGATGTCAGGAGCATGTGCTGCAGGCTCCGCCTTGACCTGAGAGAGCTGCGTAAAAAAACAGGTGGTTTTTTTGGCTCGGGAGAGAGCACGGGAAGTGTCGGTGTAGTGACGATTAACATGCCGCGCATCGCGTACCTTGCCGCTGACGAGAAAGATTTTTACAGACGGCTCGACCGGCTTATGGACATCAGTGCGCGCTCGCTGAACATTAAGAGAAAAGTGATTTCGCGGCTTCTGGATGAGGGGCTTTACCCTTACACAAAGCGGTACCTTGGAAATTTCGACAGCCATTTTTCCACAATTGGGCTGATTGGCATGAACGAGGCGGGACTGAATGCGAAGTGGATTCGTGCCGATCTCTCTCAGGAGAAGGCGCAGCAGTTTGCAAAAGATGTGCTCGACCATATGCGCAAACGGCTGTCTGACTATCAGGAACAGTACGGTGATTTGTACAATCTCGAGGCGACGCCCGCAGAGAGTACGACATACAGGCTTGCCAAGCATGACAGGGAGAAGTGGAGTGACATTATCACGGCAGGGCATGCAGGTGACAAACCATACTACACGAATTCCTCACATCTGCCGGTCGATTATACAACGGACATTTTTGATGCACTGGATATACAGGACGAGCTTCAGACGCGCTACACGTCGGGGACGGTGTTCCACGCATTCCTTGGGGAGAAGCTTCCGGACTGGAAAGCGGCAGCAAAGCTGGTGCGCACGATTGCTGAGAATTACAGGCTCCCATACTATACAATGTCGCCGACGTACTCTATCTGCAAGGAGCACGGATACCTTGCAGGCGAACAAAAAGTATGCCCGAAGTGCGGAAAGGTGACAGAGGTTTACAGCCGTATCACGGGCTATTACCGTCCGGTGCAGAACTGGAATGACGGAAAGCTGCAGGAATACAAAAACCGCACGGAATACAAGATGGGAAGTGCGGTGGAGATATGCGCCGCGGAGAAAGCTGCGGACAGTACGGCAAACAGGAAAGCGAAAGAGATGAACCGCATGCTGGCGCAGGAGAAGAAGGCATCGGCGGGCGGCAGGGACACGTATCTGTTCACAACCAAGACCTGTCCGAACTGCAGTCTGGCAAAGGAGTACCTGAAAGATGTCGACTACACGATTATAGATGCGGAAGAAAATATGGATCTTGCAGTTCAGTACGGAGTCATGCAGGCGCCAACTCTTGTAATTGTAGCTGGACAATCAGAGCAGAAATATGTTAATGTATCTAATATAAGGAAGTATGCCGAATATTTGAAAGCGAACGCGTAATAGACTCCGGACGGCATAAATAACGATACAGGGAGTGTACATTATGATTGATAAACTCATCGAGAAGATTCAGAAAACAGGGGCACCCATCGTGGTGGGGCTTGACCCGACAATGAAGTTCGTCCCCGACCACATCAAGAAAGCGGCTTTTGCCGAAAAGGGCGAGACGCTCGAAGGCGCAGCGGAGGCAGTGTGGCTTTACAACAAGGGAATCATAGATAAGACCTATGATTTGATTCCGGCTGTCAAGCCGCAGATTGCGATGTACGAGCAGTTCGGTATTCCCGGGCTTGTCGCGTTCCAGAAAACAGTTGATTACTGTAAGGAAAAAGGGCTTGTGGTAATCGGCGACATCAAGCGCGGCGATATCGGCTCGACTTCGGCAGCCTATGCGACAGCGCATCTTGGCAAAGTGCAGGTGGGAAACAACCTGTGTGCAGGATTTGACGAAGACTTTGTGACAGTCAATCCCTATCTTGGCTCGGATGGCGTGCAGCCGTTTATTGACGTGTGCAGAGAAGAAAAGAAAGGCATTTTTATTCTCGTCAAGACTTCAAACCCGAGCAGCGGTGAATTTCAGGACAGGCAGGTGTGCACAGGCGCTTCTGCAGGTTCTGCAGGCGAAGAAACCGGAGGGATTGATTTTGAAAAGATGCCGCTTTATGAAATCGTCGGCGGAAAAGTTGCCGAGTGGAGCAGCCAGCTGATGGGAGAGAACGGTTACAGCTACATCGGTGCAGTCGTTGGCGCCACCTACCCTGAGCAGGGCAGGGTGCTGCGCAAGGTGATGCCGAAATCATTTATCCTTGTTCCCGGTTATGGCGCGCAGGGAGGGACGGGAAAAGACCTGATACACTTTTTTGACGAGAACAGGCTGGGTGCGATTGTAAATTCTTCAAGGGGAATTATTGCGGCATACCAGAATGAGAAGTACAGCAAGTTTGGCGCATATAATTATGCGGACGCGTCAAGGCAGGCAGTCATTGACATGATTACGGATATTGATCAGGCATTTGCAAGTGTCGGAAAATAACGGAGGCATAAGAGGATGGAACAATACAAAAAAGAGTTTATTGAGTTTATGGTTGACAGCAACGTATTGAAGTTCGGTACGTTTACATTAAAGAGCGGCAGAAAATCACCGTTTTTCATGAATGCGGGGGCGTATGTCACCGGCTCGCAGCTCAGAAAGCTTGGTGAGTATTATGCCAAGGCGATTCATGACAATTATGGTACGGATTTTGATGTGCTTTTCGGACCGGCCTACAAGGGAATTCCGCTTGCGGTCGCAACGACAATGGCATTTAGCTCGCTGTACGGCAAGGATATCAGATACTGCTCAAACAGAAAGGAAGTCAAAGACCACGGTGATGTGGGAATCCTGCTCGGAAGCGGCTTAAATGACGGGGACAGGGTTGTCATTATAGAGGACGTCACCACTTCAGGGAAATCCATCGAGGAGACATTTCCGATTCTGAAGGAACAGGCAAATGTGGATGTCGTGGGACTGATGGTCAGCCTGAACCGTCAGGAGCGCGGAAAAACGCAGAAGAATGCACTTGCGGAAATCCGTGAAGTATACGGGATAGAGACGGGAGCGATTGTGACAATGGAGGAGGTTGTGGAGCATCTGTACAATAGGAATTACAATGGCAGGGTGCTGATTGACGACACAATGAAAGAATCCATAGAGGCATATTATGCGCAGTACGGCGCAAAATAAAATGATGGTGGAACCTGAAGGAGAGAAAATTGTATGGATGAGAAAGTGTATAAAATAATGGGACGTTCCGGGGCGTTAGCCATTGTGATAGGCGTGATTTCGATTGTGGCCGGTGTCGCGGGCGGCGTACTGCTTTTAATCAGCGGTGGCAGGCTTCTGGCGGGTAAATCCAAGATACTATTTTGATGCATACGGACGAGAAAACGCAAACACGCTCTAAGTCAGGGCTGTCTGTGTTTGACGCACGAGTGGGCATTTCATATGGAATGCCCATTTCATATGCACCCCGGCATTCGGAGGAGGACGGAGGGCAGGACTGGAAAGCGTTCCTGTCCGACAGGATCGACAGGCTTCCCTGCATGGCGGTTTCTGGATGGAATGAGGAAAGGTTGTGGAATATGCTGCGAATTTTTGGGAAAACAGGGTATATTTTTACAGATAAGAAAAATCCTAAGTGGGGTATCATGTCAACCATATTAGGGCTGATAGCGACTGTTTCAATCAGTCTGGCGGTGCACTTTACCTATCAGAATAAAGGTACTGCGCCGATGCAGTATGGAGCGGTGGTGATTCTTTCCATGATTTATGCGGTGGCAGGGCTGGCGCTCGGAATTCGCTCATTGATGGAAAAGGACATTTTCCGGATTTTTCCGGTAATCGGAATCTTGTTAAACGCCCTGACGGTAATTGCCGGCGGTATTATTTTGTATTTGGGAGTGGTTTAGGAATGGATATGATTAGAGAGAGATATGCGCTTTCCTGCGATAGAATCAGGGAAATAGCGGCGGCACAGGAAGTGGCCGGAATTTATAAGGAATTTTACAGGAAAACCGCGGAGTTTGTTCTGCTGGTTGTTGATGCGTATGACAATATGGGGAAGGATACCGGCTTGGAAGCTATGCGGGCGCAGAATGCTGCATTGTATGCGGATATCATGGGCGAAAACTATGCGTTGAGCTATGCCAACCCGACAACGGCCTGTGCGGAATTTGGGCAGGACATGGGACAGATGCTTTCATTTCTCTACACGGAGCTTCGCGCGATGATTCCGTATGCCTTTGAGCAGAGAATGGAGGACATGGTAATCCGCATGGAGCTGTTTGTGGAGATATACAATGCGTTTGCTTATGCTTATTCCGAGACGGCACTGGGAAATCTGCCTGAGAAGGCGGCAGTTCCGAATATTGAGGACATAAAGGAAACCCTGTACTGGTTTGTGAGTGATTACTCCGAGACAGACGCGCGGCAGCGGGTGCAAAGCCTTGTCGACGCGGACTGCGATTTTGCAGTGAGAATCGTGATGGACAGCGATTTAAACGATATCAGCTATCTGTACAAGTATGGCGAATATGTGTCGCCGGACGTGGAGAAAATGGCGTTGTACCTGAACGCACTTCCCGAAGAACGCATACAGCTGATGGCGGACACCTACACGGAAGGATACCGCATGGGCTTTGTCAAGGCACATATCGACCTCGGCAAAAAAGAAACGGTTGACCTGCACTATATGCTTGGATTTGAGCGCGTGGTAAGGGCGGCAATTGATAATTTTGCAAAGATGGGATTGAGACCGACCATTTATAGGAGTGAAAATCATATTTTTACAAAGACAGTAGTACGAAAAAAAGGCTATTTTGGTGCGGACGCCAACAAACAGTTCCTGTATGACCACAAGGATGATATTGCACTTTTCCTCGATAAAAGGCTTGTGAACAGAAAGCTTGAGGTACTTACGACAGCATACGAGGCGGTAAAGGACAAGGCGGCAAAATATGCGGGACCGGCAGTGATTGAAGTGTTTGGCGAGGCACCGTTTGCACCTGAATCCAGAAAAGAAGCATGCAGTCTGGATGAAGCCCAGCAGAAACTTTCGGCAGAATTAAAGGGTGCTTCTGCTGATATTGTGAGCAGATATATCAATCAGGAGGAACGCAGCTTTACCATCATTGCATTTCCGGTTCCGAGTATCGGAGCGCACTTTCAGGAAATATTTGATGAGACGATAAAGCTCAACACCCTTGATTATACGACATATGAGCGCATACAGGGAACGATTATCGACACGCTCAACAGGGCGGCATATGTGGAGATAAAGGGTATGAACGGCAATAAGACAGACTTGCGCGTGGCGTTGTATCCGCTATCAAATCCCGAGAAAGAGTCCATTTTCGAGAACTGTGTGGCAGATGTCAATATTCCGGTCGGCGAGGTGTTTACGTCGCCTGTCCTTGAGGGGACGAACGGAAAGCTCCATGTCAGCCGCGTCTTTTTAAATGCGCTGGAGTACCATAATCTGGAGATTGACTTCAGGGAAGGCATGACAGCGGATTACAGCTGCACAAATTTTGGAACGGAGAAAGAGAACAAGGATTATATCAGGGAGAACGTGCTGTTTCACTATGACTCGCTTCCTATGGGGGAATTTGCTATCGGTACAAACACGACTGCATATATGACGGCGAAGAAGTATAACATTGCCAATCTTTTTCCGATTCTGATTGCGGAAAAGACGGGACCGCATTTTGCGATTGGCGATACCTGCTATTCAAGGAGCGAGGAAGTAAAGGTGTACAACGAAGACGGCAGGGAGGTTGTGGCGAAGGACAATGCCATCTCGGTGCTGAGAAAGACGGATCCTTCCAAAGCGTACTTTGCATGCCACACGGACATTACCATTCCATATGATGAGCTGGGGTCGATTGTGGCTTATGACAAGGACAACAATGCATATCCGATTATTGAGAAAGGTAGATTTGTGCTCGCGGGCACGCAGGAGCTCAACGCTGCTTTTGATGATTAATAGTCTGAATATTCTGGAAACACCGGGAAGAGAATTCGCGGTGTTTCTCGGTTTTTTTGGTTTTTTCGCGATTTTACAAAGAATTAGTTGACGTATGAAAATATTATTTGTAAACTATAGGTAAGTTTGCAAAAGCTTGGCAGCTGCTGCAAATGATGGCTTGAAGCCTGTATCAGGAAAACAAAGGCTGAACTGATACGATTAATATGAGGAGGTTTATTATGGCACAGGTTGGTATTGTAATGGGATCCGATTCGGATATGCCCGTCATGGCAAAGGCGGCAGATATATTGGAGGAGCTTGGAATTTCCTATGAGATGCGGATTATCTCGGCACACAGGGAGCCGGATGTGTTTTTTGAATATGCAAAGACAGCGGAGGAGAAAGGATTTAAGGTAATCATTGCCGGAGCAGGCATGGCAGCCCATCTGCCGGGGATGTGCGCGGCGATTTTTCCGATGCCTGTCATCGGAATACCGATGCATACGACTTCACTGGGGGGACGCGATTCCCTTTATTCTATCGTGCAGATGCCGTCAGGCATTCCTGTTGCGACAGTCGCAATCAACGGCGGTGCGAATGCCGGACTTCTGGCGGCAAAGATATTGGCAACGTCAGACAGCAGCCTGCTTGCAAGGCTGAAGGATTACGCTGCAAAACTTAAGGAGCAGGTTGAGGCAAAGGATGCCAGATTACAGGAGACCGGTTATCAGGAGTATCTCAAAAAATAAGAATGGGGGATGAGTATGGATTACAAGAACGCAGGTGTTGACATAGAGGCAGGATATCAGTCGGTAGAGCTGATGAAGAAGCATATAAAAGGAACGATGAGACCGGAGGTGCTTGGCGGAATCGGCGGCTTTTCCGGCGCGTTTTCCATGGAAAAATTTAAGGATATGGAAAAGCCTACTCTTGTATCCGGCACGGACGGGGTTGGTACCAAAATTAAACTGGCATTTTTGATGGACAAACATGACACGGTAGGAATTGACTGTGTGGCGATGTGTGTCAATGACATTGCATGCGCGGGCGGGGAACCGTTGTTTTTCTTGGATTATATTGCATGCGGAAAGAATGATCCGGAAAAGATTGCCACAATCGTTTCCGGTGTTGCGGAAGGCTGTAAGCAGTGCGGCGCGGCATTGATTGGCGGTGAGACGGCAGAGCATCCGGGATTGATGCCGGAGGAAGAGTACGATCTTGCCGGATTTGCGGTTGGCGTAGTTGATGAGAAAGACCTGATTACAGGAGCGGATTTAAAGGCGGGCGACGTTCTGGTCGGAATCGCTTCAAGCGGTGTGCACAGCAACGGTTTTTCCCTTGTCAGAAAAGTGTTTGAGATGACAAAGGAAAGCCTTGACACATATTATGACGAGCTGGGAAAAACACTTGGCGAGACGCTGATAGAGCCTACGATTATCTATGTAAAGGCGCTCAAGGGCATTCGGGACTGCGGTGTCAGAATCAAGGCATGCAGCCATATCACTGGCGGCGGTTTCTACGAGAATGTTCCCAGAATGCTCCATGACGGGGTGCAGGCTGTCATCAAAAAGGACAGCTATGAGGTTCCCGCTATTTTCAAACTGCTGCAGTGCAAGGGCGGCATTGATGAGCATGTGATGTACAATACGTACAATATGGGCATCGGCATGATTGTCGCAGTCGATCCTGCGGATGTCGACAAGACGATGGAGGCTGTTAAGGCAGCAGGCGAGAGCTGTTATGTAATCGGAGAAATCAAGGATGGCGAAAAGGGAGTAACAATATGCTAAAAATATGCGTGTGCGTATCCGGCGGCGGAACCAATCTGCAGGCAGTCATGGATGCCATGGAGTCAGGTTCGATTACAAATGCGGGGATTGTGAGGGTTATCAGCAACAATAAAAATGCATTTGCGCTGGAGAGGGCGCGGAACAAAGGAATTGATGCGGTGGCAGTATCGCCAAAGGATTACGAAGACAGGGCGCTTTTCAACGAGGCGCTCCTGCGATGTGTGGACGAGGCAGAGCCTGATCTGGTGGTGCTTGCCGGATTTCTGGTGGTGCTGCCGCCGGCTATGATTACAAAATACCAAGGGCGAATCATCAACATTCATCCGTCACTGATTCCGTCTTTCTGCGGAAAAGGGTATTATGGTTTGAAAGTACATGAGGCGGCGCTTGCGCGCGGTGTCAAAGTCACCGGGGCGACGGTTCATTTTGTGGACGAGGGTACAGACACAGGACCGATTATCCTGCAAAAGGCGGTGGAGGTACTGCCCGATGACACGCCGGAGATTTTGCAGCGGAGAGTGATGGAGCATGCCGAATGGCAGATTCTTCCCAGGGCAATTAATATGATAGCAAACGGACAAATATGATAAATGAAGCAAACGGAACAGTTCAGATTAGGTGCTGCGTAGTGGTTTTGCATGGCTTGATGCGCGTAACAGGAAGCCGAAGGCTGAGAAGGCTGAACGGAACAGTTCATTCCAGGACTTTGCACTGGCTGCAAAGTCCGTGAAATAACATATAGGTAGAGATGCATCAAGCCACGGTACGTGGCTTTGATACCACGAAGTGGTTTTGCATGGCTTGATGCGCGTAACAGGAAGCCGAAGGCTGAACTGTTACGACTGAACATACATACAGAAAGGACATGATTGACAAAAATGAAGGTATTAATCGTAGGAAGCGGCGGACGGGAACATGCCATTGCGGCAAGCGTGGCAAAAAGTCCAAGGGTTGACAAGATATTCTGTGCGCCTGGAAATGCCGGAATCGGACAGATAGCGGAATGCGTCGCAATCGGTGCCATGGAGTTTGACAGACTGGCTGCGTTTGCCAAGGAGAATCAGATTGACCTAACAATCATCGGCATGGATGACCCGCTGGTGGGCGGTGTGGTTGATGTGTTTGAGGCAGAGGGGCTGCGAGTGTTCGGACCGAGGAAAAATGCGGCAATATTGGAGGGTTCCAAAGCATTTTCCAAGGACTTGATGAAAAAGTACCATATTCCCACTGCGGCGTATGAGAATTTTGACGACGCAGACAAGGCGCTGGCTTATCTGGAGACGGCAAGCTTTCCAATTGTGCTGAAAGCAGACGGACTCGCGCTGGGAAAGGGCGTCCTCATCTGCAATACGCTTGAGGAGGCAAAAGACGGCGTCCGCTCCATCATGCTTGACAAGCAGTTTGGAACTGCCGGAAACCGTATGGTTATCGAGGAATTTATGACGGGGCGTGAGGTGTCTGTATTGTCCTATGTGGATGGCAAAACCATCAAGACAATGACGAGCGCGCAGGATCACAAACGTGCAAAAGACGGTGACCAGGGACTCAATACGGGCGGGATGGGTACATTTTCGCCTAGCCCGTTTTATACGGACGAGGTCGATGCATTCTGCCGTGAACATATTTATCAGGCGACTGTCGATGCCATGGCGGCGGAAGGACGGGCGTTCAAAGGAATCATCTTCTTCGGGCTGATGCTGACATCCAAGGGACCAAGAGTGCTTGAGTACAACGCGCGGTTTGGCGACCCTGAGGCACAGGTGGTGCTTCCACGCATGAAAAATGACATTATTGATGTTATGGAAGCCTGCATTGACGGCAGGCTGGACACGATTGATCTTCAGTTCGAGGACAACGCGGCAGTCTGTGTCGTCCTTGCAAGCGACGGGTATCCTGTCCGCTATGAGAAAGGGCTTGAGATCAGAGGATTGGAAAAATTTGACGGTATCGAAGGATACTATTGTTTCCACGCGGGGACAAAGCTTGATGAGAGCGGAAAATTTGTGACAAACGGAGGACGTGTTCTGGGTGTGACGGCAAAAGGCGCCGATTTAAAGGAAGCAAGGGCGAATGCCTACGCTGCAGCAGAATGGATAGACTTCGACAATAAATATATGCGTCACGATATCGGAAAAGCGATAGACGAGGCGTAGCAGGGGAGTAAGAATATGAGAAAAAAAGAAAAAAGAGGTACCCTGAGTGGGATCAGGCATGTGTTGGCTGCTGTTCTTTTTTGCATGGTTATGAGCATTGGTTTTGTATGTCTTGCCGATGAGCAGGGAACAGTGTCCGTGGCAAGTGCAAAGATAAGGGCTTCGGCAGATGCCAAAAGCGAGGCGCTTGCGAGCGTGAAGCAGGGTGCAACGGTAGATATTATTGGTAAGACAACTGGGGCTGACGGAAAAGAATGGTATCAGGTGTATGTGGATGCCAACACGAAAGGATTTATAAGAGGGGATCTTGTAAAGGTACCTGACAAGTCAAAGATAAAAACAATTCAGACATCCGAGGCGCCGGCACAGAACACGGATACGACACCTACCACGGCGACAGCGGTCGACGCGAAGCGGGCAACCGTGATAAACAACAATGTGCGCATCAGGGAAGGCGCTTCCACCAACCATGGTATTGTTGGTACTGCAAACAAAGGAATGGTACTTACCGTGACAGGGGAGACGGATGCCTCGGACGGAAAGTGGTACCAGATATCCTTTATGTACGGAAACGACGAAAAAACAGGATTTATCCGGTCTGATCTTGTAACCTTTGAAAATGTTCCGCCTGACACGGCAGAATCGCAGATTACAGGAGAGGAAAATCCGGGGGAGGAACAGCCGCAGGAAACTGCTCCGGCAGAAGAACCACCTCAGGAGACCCCGCCGCCAGAAGAGCCGGCAAACCCGTTTACACCGATGCAGGCAGAACCATTGGAGTACGTTCTTCCGGGATTTCAGTCTGTACAGCCTACGGATAACGGTCAGACATATCAGGCGTATATAAATGGCGCGGAAGGCAAAGAGCAGTTTTATATTATTTATGGTCAGAAACAAGACGGTGAGACCGGCTGGTTCCTTTTTGACAAGGAAAGAGGGGTATATATCAGATACCCATATCTGGTAGACGGCGTGAAAGGGGCAGACGGAATAACGGTCGGGATTGTTCCCGTAATCGTGCTGGTTGTTATTATTGTGATACTGGCAGCTGTTGTAGGTCTGCTGTTTTTGAAACTTAGAGAAAATACCGTATACGGAAGAAGCTATGGCAGGGATGACGATGACGACTTTGGCGATGATGACATAACGGATCTTGAGGAACTGGAGGAGGACGAGGATGACGATCTGCCTATGGGACGTCCACAGGGCAGACCGGTGAGAAGACCGCAGCCGCAGGGACAGGCACCGTCCGGACAGCCGGTAAGGCGTCCGCAGCCACAGGGACAGGCACCGTCCGGACAGCCGGTAAGGCGTCCGCAGCCACAGGGACAGGCACCGTCCGGACAGCCGGTAAGGCGTCCGCAGCCACAGGGACAGGCACCGTCCGGACAGCCGGTAAGGCGTCCGCAGCCACAGGGTGGAAATGCCCAGTCTGGTGCCAGACCACAGGGGGTAAGACCTGCAAACGGTCAGCAGAATCCGCAGAGACGGCCACAGCCGCAGGGCGGGAATCCGTCAGGAAGACGTCCGCAGCCACAGAATGAGAAAGCTCCGGCACAGAAGGGGTATAAAGCGAAGAACCTTCTTGAGGATGATGATATGGATTTTATGGATCTATAATACAAAAGGATTTGTCCGGCGTATTTTGCCGGATAAGTCCTTTTTGGTTAGGATCTTACTAAAAGGCAAGCATTTTGGCGCAGGATTCCAACTATTTTGGTGGATATCTGAACAGTAACGAACCGTTACCATAAAAGTGAAAAAAATTGTGAAGCACTCTTGTATACAAATTTGCAGTGTGCTACAATTTATATAACAGCCGGTTAAAATGAAGGAGCGTGGGCATATATGTATATAGAGATTGATTTTAATAGTGATGAAGCCCTTTATCTACAGCTGCGCAACCAGATCATAATCGGGATAGCTACGTCTCAGTTTCAGGAGGGGGACGCGCTTCCCTCGGTGAGACAGCTTGCAGATACCATCGGCATAAACATGCACACTGTCAACAAAGCATACTCTGTGTTGAAGCAGGAGGGTTTTGTGAAAGTGGACAGAAGGAAAGGCGCAGTGATAGCCATAGATATTGATAAGATGCAGGCGAAGGAGGACTTGAAGCGCGATATGCAGGTGCTGCTGGCAAAGAGCAGCTGCAAGCAGATATCCCGCGAGGAAGTGCATGCGCTGATCGACGAGATTTATGAGGGCTATAGGGAGTAATTCGCTGCTATGAGCGGCTCCCGTGCCAGAAATGGTAACAATAAATGCAACTGTACAGCACGTACTGGCTGCGAATTATGGCTTGATAAGCCACGTAAAAAAGCGCAAACTGCGCCAGACATCAGGTCACGGTACGTGGGTTTGACACCACGAAGTGGATTTGCATGGCTTGATGCTCGTAACTATGAAGGTACTGAATAGTTACCAATAAATAAAGAATGACATGGAGGCATAGAAAAATGCAGCAGTTTACAGATAAAGCAAAGGTGGCGCTTCAGAAAGCCGCCAAGGCTGCAAAGGATTTGCATCAGAGCTATATAGGGAGTGAGCATATTCTGGTGGGGCTTGTCAAGGAAAAGACAGGTGTTGCCGCGAGAGTGCTTGCGGAGAACGGTGTGGACGAAGTGCAGCTGATCAGCATGATAAAGGAGCTTATCGCACCGGAGGGAGATGTCGCACTGCTTGAACGCGACGGGTATTCGCCAAGAGCCACGCGTGTGCTGGAGGACAGCCACAGGCTTGCGGAGAAGTATAAGAGCCAGATGACAGGAACGGAGCACATTCTGCTCGCTATTTTGCGGGAAGGGGAGAATGTGGGGTTGCGGCTCCTGAATACCATCGGCATTAACGTGCAGAAGCTGTACATGGACACACTGATTGCGATGGGAGAGGATATCAACCAGCATAAGGATGACCTGAATAAGAACAGGAATAAAAAGCGCAAGGACGGCACGACACAGACACTGAACCAGTACAGTAGGGATTTGACCAATCTTGCCAGAGATGGAAAGCTTGATCCTGTGGTCGGCAGGGAGACGGAAATTATGCGTGTGGTACAGATTCTTTCCAGACGTACAAAGAACAATCCCTGTCTGATTGGAGAACCTGGCGTTGGAAAGACCGCCATTGCGGAGGGATTGGCACTTCGGATTGTGAATGGGGATGTACCCGACACGGTAAAAAATAAACGCGTCGTCACACTCGACCTTGCCGGAATGGTTGCAGGCTCAAAATACCGCGGGGAATTTGAGGAGCGCATCAAGCGGGTAATTCGGGAGGTAATCGAGGCCGGAAATATCTATCTTTTTCTGGATGAGATTCATACATTGATTGGCGCGGGCGGCGCGGAGGGAGCCATTGACGCCTCCAATATTCTCAAACCCTCACTGTCAAGAGGAGAGATACAGCTGATTGGTGCCACTACGATAGTAGAATACAGAAAGTATATTGAGAAGGACGCCGCACTTGAGCGCCGTTTTCAACCTGTGATGGTAGAGGAGCCAAACGAGAGTGAGGCTGTCGAGATTTTAAACGGGGTGGCTTACAAATATGAGGAGCACCACAATGTAACGATTACGCAGGAAGCGATTGAGGCGGCAGTCAAGCTGTCAGACAGGTATATCAACGACAGGAACCTGCCGGATAAGGCGATTGACCTGATTGATGAGGCGTCCGCGGCAATCCGGCTCAAAAATATGAATGTACCGGATTCATTCAAGGAGATGACAGAACAGATTAAAAAGTTCGATCTACAGATAGAACGCTCTATTCGGATGGAAGCGTATACACAGGCAGCGGAATTGCGTCAGCAGCAGGAAGAACTAATCAAGAAATATGAAAAAGCTGTCAGCAAGTATGAGAAAAATCAGTTGGAAAAAAGTCTGGTCGTCACGGAAAATGACATTGCCGAGGTTGTGGCAAACTGGACAAAGATACCGGTGAAGAAGCTTACCCAGAAGGAAAGCGAGCGCCTGCTGAAGCTTGAGTCGATTCTGCACAAGCGTGTTATCGGGCAGGAGGAGGCAGTGTCAGCTGTCGCACAGACGATGAAACGCGGGCGCGTAGGACTTCAGGATCCGAACAGACCTATCGGCTCCTTCCTGTTTCTGGGACCTACAGGCGTCGGGAAGACAGAGCTTTCAAAGGCACTTGCCGAGGCGATGTTCGGTTCGGAAAACGCATTGATACGTGTTGATATGTCGGAGTACATGGAGTCGCACTCCGTTTCCAAGATGGTCGGCTCACCGCCGGGATATGTCGGGTTTGAGGAGGGCGGACAGCTCAGTGAGAAAGTGCGTCGTTCCCCTTATTCTGTAGTACTGTTTGACGAGATTGAGAAAGCGCATCCGGATGTGTTCAATATCCTTTTGCAGGTGCTTGACGACGGACACATAACAGATTCGAAGGGAAGAAAGGTCAGCTTTAAGAATACGATCCTGATAATGACCTCCAACGCAGGTGCACAGCGCATTGTCGATCCCAAGAATCTCGGATTTGCCACAGAAAGGGATCCCAATGCGGATTACAAAAAGATGAAATCAAATGTCATGGAGGAGGTAAAACGCATTTTTAAGCCGGAGTTTATCAACCGTATTGATGAAATTATGGTTTTCCACCCGCTTACAGAGCAGGATATGAAGCAGATTGTGGCGCTCCTGTCAAAGAATCTGTGTGAGCGCTGCAAGGTTCAGATGGATATTGACCTGACATTTACCAGTACGCTCAAGGAATATCTGGTCAAAAACCATTCGGATCTCAAGATGGGTGCCAGACCGCTTAAGCGAGCAATCCAGAATGTGGTTGAAAATGAACTTGCAACGGCAATCCTCGAGGGCAGGGTCAAGAGAGGCGATGAGGTATCAGCGGGAGTGCGCGGTGACAAAGTTGTATTCACCGTGAAAGAACCAAAATAATTTTTTTCAATAAATTTTCCTAAAATTTATGTGGCAAAAGAGAAAAATATAGTATATGATGAAAGTAGGAAACCGAAAAAAGACAAGATTATCTGAGCTTGTTAGGAACAAATCGGCGTACTGGGTATATGAATTACCGAAAAATATTGAAACATGCTAAATTTAGGAGGACAAATGAAATGGCAGTAGTTGTAGAGTTACTACGTTCCGAGAGTAACGGAAACATCAGCTTTGGCAACCATGAGCTGGCAGCAAAGGCTAAGCTTGAGGATTATGAACACGCAGGCGACATGTACAAGGTAAAGACTTATGAGGCTATGACAAAGCTGGAAAAGAACGGTCTGTTTTTATACGAATCCGTTCCGGGAACTTCCGTTCATGACTTTTGTGAGAATGAAAACGGGATATCATTTGTGGCAGAAGGAAATCAGGACGCACAGATTACTGTAGGAACTGAGGAGGATGCGGAGTACGAAGTCATTGTTGCCGGCGAGAGCGCAGGCGTTATGAAGACAAACCTGTCAGGAAAGCTGAGTGTCAGTGTCGAGCTGGAAGGAGCAGGAGAGGTCGAAGTTAAGATTATAAAAAAATAAACAATAGAATATGAAGCTACCTCCTCATATGGGGAGGTATTTTCATTATAAATGGAGAGAATCAATGGCGAAAAAGATAACTACGGTATTTTTCTGTCAGGAGTGCGGTCATGAGTCTTCAAAGTGGATGGGACAATGCCCCGCATGTAAAAAATGGAATACCTTTGTGGAGGAGAAAGTAAGTGTCACAGGAAGCGGCATGGGAGGAAGCGCGAAGACAACGCCTATGCGTGAAGCGGTGAAGCCGGTTGAAATCGGTGCTATTTCGATGAAGGAAGAAGAGCGGGTAAGCACAGGCATTGTGGAGCTTGACAGAGTGCTTGGCGGAGGCATTATGCAGGGGTCTCTGATTCTGGTCGGGGGAGACCCCGGAATCGGTAAGTCCACACTTTTGCTACAGACATGCAGGCTGCTCGCGAATGCAGGGCACAAGGTTCTGTATATATCCGGAGAGGAATCCCTCAAACAAATCAAACTCAGGGCAATGCGGATTGGAGATTTTCAGGATAACATGCTGCTTTTGTGTGAGACGAATCTCGCTGTCGTGGAGGAGACGATACGCCATTCCGAACCGGAAGTCGTCATTATTGACTCCATCCAGACAATGTATCAGGAGTCCGTGGCATCTGCACCGGGGAGCGTTTCTCAGGTGAGGGAGGCGACGAATGTCTTTTTGCAGCTGGCAAAAGGCATGGGAATCTCCATTTTCATCGTGGGACATGTGACAAAGGAAGGCACTGTGGCAGGGCCGAGGGTGTTGGAGCATATGGTGGACACGGTTCTCTATTTCGAGGGAGACAGATATGCCTCATATAGAATTCTGCGGGGCGTCAAGAACCGTTTCGGTTCCACCAACGAGATAGGTGTGTTCGAGATGCGTAAGGAAGGGCTTGTCGAGGTGGAAAACCCATCAGAATATATGCTGAGCGGAAAGCCGGTCGGTGCAAGCGGCTCTGTCGTGGTCTGTTCCGTCGAGGGAACCCGGCCGATTTTGATAGAAATACAGGCGCTTGTGAGCAGGACAAACTTCGGAATACCGCGGCGCCAGACGACGGGAACGGATTTTAACAGGGTAAATTTGCTGATGGCAGTACTGGAAAAGCGGCTTGGATTGCAGATAGGGGATTGTGATGCCTATGTCAATATTGCCGGCGGCATGAAGATTAGTGAGCCGGCGATAGACTTGGGGTTGATTATGGCAATTGTGTCAAGCTTTAAAAATCGTGCGGTCGATGAGAAGACGCTTGTTTTTGGCGAGGTGGGGCTTAGCGGCGAGGTGCGTGCCGTCAATATGGCGCAGCAGAGAGTGCAGGAGGCGAAAAAACTTGGATATGAGACTGTTGTCATGCCGCGGGTGAATCTTGAGGGAATGGACAGCGGATGTATGGATGGAATTAAGGTGGTCGGCGTCGGGGGCATCGGCGAGGCAATTGAGCTGATTTAATGTGACAGAAAGCCGAGGGCTGGGCTGTTGCGGTTTAGCGATAATATGGAGGATAGGAAGATGGAATATATATCGGAACTGATGGAATTTCTAGACGGGAGCCTGACAAGCTACCATGCAGTACAGAATGTGCGCAGATTGCTTTTGCGCGAAGGCTATGCAGAACTTTCCGAGCGGGAAATCTGGAAACTGGAGGCAGGCGGAAAATATTTTGTGGTGCGCAATGATTCGTCAATGATGGCATTTTGCCTACCGACGGACAGTGTGGATAAGATAAAGGGATACCATGTCTATGCCGCGCATTCGGATTCGCCTGCATTTAAGATAAAAGAGTCTCCGGAGATGGAAAAAGAGGGCGTGTATGTCAGCATGAATACGGAAAAATATGGCGGTATGATACTGTCCACATGGTTTGACAGACCGCTTGTGATAGCAGGGAGAGTATGTGTGGAGAACGAAGGAGCGTTGGAGACATATCCGGTACAGTTAAAGGAAAATACATGCATGATACCAAGTCTCGCCATCCATATGAATCGAGAGGCAAACAGCGGTATGGCATTCAGCGCGCAGAACGACATGGCGCCGCTGCTTGGAATGACAGGAAACGGTGACACGTCATCCAAGGGAATGATAAAAGCCATGCTTGCGGAGACATTGAACGACATGACGGGCGGAGACTACCGTGCAGAAGACATTCTTTCTTATGATTTGTTTGTGGAAAACTGCGAAAAGGCTGTTCTGGCAGGGATGGAAAACGAGTTTATCATGACTCCGCGATATGATGACCTTGCCTGTGTTTTTGCCGGATGCAAAGGTATCATGCATGCAAGACCGGAACGCTATATTGATGTGCTTGCCATTTTTGACAATGAGGAAGTCGGAAGCCTTACGAGACAGGGGGCGGATTCGACCTTTTTGCGGGATACACTGCAAAATATAGCCGACGGGCTGGGGATCAGTGCAAATGCCTGCCGGACATGGATTGCGGACAGCTTTCTGCTCAGTGCGGATAATGCCCATGCGTGTCATCCGAACCAAGGGGGGAAGGCAGATTTGACCAACAGACCTTATTTAAACAAGGGGGTTGTGCTGAAATACCATGGTGGACAGAAATACGCCACAGATGCTTACTCTGCGGCGTATGTGAAAAGACTGTGCAGACAGAATGACATTCCGCTGCAGACCTATGCAAATCATTCGGACATACCAGGCGGTTCCACGCTTGGAAATCTTGCAATGGCACAGGTTTCCATGGCCGCAGCGGATATCGGACTGCCGCAGCTGTCCATGCACTCTGCCTGTGAAACGGCAGGAGCGAGGGATATCGAGCACCTGATACGGCTTGCGAAAGCTTTTTACAAGGATTAAAGTCGGTGCAATTATGGAAGCTCCTCTACAGTGTCGTTCGGTTTATCGAGACCTGTGACAGCTGACTGCATCTGAAGATTTTCTGTAATGCCATGGTTGATTTGGCTATTCTGCTCGATTTCTTGCGTGCGGCGGTCGAATTCGGCATCACCTTCATGAAGCGCAGTGACGGAGGTGATGTCGCCGAGACGGCTGCGCACGATGGTAATGTCAACATCGCCCTCCGGCTGCGAAAAGTATCGTCCCAGCATTTTGTCAGAATATGTGCGGATTGTCTCGCCGTTGTAGAGCATCATATCATTTTCTGCGTTCTTGCGGTTAAGCCCCCATTTTGCGTATTCCGCAAACATATCCTCGCGATTCAGGCAGAGTGAGATGTCAAGTGCAAATGCATTTTTTTCCACATGAAATTCATCAGCAAGTGCAGTTAAAATGTTCTGTTCCAGTATATCAGGGTCATTTGTGGCATCTTTTGCCAGCACGTCAAAGATGATAAGGCTGGCTCTTTTTTCAGCATTTTCCCCCAATGAAATTCCCCTTGCCAGCGATGCACGAACACCCCAGCGGCTGGCACTGCTGCTGCAGAATGAAGACAGATAGGTTTGGAAAGGCGCCTGCCCGCCTGTGGCAAAAGCGATGGAGCTGCTCAGCACAAGGCAGACGGAGAATGCCAGCAGAAAAGCGGAAGCTTTCCTGTAGTGCACGATATTCTGGATGCGTTTCTCCACCTCTGTCTTGGAAAAGGCACTGTAGAGCAGTGCAGGGTGGTTTCCTGTGATTGCCATGGTCAGCAGACTAAACGCATAACTTTTTCGGGATTCGTCGTCGTACTGCCTTAGCACTGCTTCATCGCAGGCTGACTCCAAATCAGATGCAAGACATTTTGCCATGATCCAGACAAGCGGATTGTACCAGTGTGCGCAGAGTGTGATGAGCATTGCAAATTTCACCCAGTTGTCTTTCCTGCGGATATGCATTGTCTCATGGCAGAGAATATGGCGTAAAAGTTCCGTGTTGGAAAAATCTATTCGTGTCGGAAGATAGATTTTTGGCGCGAGCAGTCCGCATGCCAGCGGGGAAGCAATTTCGTCGTTGGTGAATACCAGAATGTGCCCCATGTCCATATCGCGCAGGAGTGTGTTGACAGTTTCGTTGTGCTCAATTAGGAGTGAGCCTTTTAGGCGCTTGGCGTATCTGCATTTTTGAAAAAACAGGATGCCGGCAGTGATGAAAATGCCTGCAAAGCCGGAAAAGAACAGCACCTTGTATACAATATCCGTGCGATAGGGTATATAATGCACAGCGATATCCGTGCCAGAGTAGACTGTTTCTGTAACCTGCATAATATTGGATGGATTTTCCTTTTCGGCAATAAAGGCAGAGACGGGAGCAGCGGCGGAGTCCGTTCCTGCCACAGCGCCAGCGACTGTGTTTTCCACGGCAATGCTATCCTCGGCAAATGCCTCCGTAAAAGGGGACGCCATGAACAATTCGGGAACACGCATGCTCAGCGGGCTGCTCAGTGAAAAAGGAATCAGCAGACGCAGGATAATCCCTGCCCAGAGTACCGGAAAAACAAATTTGGGAAGCTTGTTTTTCAACAGTACGCGCAATAGTAAAACAGCGAGAATCATAATGCTTCCATAAAATGCCATCAGATAATAAGGCATATTCATTTGAAAATTAAACATTTCATTTTCCCTCCTTAATCATTTTTGCAAGGCGTGCGGCATCTTCCTCGGAAATTCCTTGGGTTTTTAGGAACGAGGAGAAAAAAAGTTCGCTGGAACCACCATACATTTTGTCAATAAGCTGCTCTGTTTCGCTCTGTGCGACTTCATCATGCGTCACGAGTGCCGTGCAGACAAAACCGGGTTCTTCGCGGGCGATGGCGCCCTTGTCAATGCATTTTTTGATGACCGTGTAGGTTGTGTTTTTATTCCAGCCAATGCGGTCAAAGAGCACGTCCACAATTTCCTTTGCAGATTTTGGTCCCTGCTCCCACAAAACTTCCATAACTTTCAACTCAGAGTCAAATAGCTTCATATCAGGTACCTCCTTTTTCAGATATGTTACAGACTATTGAAATAGTCTGGCGTTAAAATAAGACTATCACAATAGTCTGAAAAAGTCAATTATAATTTTTCGTGTTTTTGGTGGACGGAGAAAACGACCTGAAATAAGGGTTTTAAGATTTAGTGTCAGAGCGTGTTTGAAAATTGCAATAAAAAAACCTGTAAACAAAATGCTTACAGGTTTTTTTATTGATAGCAGGGGCAGCAAGAATCGAACTCGCGTTGACGGTTTTGGAGACCGCTGTTCTACCGCTGAACTATGCCCCTCTAATCAGCTTTCATTACAGTCTATGTAAATTTCTCACTGACGAATTATAGTGTATCATATACTGAAATAAAAAGCAAGTAAAAAATAAAATATTTTATTTCATACTATTTTTATTTGCCGCTTTTTTCAGCTGGTACTGAACAATGTATCTCTTTACAATCCTGTCGGTATGTGTCGATACAATATATGTGATTTCGTCGAGGTTCATTCCGGATTCAAATGCTTTTTGGAGGGCGGCGTCAAAACCTGTTTCGGAAAGCTCCGTGTCAAATGCCGAGGCGGCCTGATTTAGGGTCGAACGATCATCATTAAAAATACTCATGAAAAATCTCCTTTCAAAAAACAACTATTGGTGTAGAACGGTATTGCCGTTCCCAATAAACTTTATTATATCAAGTTCCTGCCAGATAGTCAAATATAATGTCAGAAAAGTTTGTTTGTTTCGGAGTAACAGTCAGGCTTACGATATTCCGCGTGTGAAATTGTCAAAATGCGACTTTGGAGCATTTTGTGTGCATCTGGTGTGACAGTGAAGCAGAAGGCTGAACTGTTACGTTTCTGAGGTAACAGTAACACCGTATATAGGTGAATGGTTGAGTATGGTTGAGTATACGAAAAAGAACTTGCAACATTAATCATTACATAATATAATATAGGAAAAAAGGGCGGTGATACATATGGACAATTTGCAAATTTTGGATATGGCAGGCGCAAGACCCGAACATTCAACAGTGATAGTAAATTTTGTTGCTGCAATAAGAGAGCAATTATTTAATAGTACGTGTTATGTCTTTTCGGACAATGTACAATATAAATGGCATACAAAGGATGGAGAAGAAAAGACCGTGATTCCAGATGCCTCTATAAATTGCCGCACAAAGACAAGAAAAGGGAATGTGTTTTTGGATATTCCACGTTTTGTAATGGAAGTTTTAAGCCCTTCTACAGAAAAGTATGATCGAGGAGAAAAGAAAGAACTTTATAGACAACAGGAAATTGATGAATACTGGATCGTGGACTGGAAAAAAAAGCAAGTAGAAATATATAATCTTGATTATGATGAAAATGGACAACCACAATATTATTTATGGAAAACAATTACAGAAAATAATAAAGATGAATTAAAAATCGTTCATTTTCCTAATTTAAAGATAACGTTTGATAAATTATTTGCTGAAGTTGACATGGAATATTAGGAGGCGATCAGGATTACTATACAACAAAGGGTAAAAGCAGCATGTGACGTTCAGGAGTTTCGAGTCCATCGAGTATCTCTGCCAATGTATGAGCATGCTTATTCAGATACGCCAAAATGAAAGCGCAAATTTATTTGGCAGAGTGTCCCGGATATTTGGATAGAGAAAACCGATGGTTTCGACTTGAGATTAGTCTACACCATCGGTTTTCTGGCAGATGTAACAACAGGAGTGCCATCTCCGGCAAGGGTCAGTGCATCGGGACTGATTTGTCAAGTGTTTTGGCAAAAAAAGTGGGGGATTTTAATAAAAAAGGAATCTGAAAGCCTTATAATTACTGGCTTAAAGATTCCGAGAGGAGGAACGAATAATGATAGAGAATGAATCCGCTGAGAATTATCTGGAAACAATATTGATGCTTAGCAAAAGGCTTCCGGTTGTCCGTTCTGTCGACATTGCAAACGAGCTTGGATTCAAGAAGTCAAGCGTCAGCATTGCCATGAAAAACCTGAGAGAGAAACAGCATATCACTGTCACGGATGCGGGATTTATCTATCTGACTGATTCGGGGAAGAACATTGCGGAGATGATATATGAACGTCATGAATTTCTTTCCGAATGGCTGATAAAACTGGGAGTCCCATCAGAAATTGCCATTGAGGATGCCTGCAAAATAGAACATATTCTCAGTAAAGAAAGCTATGGGGCAATTAAGGACTTTGTGAAAGTACACCTGTCCGGAGAAGTATAATAAATGGTTGGGTAGTGTCCAAAAACAAACAAAAGCTTGTCTCCTTTCTTCTGGGAATTGAGAGTGGACAAATTACGACGGCGAATGTGAAGCCTGTGCTGTTTGGAAACAAGGAGAACGATCTGGCATTTGTCTGTGATTCGATTTTTT
>CAJTTO010000003.1 GCA_910579275.1 uncultured Lachnospiraceae bacterium
GACTCAAAATCTGCCGGGGGCAACCTCGTGCCGGTTCAAGTCCGGCCACCGGCATAAAAGGAGCTTAACCGCTCCTTTTTTTGTGCCCGAAATATACAATCATTGACGGACAGGTGGATAAATGGTATTCTTTATCTATAGACATGAAAAACTGACGGTTAAGGAGGTCGCTGCACATGGCATTACCACAGGAACAAATTTATACAGTTGAAGACATCTATGCCCTTCCGGACGGACAGCGTGCCGAGTTGATTGATGGACAGATGTATATTATGGCTCCGCCAATACGTATTCATCAGCATTTGGTTATGATTCTCTCTGCTTACATCCATAATTACATTAAAAGCAAAAATGGTTCCTGTCTAGTCTATCCCGCACCATTTGCCGTTTTCCTAAACGAAGATGACCGAAACTATGTTGAGCCTGACATTTCTGTTATCTGCGACAGGAATAAACTGAATGATAAAGGATGCGCGGGTGCGCCTGACTGGGTTATTGAGATTACATCTCCATCCAATCCGGAAAATGATTATGGCATCAAGCTTTTCAAATACCGCACCGCCGGAGTTCGTGAATACTGGATTGTAAATCCGCAAAAGCATACTGTCAACGTATATGACTTCGAGCAGGAAAAGAAATCAAACTTATACGCCTTTAGCGACACGATTCCCATATGTATTTACGAGGATTTGACCATTAATATTGATGAACTGCTCGCAACCGAATAGAAAAGATTCGTCTTCCCTACTCGCGTCCGTGTGCATAAGAAAACAGGACAGCTCCTTTTACGGTGTTGTCCTGTTCTTTATTCATTATTTACCAAATCAGCCTAATGGTGGAACAGCCTGATTCCTGTAAAGCACATCGCCATGCCATATTTATTGCAGGTCTCGATGACATTGTCATCCCGAATGGAACCGCCCGGCTGTGCAATGTATTTCACACCGCTCCTGTGTGCCCTCTCCACATTATCGCCAAACGGAAAGAATGCATCGGATCCAAGCGCCACGTCCGTCATTTTATCAAGCCATGCACGTTTCTCCTCCCTTGTAAGCACCTCCGGTTTTTCTGTAAAGAAATTTTCCCATGTGCCGTCCGCAAGCACATCCATATAGTCGTCACTCATATACACATCTATCGTATTATCCCTGTCCGCCCGTCCGATTTTCTCCTTAAACGGCAGATTCAATACCTTGGGATTCTGGCGTAAAAACCAGTTGTCGGCCTTGTTTCCCGCAAGCCTTGTACAGTGGATACGCGACTGCTGCCCTGCGCCGATGCCGATTGCCTGTCCGCCCTTTACATAGCAGACAGAATTTGACTGCGTGTATTTCAATGTAATCATGGCAATCGCAAGGTCAATTTTTGCCTGCTCGGGAATTTCCTTGTTTTCTGTCACGACATTCGCAAACAGCGCATCGTCTATCACCAGCTCGTTTCTGCCCTGCTCAAACGTAATCCCATAGACGTCCTTTGTCTCTACAGGATTCGGCACATACGCGGGGTCAATCTGAATCACTGCGTAATTGCCCTTTTTCTTTGCCTTCAGAAGTTCAAGCGCCTCCGGCTCATATCCGGGTGCAATGATTCCGTCTGATACCTCACGCTTAATCAGCTTCGCCGTATCGACATCACACACATCCGACAACGCGATGAAATCACCAAAAGACGACATTCTGTCCGCGCCCCTTGCCCTTGCGTAGGCACTTGCAAGCGATGACAATTCGCCCATATCATCTACCCAGTAAATCTTCCTCTCAACCTCATTTAAGGAAAGACCTACCGCCGCACCGGCAGGCGAAACGTGCTTAAACGAAGTTGCAGCCGGAAGTCCGGTAGCCTTTTTTAGCTCTTTTACAAGCTGCCATCCGTTAAATGCATCCAGAAAATTGATGTATCCGGGTTTTCCGTTTAATACTTCAATAGGCAGCTCGCCCTCTTTCATATATATTTTTGACGGCTTCTGGTTCGGATTACATCCATATTTTAATTCTACTTCTTTCATATCTTTTACACTCCTTTACATGAAGAAACGCTGTTTATGACGCAAAACCTATACGTTCTTATTATAAATTTTTGACTCATACTTGCCAGTTTCGATGTCAATAAACCGAATGAACAGTGACACTTTATTGTCTGCGTCCAGACTATTCCATACCATGTCGCCAAACGCATTCATGTCATCCGGAATCTCCACAAGCTTCGGCTCCCCTTCAAAGCTTGGAAGCGGGTTGCCGTCCCCCATATATGTGTGAATAAAATGTCCCTCTCCTGCCACAGGATTGCTGTATGCAAAGGTATAACGATTGCAGGCGTCCGGATTTCCGTTGTTGCTTTTCAAAATGGACATCGCATAGTTGTAGCCGCCGTTTTCTATATGAAGAATACCCGAAATCCGCGGTGTGTAATTGGGTGCATCCGGCTCAAACTCCCTTGTTCTGAGCGCCTGCTCAAACGTCTGCTGCTTGTCCATCAGCTCATAAATCGTGTCCGTCTGGTCACCATTTGTCACAATGGTCTTATTGCCAAGAACACGAACCGGCGCATAGATAATGAGGCTTGGATCACTTAACTTAGAAGGGTCAAATGCCTGCGTGCGTATCCCCTCACCATCTTCAACAAACACGCGGTTTCTGCTGTTTTCGCTTCTTCCCATGATAAAATAGGCAATGGCAGCCTTTTTCCCATCCTTTGTCTTACCAATAACAATTCCTCTGCCAGGGTAAGCGTTTCCTTTGAGTTCCTGTTCCAATGATAGCATTTTCATCTCGAATCCTCCTTGTGTTTTGAAAAGCGATTGCCAATGTACCGGCTGTGGCAATCTCCCATAAAGTAATTTTTGTATGAAAGTGCACAAAAAAACCGTCTAGGCGCACTAACACAGTACTGCCCAGGCGGTCGGCTTTTAAACTATTATACACTCCCTGTAGGTTCTCCTACCCAGCACTGTCCATCTATCTATCATGATGATAAATCGGTGCTGTCTCCGCCAGTCGTGTACCTAGTTTCATCATATATGATAAAACAATATTTGGCAAGAGAAAATTTATATATTCTGCTTATTGCTCAAGTATCTGATACACACACCATTTGTGTGGAGGACATCCCCTTCCAGTCTCCTTGAGAACATGATTTTGCTGTCACTGTCTTTTATGACTTCGATGTCCTCATCACTGCTGTTTACAATCACCTCGAGCGTTTCTCCCCAGCCCATTTTCTGGAACTGAATCACCCTTGGATTTGCATAGTCAGCCGGAAAGTGGAAATTCCTCTGACGCATCAGCGGCTCCTCTTTTCGAAGTTTTATCAGCTGTTTCATTATGGAAATCTGCTCATTGTACTTGCCCTGCTCGATGTCGTCCCATGGCATACAACGGCGGCAGTCCGGATCAAATCCGCCCTCCATGCCAATTTCCGTCCCATAATAAATACATGTGCTTCCCGGCATTGTGAAAAGAAGTGCAAACAGACAATTATATTCATCCAGTCCGCCTGTCACATTCCTGAGCCGGATGGTGTCATGCGAGTCAAGCATGTTGAACAGCACATCGTTTGTCTGCTGCATATAATTGGTGTAGCAGCGGTTAATCATAAATTCGAAATCTTCCCCTGTCAGACTCTTGTCAAGGAAAAAGTCCTTCATGCTGCCGGCAAGCGGATAGTTCATAACCGAATCGTATTCGTCGCCCCTTAACCACGGTATCGCATCATGCCAGACCTCACCCAAAATATAAATGTCCGGTTTTATCGTTTTCAACGCAAGGCGAAGCTGCTTGCAGAATACATGCGATACTTCATTTGCCACATCCATACGGATGCCGTCCACATCGTACTTCTGAACCCAGTCGCAGGCAACTCCAATCAGGTATTCGCGCACTGCCTTATTATTTGTGTTGAGTTTGGGCATAGCGTCAAAAAACGCAAATGTATACAGCTGTCCTCTTTTCGCCGCATCCCACTGGTTGGACAGCGGCCATTCATTAATCATGAACCAGTCAAAGTACTCGGAATCCCGCCCGTTTTTCAACACGTCCTGCCATGGCTGAAAGAAATAACCGCTGTGGTTGAATACCGCATCCAGCATCACACGTATCCCGCGCTTATGCGCCTCTTCCACGAACGTTTTCATCATCTCGTCATCACCGAAATTGTGGTCAATCCTGCTGTAATCTGTCGTGTCATATTTATGGTTGGAAGGCGCCTCATTAATCGGCGTTGTATAAATACCTGTAATTCCTAAATCTTTCAGATAATCGAGCTTGTCTATCATTCCCTTTATGTCGCCGCCATAAAAATCATCATGACCGATACCACCCTCATATTTCCATGGCTTTGTATTTTCCGGATTCAGAGACGGATCTCCATTGCAAAACCGCTCCGGAAAAATCTGGTACCAGACTGTCTCATTCACCCACCACGGCACTTTGTTAATATCAATCGGATTCATCCACGGCATGGTGAAGCACTGTCTGCTTCGTCCTTTAATCTGCATCTGCTCCTCACTGACAAAGCCATCCTCAAAGTAGTACCAGCGCTCTGTGTCTGTCACCAGCTCAAAATAATATTTTAACCGTTTAAAGTCTGGTTTTATTGTTGTCGTCCACCAAAGCTGATATTTCAAACGTTTCTTAAAAGGAATATTTGCCTTGTCTCCTGTCCACTCTTCCCCGCCGCCCAAAATGCCATTTGCAAACGGGTCTCCATAGACAATATTGACTTCCTTTACATCATATCCTGTTTTGAGATTGATAATCAGCTGACTTTCATCGATCATGTAACAATAATTATCAACTGTTCTGTGATAAACTGACGCAAACTCCATATCCGTACCTGTTCCTTTCCCAATAACGTTGTTTTTTATTTTTCATTGCTGACACTGACCCTGCCAGCCAAAACATTCTCGTAATCCTCAAGATTTTTTTCCAGAAGCCTCGGTGTGTCCAGTCCGTACGGGCACTTCGATGCACAGCTTCCGCAGTGTATGCACTCCTTAACTTTTGCCATCTCCGCCTGCCACTCCTCACCTAACCAGTTCGAAGAAGGGGAACGGCGCAAAAGCTGTGAAATGCGTGCGCAGTTATTGATTTTGATTCCTTTCGGACATGGCATGCAATACCCGCACCCACGGCAGAAATCACCCGCAAGCTCCTGCAAATCCCTCTCATAAACTGCTTTCATCTCCGCGTCCATCTCAGGCATCTCATCCTGAAAAGACAGAAATTCCGCAAGCTCGGATTCCCTCTGCACGCCCCACAGCGGCAAAACGGCACTGTGCTGGCAGGCAAACCAGTAACAGAGTTTCGCGTTTGTCAGCAGACCGCCTGCAAGCCCTTTCATGCCGAGAAATCCCATTCCCGCATCTTCGCACTTTTTGACAAGCGCGATTTCTTTCTCAGAAGATATATATGCAAACGGAAACTGCAGTGTTTCGTACAAACCGCTTTCAACTGCCTCCTCAGCAACGTTCAAAAGATGCGCCGTAATTCCGATGTGTTTAATCTTTCCTTCTTTTTTTGCCTTTAATACCGCATCATATACACCATCCTCATCCCCCGGCCTAAAGCATCTTGGTGCACAGTGCAGCTGATAGACGTCAACATAGTCTGTCTTTAGTAAACGCAATGACGTTTCCAGATCTTCAAGGACTTTCTCCCCTGTCTGAGCGGCTGTCTTTGTCGCAATATAATATTTTTTCCTGTCAACCTTCTCCAAGGCAGTCCCCAGCTTTTCTTCACTGTCGCTGTACGCCCTTGCTGTATCAAAAAAATTAACGCCTCCGTCAAGTGCCATATGTATCAGTTTCACTGCACTTTCCGTGTCAATCCGCTGAATCGGAAGCGCTCCGAAACCATTCTTATTGGCAGTGATTCCTGTGTTTCCAAGTTTTACGGTTACCATTTTCATCCTCCATTTCTGCGCTCATATAGGATACGATTGCCTCCACTCCGTACAGCATCGTGTTAAGTCCATCCTGAAATCTGTAGTTTCCGTTTGCCGCAAGCATCCCGCCTATCCCCGTTGTAATAATCCAGATACTCTCCGCCGCCTTATAGCTGTCCGTCTCCGCGCGCACATCACCCGCTGTCTTTCCGTCCTCAATCATCTGCATGATTTCCAGCAGTATTTCATTTTTCACACCATGATCCGTGATTTGATACAGTGCAGTATAATGCTGAAAATAGCGATTTTTTTCATAAATATAAGTAAATGCAGCCTTAATAAATGCATAAAATCTTTCATAAAAAGAATTCTGAGGATCCACTGCCGCTTTTGCACTTGCCATAAGCTCTTCATTACAGCGCCGTGCGACAATCAGATTGATTTCATCTATATCCCGAAACCTGTTATAAATTACCCTCCTGTCACAGTTCAGTTCGCGGCAAAGCCTTGTGACAGTCAGAACGTCTGCTCCCTCCTTGCAGCCAATGTTCACGGCAAGTTCAACAATCCGCCTGCTTGTCTCGTCTTCAATTCGCTTTCCCTTAGAGAATGCCATGTCCCTCACCCCATTCTTACATAGAGCGCCCTCGAATGCACAGTGCCTCCGACAGTACCCACCTATATTTTATCAGTTATAAACAAAGATATCAAGGAAATTGTCGGAAACTTTTGGCAAAGAGTAACAGTCCGTGTTACTGTTCAGACGTCCGCCAAAGTAGTAGGAATCATGCGCCAAAATGCTTGCCCTTTAGCATTTTGTGTGCAAAATCTGTTATAATTCACACCCCAATAGCTTGTATACCGATAAAGGCTGGCGTGGGTGTGAATTGTAACAGCAGTCCGATTCCTAATTTTAAAAAGGACTTAGCATTTCCTGCCAAGTCCATGAAAAATACATGCAGCCCTTTTAGTTTGCCGCAATCGCATTTCCGGTATACAATTGGTAATATTTGCCCTGCGTCTCTATCAGTTCGTCATGCGTGCCGCGCTCGATAATCTTTCCCTGTTCCAGCACCATGATGCAGTCACTGTTCTTGACTGTAGAAAGCCTGTGTGCAATCACAAAAGTAGTCCTGCCTTTCATCAGCTTATCCATGCCATCCTGCACGATTTTTTCCGTGCGTGTGTCAATCGAGCTTGTCGCCTCGTCAAGTATCAATGCAGGCGGGTCTGCGATTGCCGCCCGCGCGATGGCAAGCAGCTGCCGCTGCCCCTGACTTAAGTTTGCGCCATCACCAGTCAGCAATGTATTGTAGCCATCCGGAAGCTTCTCTATAAACTCATGCGCATTGGCAAGTTTCGCTGCCGCTATGACTTCCTCATCCGTGGCGTCAAGCTTCCCGTACCGGATATTTTCCATTACCGTAGCGGTAAACAAATGTGTATCCTGCAGTACAATGCCAAGGGAACGCCGCAAATCAGCCTTTTTAATTTTGTTGACATTAATATTGTCATACCGAATTTTACCGTCCTGTATATCGTAAAAACGGTTAATCAAATTTGTGATGGTTGTCTTTCCCGCACCTGTCGAACCTACAAACGCAATCTTCTGTCCCGGCTCCGCAAACATCTTGATATTGTGGAGCACAATCTTGTCATCCGTATATCCAAAGTCCACATCATCAAACACGACACCGCCCTCGAGCCGCTGGTATGTTGTCGTGCCGCTGTCCTTGTGATAATGTTTCCACGCCCACATTCCTGTGTGTTTCTGCGTCTCCTTCAGCACACCGTTGACTTCCTCTGCATTTACGAGGGAGACATATCCGTTATCTGCCTCAGGCTCTTCATCAAGCATTTTAAAGATACGATCCGCACCTGCAAGCGCCATCACAATCGAATTAAACTGCATACTTACCTGATTGATCGGCATATTAAAGCTCTTGTTAAAAGAAAGGAAGCTTGCAAGTCCGCCAAGGGTCAGCCCGCCGATATTGCCGAGGGCAAGCATGCCGCCCACAATTGCGCACATTACATAGCTCAGATTTCCGAGCTGTGAATTGATAGGACCGAGCATATTGGCAAACTGGTTTGCATTATACGCGCTCTCAAAAAGTTCCTCGTTCAGCTCGTTAAAACGATCCATACTTTCCTGCTCGTGGCAGAACACCTTAACTACTTTCTGTCCCTCTATCATCTCCTCCACGAAACCGTTCACTGCGCCGATGGACTTCTGCTGTGCCACAAAATATCTTCCGGAAAGCCCTGTTGCCTTTTTCGTGACAAATAGCATGATGGACACCATTACAACGGTTGTGAGTGTAAGCGGAATGCTCAGCACAATCATGCTGACCAGAACACTGACAATCGTAATGGCGCTGTTAAGGCACTGCGGCATACTCTGGCTTATCATCTGCCTTAATGTGTCAATATCGTTTGTATATCTTGACATAATGTCGCCATGCGGATGCGTGTCGAAATACTTAATCGGCAGGGATTCCATCTTGTTAAACATATCGCTTCGGATATTGCGCATCGTCCCCTGACTTACAAGAATCATGATTCTATTGTAGAGGTAGGTCGACAGCGCTCCTATGGCATAAAAACAAGCCACCCGGAAAATCGCATGCGCCAGCCCGGAAAAATCTGGATTCTCTGTTCCGAGGAGCGGCACAATGTAACTGTCAATCAGGGTCTGCATGAACAATGTGCCCTGAATATTTGCAAACACGCCCACAAAAATACATATGACAACAATCACCACATGCGGCGTATAATTTTTAAGAACATATCCCATAAGCCTTCTAAAAAGCTTTCCCGGATTTTCAATCTTGGGTTTTTCCCCCCTTGGTCCCCTCATTGGATGTCCTGGTCCCGGCATTAGTTGTCACCTCCATTCTGGTCAAAGTCCGCATTGCCGCCTGTCTGCGATTCATATACCTCACGGTAAATCGGACTTTCTTTTAGCAGTACATCCTGCGATGCAAACGCAGTTACAGCGCCATTATCCATGACAATGATTCGATCGGCATTTTGAACGCTGCTTACTCTCTGTGCAATAATCAGCTTTGTCGTATCCGGAATCTCCTCCGCAAACGCCTTTCTGATTTTTGCGTCAGTAGCTGTGTCCACCGCACTGGTGCTGTCATCGAGAATTAATATTTTGGGCTTTTTCAGCAGCGCCCTTGCAATGCACAGCCTCTGTTTCTGTCCCCCCGAAACATTCGCACCGCCCTGTTCTATATGAGTATTGTATTTGTCCGGCATTTTTTGTATGAACTCATCTGCACAGGCAAGTCTGCATGCCCTGATGCATTCCTCCTCAGAAGCCTCCTTATTGCCCCAGCGGAGATTTTCAAGTATCGTGCCGCTGAATAATACATTTTTCTGCAGCACAACCGCCACCTGATTTCGCAGTGCTTCCATATCGTACCTTCGCACGTCAAGACCGCCTACCAGAAGCTCCCCCGACGTGACGTCATACAGACGGCTGATGAGGTTGACAAGGCTTGACTTTGCGCTGCCTGTACCGCCGATGATGCCGATTGTCTCGCCCGATTTAATGTCCAGATTAATATTATTCAAAACCGGCTTGCCATCCTTGTTGTAGGCAAAAGAGACATTTTGGAATACTATGCTTCCGTCCCTGACATGTTCCACAGGGTTCTCTGGATTGCTCAGATCTGTCTTTTCTGTCAGAACCTCGGCAATACGCTTTGCGCTCGCATAGCTCATGGACAGCATCACGATAATCATGGAAACCATCATCAAGCTCATCAGGATATTCATACAGTATGCCAGCAGGCTCATCATCTCGCCTGTCGTAAGTCCCCCTGCAACAATTGTCTTTGCCCCAAGCCATGAAATCAGCAGGATGCAGCTGTACACGGTTACCTGCATAAGCGGCATATTGATGACGACAAGTTTCTCCGCTTTTAGGAACATATTGTAAATGTTTTGATTTGCCTTTGCAAACTTATCCTTTTCGTAATCTTCACGCACATACGCCTTTACAACACGTATCGCTGATACGTTCTCCTGAACACTTGCGTTCAAATCGTCGTATTTTTCAAACACCTGTCTGAAATATCTGTTTGCCCGCGGAAGAATAAACGCAATGCAGACGGACAGGAATATCACGGCGACAAGATAAATACTCGCCAGTCTTGCGTTAATCGAAAATGCCATAACCATGGCAGTAATCATGGACGCCGGCGCTCTCATCGCCATACGCAGAATCATCTGGTAGGAGTTCTGCATGTTGGTCACATCTGTTGTCAGCCTTGTTATCAGGCTTGATGTGGAGTACTTGTCAATATTTGAAAATGAAAACGTCTGAATATTTTCGTACATTGCCTTCCTGAGGTTGCGTGCAAAGCCTGTGGAAGCCCTCGCTCCGAACTTTGCCCCCATAAGTCCTGCCCACAGCCCGATTAGCGCCATTACGATCATAATTCCGCCGACTTTATAAATGTGGTTCAGGTCTCCCGCATCGACACCATCATCAATAATGGATGCCATCAACAGTGGGATAATCATTTCCATGATAACCTCTAAAATCATGAAAACAGGCGTAAGGATGGAATCTTTTTTAAATTCCTTAATTTGCGCGCCCAATACTTTTAGCATAATCATCTTCCTTTCCTGTAATACTTTAATTGATGCATGACCGCAGTTCGTTACTGCCCCATATTTTGCAGCAGCTTTTCCGCAACTTCAAGGAAAACGGCAAGCTCCTTTTCCCCTATGCCTTCGGTCAGGCTTTTCTCCATATTGTCAATCATGGATTTTGTCCTCTCCGCGGTTTCCATTCCCTGCTGCGTGAGGACAATCTTTTTTAATCTGGCATCTCCCGCTACTGCTTCCCTTCTGATATACCCTTTCTTTTCCATGAGCTGTAAAATCGTTGTCACAGTAGACCGCCGGATACTGAATTCCGACTCAATTGTTTTCTGATAAATCTCCCGATTCTGATTGTGATGCAGATAGCCCATTATCCAGCCATGCATCAGTGTCACTTCGTCAAGCCCTGCCTCTGTCCCGCTGTTTAAGAACATTTTTCTAAAGGCACCGTTCAGCTCCTTTATAATATGCCCGACCTGCCTGCCATCAGCTTCGTCAAGATTATGTCTCCTACAATTCTCCGTATCATACCCACCGCCTTTCCATAGCCAATAAAGAATATTAGTTTGTTCGCCTTTGAACTGTTCGTGTCCTAACATTCTATTCCATACCCCCAAAATAGTCAACCCATTTTTTGTGAATTCACAAATTTTACACATTTTAAACGTTACAATTCACACCCACGCCAGTTTTTATCGGCATACAAGCGATTGAGGTGTGAATTATAACAGATTTTGCACACAAAATGCTAAAGGGCAAGCATTTTGGCGCATGATTCCCACTACTTTGGTGGACGTCTGAACAGTAACTTTTGAACAGCCTTTTCTATACAGTCATACAGGGCGGTTAAATGATGAGGTTCATTCATCATTTAACCGCCCTATTCTGCAATTTTTTCGTAAAATTCAGCCTAGGACTTTGCATTTACTGCATAGTCCGTGAAATAGCATAGTGGCAGAGATGCATCAAGCTACCACGAAGTGGTTTTGCATGGCTTGATGCCCGTAACAGGAAGCCGAAGGCTGAACTGTTACATTTTTTCTGCCAGTTCCTGTAAATACATCCAACGTTCCATTTTTTCCTCAAGAAGAAGCTCGGTCTTTTCCTTCTCTTTTGCAAGCTCATTTAGTTTCACAAAATCTCTTGCATTCTCTGTCATATCACTTTCTATTTTTTTTATTTTTTCTTCAAGCGCTGCAATTTCTGCGTCAATTGTCTCATACTCTTTCTGTTCTTTGTAAGAGAACCTTTGTTTTTCCTGACGGTTTTTTATCTTTTTCAAGCTTGTGTCATCTGCAGCGTCCTTCGCGGCAGACTTGGAAGCTGTTTCCGCCTTTACACTGCCGACACTATCTGCCAGCACTTTTGCCTGATAGTCTGTAAATCCGCCCTCGTACTGCCTGATGGCTCCATCCTGAAAGGCAAAAATGCGGCGCACAACTCGGTCGAGAAAATATCGGTCATGGGAAACGACAATCACAATGCCATCAAAATGGTCAAGATAATCTTCCAAAACGGTAAGCGTCTGTATGTCCAAATCATTCGTCGGCTCATCAAGAATGAGCACATTGGGCGCTTCCATAAGCACGCGCAGAAGGTTCAGCCTGCGCCTTTCCCCGCCGGAAAGCTTTCCCAATTGCCCATACTGCTTTTCCGGCGGAAACAAAAAACGGTCAAGCATGACGGACGCCGAGACGGAACCGTCCACAGTCTGCACGTACTCCGCAGTGTTCCTGATATAATCAATGACACGCATGTCAGGTTTCATGTACGCAAGTCCCGCACTTTCGTCATTTCTGATCTCCTGTGCATAATATCCAATCTTGATTGTCTGCCCTGTTACCACCTCTCCCGAATCCGGCTGTTCCATTCCGCATATGAGTTTCATCAGTGTTGATTTTCCGCACCCATTTTCACCGATAAACCCTATCCGGTCATTCTTTAAAAAGATATAGCTGAAATCAGCAATCAAATTCTTTTCGCCATATCCTTTTGTGATATGCCGCAGCTCCACTGTGCTTTTCCCCATACGCGTGGACACCGAACTTAATTCAAGCTGCGCGTCCTGCTGCGGTCCTCTCTGGGAAGCCAGTGCCTCATAGCGCTGTATATGCGCCTTCTGCTTTGTACTTCTGGCGCGCGCGCCGCGTTTCATCCATTCGATTTCCACGCGCAGTATACTCTGCCGTTTGCGCTCTGTGGCAAGCTCCATGTCTTCACGCTGCGCCTTCAGCTCCAGAAAACCCGAATAATTCGTCTGGTAACTGTATGTCTTTCCCTTATCTATTTCCACGATTCTGTTGGACACACTGTCAAGAAAATACCGGTCATGAGTCACCATGACGAGTGCTCCCCTGTAGTTTTTCAGGTAATCCTCCAGCCAGTCTGCCATAGCGGAATCCAGATGGTTTGTCGGCTCATCAAGCACCAGTATATCTGCTGTGGACAGCAATGTATTGGCAAGCGCGATTCTCTTGCGCTGTCCACCCGACATCTGTTCCACTTTCTGCCCGTATTCACAGATACCAAGTTTTTGCAGCATCGTCTTTGCATCACTCTCCAATGACCACTCATTGTCATGTGTGCGGTTTCCGTCCATAACAGCCTCAAGTACGGAAGCGCCCTCCTGAAACACGGGAATCTGGGGAAGATAACGGATTACCGCGTGGTTTGCCCTTGTGATTGTTCCCTCGTCCGGTTCCTCAGCGCCAATCAGCATTTTCAGCAAAGTCGTTTTTCCAGTCCCATTGATGCCTATGATTCCTATTTTTTCCTGTTCGTCCACCGTAAAGGATGCATTGTTAAAAAGGGGCGTATCGGTATAATATTTGGTAATATTTTCTATATTTATCAGGTTCACTTGCAATGTCCTTTCCCTATCTGTTTTAAAATTTTCTCAGCGCAATCGAATCGTCATCCGGCGTATTGACAACCGACTTAACCACAACATCATAACCAAAGTCGCTGTTCACCTGTACGTGCACTGTGTCACCGCACTTATGCCCGACAAGTGATTTTCCGATTGGTGATTCAATGCTGATAAGCCCCTGCAACGGATTGTTCCGCACAGTGGTTACCAGACGGTATGTCTCAACCGTTCCGTCTTCCACAAACTCCACCTCGACTGTTTTGTTCAGACCGATTTCATCCTCTTTCGTGTCATCCTCTATAATTTGTGCAGTCTTAATCATTCGCTCAAGATACCGGATACGGCTCTCATTCTGATTCTTGTATTTTTTTGCCGCGTAATACTCAAAATTCTCGCTCAGATCCCCCTGCGCCCTTGCTTCTTTGACTGCCTCCAAAGCTTCCTTGCGTATGACGAGTTTTCTGTGTTCAATTTCCTCCTCCATCTTCTTGATATCATTTCTTGTCAGTTTATCATTCATAAAAATCCTCCTTTTGCTGCTTTTTCCTTTCCGTGTGCATAAAAGCGACAGGGCGTGTCTTCCAAACACGCCCCAGCAACGTTATTATATTATTTCGTTTTATTGACGATTTTACTTCTATGGATTGCGTACAGCGGCAGTGCAATAAATACCATACCGCCCAGCATGTTTCCTACCGTAACGGGTATCAGGTTTGATACAAAACCACCTATATTCAGATTTACCGCAATTTGATCTGCGGTTATGCCATAAAGTTCCTCCGCCCTTGCAACATAATTGCCATTCATGCTTGCAAAAATACCGGCGGGAATGTAAAACATATTGGCCACACAGTGCTCCCATCCGCCAATGACAAATGCACAGATTGGAAAGAAAATCGCCCATACCTTGCCCGCAATATCCTTTGCCGCAGTAGCCATAAGCACCGCCATACACACAAGGATATTGCATAGAATCCCCGAGCATACTGCCTTAAACGGCGTGATTGTCGTTTTCCCGAAAGCCACTTTAATCGTGAACGCGCCGAGTGCCCCGTTTGTATAATCCAATAATCCGCTGCAATATACAAGCGCCGCAATAATGACAGCTCCTGCCATATTGCTGAAAAAAACAATAAGAAGTGTCTTAATCATTGCAAGCACGCTGAATTTCCTGTCAGCCACACCCGCTATCATCAGGCAGTCCCCTGTGAAAAGCTCCCCGCCGACAAAAACAATCATCATCAGCCCTACCGGGAAGATACATCCTGCAAGCGTCTTGGAAAGTCCCTGATTTGCAATATTATGTACTGCCGCGTTGCTCGATGCACCGCCAAACGCTATAAATGCACCTGCCATTATACCAAGCAGGATACATTTTAACAAGGGAAGCTTTGCCTTGCCCTCTCCTGCCCTCATATTTGCGTCCAGCACTTGTGCCGGTGTGTTAAATGCATTATCCATTTTTATGTACTCCTTTTCATTCTTTTGCAGCTGCCGTCACGCTTTTGCCTACATGTAAGATTATACCGCATAAAACATATTTTGCAAATAGCTTTATTTGCAATTGCCGTTGTTTTTGTAACATTTTTATCATATTTCACTGATAATTTTAGTAGATGTTTTTAACCGAATCAGTTGAAAACGTTTTCATTATCATGTAAACTTATTTTTATAGAACGAATTTGTGCGAAAGAGAGTTATAACTATGATAACAATAAAGGACATCGCAAACCGTCTGGGTATTGCCCCAAGTACAGTTTCCAAGGGATTAAACGACGCAAACGATATCAGCCCCGAATTAAAAAAACTGGTTCTTGACACCGCCATCGAAATGGGGTATGTCACAAAGAGAATGAAGAAGGAAACCAGAAAACGCCTGTGCATTTTTGTCGAAAACATGCAGTATGAAATGCCAGGAGATTTCGGATTTGATATCATACTGGGATTTAAGCAGGCGGCAGTGCGTGACAACTGGGAAGTCATAATCGTTCCCATGACACCGCTATTGCAGCTGCACGATCCCTACGACAGGTACATGGTCAAAAATAATTTCCACGGCGGATTTCTGATTGGCTTTGCCCTGAAGGATCCATGGATAACCCAGCTTGCGTCCACCACCATTCCGACTGTTCTTTTTGACAATTACATCCGTAAAAACCCAAATGTCGCCTACGTGGGAACGGACAGCTTTGAGGGCATTGATTTGGCGGTTGATCACCTAACAAAATTAGGCCACACAAAAATTGCGCTTTTAAACGGTTCTCCTGACTCCATGGTCACGGTCAACAGATATGACGCTTATGCCAGCAGTATGCAGAGCCACGAACTGGAAATTGACGAAAAACTGGTCGCTTACGGACATTATGTGGAAGACAGCGCGAAATACCACCTTCCCACCCTTATCAAAAACGGCGCCACAGCCATATTATGCGGCAATGACCTTCTTGCGGTTGGCGTAATCAGAGAATGTGAAAGGCTACATATCAGAATTCCGCAGGAGCTGAGTGTCGTGGGCTTTGACAACCTTCCCATTGCGGAGGAAATCTCACCTGCCCTCACCACGATTAGCCAGAACCGAATCGACCTTGGGCGCAACTCCTACGCATCGCTTTACTGGCTGATTGCAAAAGTGCCCATATCCAGATCACTGTTAAGGCCAAGCCTTATTGTACGCAGCTCCACCGGAACGCATATGGCAATGGATAAAACCAAAAACGGGTAAGTTTTCCTTACCCGTTTGCTGTGCTTAAAATTCAAATTTATTATAGATGTCAAAACAGTCAAATGTCGCAAAATAATCCTTTGGTGTCTCCGCACGTCTGATCAGCTGTACACTTCCATCCTGCCTTAACAACAGTTCTGCCGATTTGAGCTTTCCGTTGTAGTTATATCCCATGGCAAATCCATGTGCCCCTGTATCGTGGATGACAAGATAGTCCCCCATGTCAATTTTGGGCAGCATTCTGTCCACTGCAAACTTATCATTGTTCTCACACAGCGAACCTGTAATATCATATTTGCAGTCACATGGCAGATTCTCCTTGCCCAGTACCGTAATGTGATGGTATGCCCCATACATGGCAGGCCGCATAAGATTTACCGCACACGCATCCACGCCAATATATTCCTTATGCGTATGCTTTTCATGAATTGCTTTTACTACAAGATGTCCATATGGAGCCATCATAAAGCGCCCAAGCTCCGTGTATATCGCCACATCTCCCATTCCTGCCGGAACAAGCACTTCCTCATAGACCTTTCGCACACCCTCACCAATCGCCTTTATGTCGTTTGGCTCTTGGTCGGGTCTGTATGGAACGCCGATGCCGCCGGACAGATTGATAAATTGAATATCCGCACCTGTGTCATTTTTCAATTTTACGGCTAATTCAAACAAAGTCTTTGCGAGCGTCGGGTAATATGCATTCGTAACGGTGTTGCTTGCCAGAAACGCATGAATGCCAAAATTCTTTACTCCCTTTTCCTTCAGAATCCGAAACCCTTCAAACAGCTGCTCAGTAGTAAATCCATACTTCGCATCTCCCGGATTATCCATGATGTCCGTCGTAATCTTAAACAACCCGCCTGGGTTATAGCGGCAGGAAATGGTCTCCGGCAGTTTCCCGATTGTCTTTTCCAGAAAGTCAATATGCGTGATATCATCCAGATTGATTGTTGCACCTATCTTTGCTGCATATTCAAATTCTTCCGCCGGTGTGTCATTAGAGGAAAACATGATATCCGATCCCTTTACCCCCATCGCATTGCTCAGCATCAGTTCCGTCATGGAAGAACAGTCACAGCCACAGCCGTACTCACGGAGAATATCAATCAAAAACGGATTTGGGGTTGCTTTTACCGCAAAATACTCCTTAAAACCTTTATTCCAGGAAAAAGCTTCCTTCAGTGCCTGTGCATTCGCCCGAATGCCCTTTTCATCATAAATATGAAATGGTGTCGGATATGTTCTGGCAATTTCCTCAATCTGTTCTTTTGTTACAAATGCCTCTTTTTTCATTTTTCGTATTCGTGCTCCTTTTTTAATTCAATCAGCTTTATTTCGTTGCGAAGTGATTCCTTAAATACATTCACAAAATTCTTCTGACCGCAGTACAAACAACTGTCTGTCACGTCGCCTGTCAGCTCGCCGGTAAGTACATAACCGGAATCCACTATCAGCCGCAGCTGCCTGTCATTTTTATCGGTCAGGTATATGATGCATCCCTTTATTTCTTTTTCAGGAAGCTCACTGATAAGAAGTACCACCTTTTTCCCCTCCGATACCAGTTTCTCCAGATTCGTCCGAAACCGCTCAAGATATTCGGCAGGCATGGATAAATATACCCTGTATTCCACATGTTCAAGCATGTTGTATATCTTATCCATAATGTGGCGGTGGCTGCTGATTGTGATGTAGCCTTCCGAGTTATCCCCTATCTGCGGAGCCTGCGACACAATTTCCTGTTTCAGTCTGGTTAACTGCCGAATCCTGTTCTCACAAAAATCGGCTGCCAAAACCGCCGTATACTTGTTGGTCTCCCCCTCCAATAAGTATGCTGCGCCTTCCTCCACCAGACCAGCAAGCGCGCCATACACGTTAGAACGCGATATTCCGGTAAGTTTTGACACTTCATAGCCTGACAGTTCCCTGTTTCGCAGCAGGCAAAGATATATGGACGCCTCCTGTCTTGTCAACCCAAACTGTACCAGCTTTTCCGTCAAAGCACCCAATGCAGCATTATCCATTTTTTCACCACCAGTTGCTCTATTTTTTCATACATTTATTAGTAGTACTCTTCGGAAACACTATACTATGGATTATAGAAAATGTCAACCCTAAATTCACTGCACGATTTCCTTTTTTTCCGGAGCTTTTTTTGTCGGGACAGAATCAACCCTCCATCCCTGACCATCTATATATCTGGCTGTCACATAAACAACCTCTTTTGATTCTTTGTCCGCTTCGTCCGCAAAGTAATCATATACCCACGTCACAGAATCACCTTCAACACCGTCATACACGGAACCGCCGCCTATCTTGTCCGTATGGGTACGCCACTCCTTCTGAAGCGTATCAGAATATTCAAGTCCTGTAGAAAGCGCACACATTCCGGCATAATCATGTGCGTTATAAAAACCTGTGTACTCCAGCATACACTGATGGACATTATCCGCAGTGTTCAGAACAAAGGACTGGTAAAAGCTGTCATCCTGTTTCAGAAGTTCAGGCAGCGTAGACTGCTTTTCCGGAAATATCTGCCATTCCCCGTCACCTGTTTTATAACGTATCCTGTCAAGGTGCAGACTTTCAATCTCCATGACGCCATAAGTATTATTTTCCAATGGTAAGACATACTCTGAAACACGCCATTTATTGGAAAAATCTGCGTCTTCCAAATCATACTTTGAAACAAGGCCATCAAACAATGTATCGTTTTCCAGAAGCGTCTCATCATACGAATACAGTTTATCCTCCGAAAAGTCATAGATGTAGCTGACCTCCTGCGTATACGGATAAGGTAAAATTGCAGCGCGCATACCACCGCTTTCATCCTGAAAAATATTTATTTTCATCGTCCCGCCCGTCTGTACCCGCTGACAGCTAAGCGCCTGCAGATCGAGACTTTCTGTAATGCAGCGGCTCTGTAAATCATATCGAAACAGTCCGCTTGAAATGTGGAAAACAATCGTCTCCTCATCCGCATAATCCAGTATGCAAAGTTCATGGTCGCACATGGTGTTTTTCGCCCACTGCGCTTCCCTGTGTGCAATCCCTTTGTCTTTTCCTTCTTTTTGTGACACTTGTGTCATATTTATGTCGTCCGTCTGCTCCACGTTCGTTTCACCAGTCTCATGTGCCGCGTTTTCATGTTCTGACACAGTCGCGTATCCGCTTCTCGTTTCTGTTAGACTGCCTGTTTTAGATACATCATTGGTATCAGCAGCATCTGTAGCACATGCTGCCATTGTAATCATAATTATTATCATTCCTACTGGCATTTTCCAGCGCACTGGTTCTTGGTATCCTAAAATATTCTTGATTCGTTTCATAATATTCTCCTCTCCAAATGCCAGCGGAAAAGACGGCAGCCGCCTTTTATTGGAAGCAAATGCAAGCAGCAGTCTGCTGTATTCTTTCCGCATTTCCATGCTTAACTTCGATATCACCTTCTCATCACAGCTTATTTCCATGTCGGCACTCATCAGGCAGAATGCAAGCCATACCAGAGGGTTGAACCAATGGACAATCACCAGCATGAAAGCAGCACGCTTTACAAGATAATCCTTCCTCTTAATATGATAACGCTCATGCATAAGTACAAACTGCCGTTCCTTTTCAGCCAGCCTGAACGGCATATAAATCCTTGGTAAAAATATGCCATTCACAAAAGGAGAGCGTATATCATCACATTCGTATACATTCTCATAAAGGCGTATGCCATATCTGGTTTTTTTTCTGATTGCAATTTGTGCTGCCGCCGAATATGACACAAGTGTCACAATTCCGGCAAGCCAAAACAGTGCCAATATCCTTACTATGCTGATTGGATGTGCTGCACCTGTATATAGGTCATCCTCTTTGTATGCAGGTTGTGCACTGGCTGCCATATCATGCCCCAAAAACAGCTCTGCCGGAGCATACATATCGTCTTCAATACCATCGCTGCTCCCCCCATTTTCCCTGTCTCCATTTCCGGTCAGAAATGCATCTGTTTCCGGTCCGCTCCGGTCCGTTCCGGTCTCATCAGATTCGAAAATATGCATGTTAAAAACACTGATACCCGCGTCAACAGATACTGGAATCATCAGACGGAATGCCACAACAAGCCAAAGCACATAGGATAAATTACATGGAAACTTTTTCAGCAGACACCTTACCGGCAATATCATCAAAATAACAATACCTGCCGTCAGGCTCATGTTAAATATCTTCAAAAATAACATCGTGAATACGGTCAACGCTACCACCTCCTGAACGGTTACTTCCTATTCTTCTTTACCAACATGCGCATCTACCATCTTCTTAATTTTCTCGGCATCGGATTCTGATATGGTTCGTCCGCCAAGAAAAGCAGTCAAAAATGCAGGAAGGGAACCGTCAAAAGTTCGCTCCACAAAATAAGCGCTCTCTTCGGACTGTACCTTTTCTTTTGGTATCCGTACATTGACCGTTGCCTGTGTGTTATCTATATATCCCTTTGCACACATTTTCTTGATTTGCGTATATGTTGTTGACTTTTTCCATCCTAGCTTTTCGGCGCACAGTCTGACCAGTTCGCCGGAATTTACCGGCGCGTACTCCCACACAATCGACATAAACCGATAATCGCTGTCACACAGCTTCAAGTTCTCCATTCCTTTCACCCTTTCCAACTCTTCTTTCCCATTTCAGCAAAGCAGGTCTATGAGTATAGACCCATTAAGGTAAGTCTATACTCATAGACCTGTTTTGTCAATCCCTTTTTTATTACCCACAGTATGCAATGTTACAATTCCGCCTTTGGCTTCCTGTTGTATCCCCCATACAAAACCTACTGAGTATCTCAGTCACTATCCTCCTGCACATTCACCCCACCACACACATAAACCATAAGCAACGCCGTAATTATCAGTGAAAGTCCTGCATATATTCTGTACTTTATTCTTTCCGGATAAATCTCACGAATTACATATTTGTCACAAATCTTTTGTTCCGCTTCGTCCGCACTTCCAAACGTGACCGACTTTTCCCAAAAGGCATAATTCTGGTCGCATTTTACTTTCTCTGCCTTTCCGAAAAAGAATGCACCACTGCCCACCCCGCGTTCATATGATCCGAGTGTATCCCGAAGTGTCTCGTCGCCAATTAAAACCTCAATATATTTCCCATCCGCTGCCGGAATGGTATACACATCATAAAAAGTAATTCCATATGCCCTTGACGCACTTACACCGTAAAATACAGCGCCTCCTATCGTCTCTATATCCTTGCCTGCGTATTGTGTAATCTCGCCCTTTACGTATTTCCCCAACCGCAAGTCTGCTGTATCAAGCCTTGATATGTTGAATGCTGTACGTAGTTTTATCCAGGAAAACAGTCCACCCAGCAAACAAATCATTCCAAATCCCAAAACAACAAGCGCCGCAACATGCCCTCTTGATAATAAAACTACTTTCTTTTTCTTTTGCATTCCTAAACTCCCCCATCTTCATCCCGCCCGTCCTGTACATGAATCCCTTTTTTCTTCATGGATTTCCGAAGTTCCTCTACATCTCCATAATATACACATCCATCCATGCCCAGATTGCCGGCCGCCTCCACGTTTGCAGGCATATCGTCAATGAAAAAACACGCTTCCGGCTTCAGGGAAAATGTTTTGAAAAAGTCGGCATACGCTGCCGGTTCTGGTTTTAACAGTCCGTGCTCACAGGATATCCATATGCCTTTCATATATGCAATGGATTTTATACTCCTGCCGAAAGTTCGAAAACGATGCGACGTGTTCGAAAAAAGATATAAGTCATAACCATTCTGGGACAACTCTGCCACCAACGCTTCCATTGGAGGATTCGGAGGCTGAACCATCCTGTACTCCTTTATAAACCGCTCCACCGTGTCATGAAGATGTACTGGTATCCTTTTGCATATGGATGCAACAGCTTCATTATCGGTGAGGGTTCCCCTGTCCATCTGAAGCCACTCTACCGATGCGCAAAGATGATTCTTTATCCACCTAAAATCCTCCTCATTGTCTACATAACCGTATATGTATTCCCTTGCATTGTATGTGGTAAGGACATTTCCCATATCAAAGACAATACTTTTTACCATATGACTCTCCATTTCTACCTTACAAGAATCTCTGATTTTACACCAAAATACCCCCATATAAAACGGGGGTATACGCTTTTTCAATCAAAATCATTGTTCCGCTGCTGTCCATTCCGCTCTGGTAAATGCGAAATCCTGCGTGAAAAACACCTAAAACGCCTAAATCGTTGTCAAATAATAACGGTGTGTGAATTGTAACAATATTATAGCATATTAAAAATACAAAGTCTATAACTGCATCTATCGCAGGGCAAGGTTTTATGTTATAATATTGTTGTTCGAACACACTCCGTCATCCGCAAATAAAAATCCGTTTGCGAAACAAATTCTGCAAGGATTTTTACTTGTCCGGAACAGAGTGACAATAACATTATGATACATAAAGATTAATACACGAAAGGAATCAATACTATGCCACAGAATCTAAGTATGTTCTCGCTCGAAGGAAAAACAGCCCTTGTGACAGGGGCAAATACAGGACTGGGACAAGGCATTTGTACCGCCTACGCTGCGGCAGGCGCAAATGTGATTGGGGTCGCAAGAAGGAGCTGTCAGGAAACTGCCGAAAAAATCGTTTCCCTTGGCGGAAACTTCACGGAAATCATCGCAGACCTCTCTGACATCAATGCAATTCCGCTCATATTACAAAAAGCGGAATCCGCATACAGCCGTGTTGACATTCTTGTGAATAATGCCGGAATCATCAAAAGATGTGATGCAGCAGACGTCTCCATGGAAGACTGGGATTCTGTTATCAATATCAATGAAAAAATGGTATTTTTCCTCTCACAGGCATTTGCCAAAAATTGGATTGCAGACAGCAAAGGAGGTAAAATTATCAATATCGCTTCAATGCTAAGCTATCAGGGCGGAATCCGCGTGCCTTCCTACACGGCAAGCAAGAGCGCTGTCATGGGACTTACCAGAGCACTTGCCAATGAATGGGCAAAATACAACATCAATGTCAACGCGATCGCCCCCGGCTATATGGCGACAAACAATACCCAGAATCTGAGAAGTGATGAACAGCGGAGCGAGGAGATTCTTGACCGCATTCCGGCAGGCCGCTGGGGTACTCCGGAAGACATTACCGGAGCAGCAATTTTTCTCGCCTCTGACGCCGCCGCATACATCCATGGTTTCACCCTTGCCGTTGACGGCGGATGGCTGGCAAGATAACGTATATCGTTTTATTCAAACATAAAAAATCGAGCTTTTACACTCGATTTTTTATGTTTCTACTTTAAGACTTTCATCTCAGGATAATATTCAAATTCCGCTTTTCCGACAATCTCATCTATATGCACAAATTTATTCGTCCAATATCTGGAGTCCCATGAGTTACTGCGATTGTCTCCCATCATAAAATAACAGTCTTCCGGAACGGAAAAAGGTCCGAAGTCTTCATAAAATTCTTTTGTGGTGAAATCCCCGATTTCTTTTCCGTCAATATATATTTTACTGTCAATACCTTCGATTTCTTCTCCGGGAAGTCCTATCACACGCTTTAAATACAGCGTTTTCCCATCATCAGGATAATAAAATGAAACAATATCTCCTCTTTGTGGCGTATCGTACAGATATGCAAGCCGATTGATTACGATTCTGCTCCCGGCCATTACTGTTTCCTCCATGGAACCCGTCGGCACCAGCGCGCTCGCAACGACATAATTTTTTAAGCCAAATGCAACCGCGAGGGCAAGCAGAATCAGTTTTGACCATTCATAAATTCCTCTTATAATTTTTTTCATAGCATGAACCTTCCTATATCCGGCTTAAAAATTTCTTGCGACAAGGATACCATATTTAGACAAACCTGCCAAAAAACAGCCAGATAACAAGCAAAAAGAATCCAATTACCAGCAGCAGTGCAGGAATAAATACAATGAACGCAGCAATTACCAAGGCTGGGCGGTCTGCTTTCTCAAGCTCCACGCCCTCCATCTGTTCTGCAAACTCCGTCTCTGATTTTTCCACATCCAGCACACGTTTCAACTTGTTATTAAAAAACATATCGCATCTCCAATTTGACGTAACAATTCGGTCTCCGGCTTCCTGTTTCAATTCGACTATTTTTGTTTTTCCAACGGATAATGGCACGCTACCATATGATTATTCCCCATATCGGTCATCAAAGGCACTTCCTGTTTGCACTTTTCCTGACACCTATAACATCTTGTGTGGAATTTGCATCCTGTCGGCGGATTAACCGGGCTGGGGATATCGCCTTCCAACAGGATTCTGTCACGCTTCTTGTCATTCACATCTGTTGTGGGGATTGCTGACAGCAGCGCATTCGTATATGGATGCAGCGTCCGCTCAAACAGCTCCTCCGTGCTTGCCAGTTCAACCAGATTCCCCAGATACATCACGCCGATTCGGTCACTGATATACTTTACAACGCTCAGGTCATGCGTAATAAACAAGTACGTAAGATGTTCCTGCTCCTTTAAATCCGACAGCAAATTCAGAATTTGTGACTGTATGGAAACATCCAGTGCCGATACCGCCTCGTCGCAAACGACAAAACGCGGCTTTAGCGCAAGGCTTCTCGCAATTCCGATTCTCTGGCGCTGACCGCCGGAAAACTGATGCGGATAGCGCCCAAACATATAGGTATCAAGACCACACTTTTTCATCACGTCCATGACATAATCACGAAGCGCCGTATCTCCCTTTTTATAAATGCCATGCGCCGTGAGTCCCTCACCAATAATCTGCCCTGCCGTCATTTTAGGATTCAGCGAAGAATACGGATCCTGAAAAATCAGCTGCATTTCACGCCGCAGTGCACGCAGTTTCTCTGCAGGCTGCTCCTTTAAATTAATCATTTCCCCGTCTTTTTCAAAAAGGATGTCACCATGTGTCTGAGGGTAAAGCTGTAAAATGGTTCTGCCAAACGTGGATTTTCCACACCCGGACTCCCCTACGAGTCCGAGCGTTTCCCCCTCATAAATATCCAGTGAAATTCCATCATTCGCTTTTACATACTTCTGTTCTTCACGAAAACTTGATTTTTTGACGGGAAAATATTGTTTGATGTCGCGGATGCTAATCAAAATTTTTTTATTTTCCGTTGCTTTATTTTCAGTCTGCATGTTGTCCTCCATTCTGAAGGGGTGTTTCCTTCCTGACAGCCTTCTCCGCATAGAAACATCTTACCTGATGATTCGGTTCCACCTCAAGAAGCTCCGGTTCCTCCTCCATACACTTTTTCGTGCAATACTTACAGCGCGGTGCAAACTTACATCCTTTCGGCAGGTAAAGCGGGTTGGGCACTGCACCGTCAATCGGGTCAAGCCGGACTCCTTTCGGGGTATCCAGTCTTGGAATGGAAATCATCAGTCCCTCTGTATATGGATGAGAATACACGCCGTCCGTAAAGATTGTTTTTGCATCTGCCATCTCGACAACCTGTCCGCAATACATCACGGCAACCTTGTCCGCCATTTCATTAATGACACCGAGGTCATGCGTGATAAACAAAATCGCTGTTCCCATCTTTTCCTTCAAATCATTCATCAGCTTCAAAATCTGTGCCTGAATGGTAACATCAAGCGCAGTGGTCGGCTCGTCTGCAATCAGAAGCTTTGGCTTGCACGCAAGCGCCATCGCAATCATGACACGCTGCCGCATACCGCCAGAAAGCTGGAACGGATACTGCTTCGCCACACGCTCGGGATTCGGAATTTTGACTTCCGAAAGCATGTGCACCGCCTCCGCCTTTGCCTGTTTTTTTGTCATTCCCTGATGCACGCGGAATACTTCACCAATCTGTTTCTCTATCGTAAACACAGGATTGAGCGATGTCATCGGCTCCTGAAAAATAACAGATATTTCGTTTCCCCGGATTGCATACATCTCTTTCTGCGAGCAGTTTACTACATCCTTGCCGTTAAAGGTGATGGTACCGCCCTCAACATAGCCATTTCCATCCAGAAGCTTTAATATACTCATGGCAGAAACACTTTTTCCACTGCCGCTCTCACCTACAATCCCAAGCGTCTCGCCCGGCTCCAAAGAATAGGTGACATCATTGACTGCTTTTACCACACCGCGTTTCGTCTTAAAAAAAGTCCGCAGATGTTTCACTTCCAGTAAACTCATACAATCACCTACCTTTCCTTGGACTTAGGATCTACGGCATCCCGCAGACCGTCACCGATACAGTTAATACTAATCGTGCTGATAGCCAGAACGATAGACGGGAACACCCATCTCCACCAGTACTTTTCAATAACCGTGGCATTTCTGGCACTGTTTAACATATTTCCCCATGTTGCGTTCGGCTCTGTTACACCAAAACCAATAAAGGACAATGATGATTCCGTCAGCATACAGGTCGCGAAATCCAGTGTCGCGTTTACAATAATTACCGTGATAACGTTCGGTAAAATGTGGCGGAAAATAATTCCCAATTCTTTTACGCCAAGCGCCTTTGCCGCAGTGACAAACTCCTGCTCTCTTTCCGCCAAGACACTGCCTCGCACCAGTCTTGCGATACCAGGCCATGAAAGAAATCCCAGAATCACCATAATCATAATAATTCGCTGTGTCTCTGTAATACTGTTTCCGATAATTGCCGACAAGATAATGGCAAACGGCAAAAATGGCAAAGAAGACACGATTTCGGTCAGACGCATCATGATATTGTCGACCTTTCCGCCCTTATACCCTGACACACCGCCAACTACAACACCAATAATAGTGGAAATGATAACGGCAATCGCACCAACTGTCATTGTCATACGCCCGCCTTTAAGCAGTCGCCGGAATACGTCACGTCCCAAATCGTCCGTTCCCATCACATATCCGTCAAGCCCCCAGCTGTACACAGCATTGCTCTCGCCAATCGCATAATTTCCATAGTATCCGGCGCTGATTTTTTTCACCGGTTCCTGAATTGACGGAACTTGATTCTGTCCGAATGTGCCGTCTCCCCATGAGACAACGGAACCGTCATCAAGGAGAACCGTATAATGATATCGTCCACCCTCGATAGCCTTTACATGTCCCTGAATTTCCTCCGGAACATCACATGTCTTCTTGATATTATTTCCCCATGCATAAACACGACCATCCTCTGTAATCGCAGCTACACTCTCATCTGACATTGCCATATCGACCGCATGACCCGCCACGCCATCAGGAATCTTCGCGTATGATGTCGCCTTTTTTGTAAGCGGCACCACTTCCTTTGAATCGGTAAGCGCAATAACAATATCATTGTTCGCATCAAATGACGTAATATGTCCCTGAACCCCCTCTGGGAATCTGATATCGACAATGTAACTGTTTCCCCAGCTGTAAAGTCTGCCCTTGTCCGTAAGTGCAAGGGACATCTGATAGCCTGCATAGACTTTCACGGGTTTCTCTCCCATGCGAAGCTCAACAGGAATCGCCTCTAGTCCCATACGGTCATTGCCCCATGTAATCACTTCATCATTCTCATTTATGGCAAGAATATGGTCAAGTCCTGCCGACACCTGTGTCAGCTTTCCCATATCCTTTGGAAGCTTTTTCAGCTTGTCTGTCGGAAAATTCCCCCATTCATAGACATGCCCTTCGTTATCGATACCAACAGAAAATGTGCTTCCAAGACTAAGCTGTCCGGCATCTGACGAAAGTGCCTTTGGTACTTTAAGCATACCAAATCCAGGGGACACATTTGACTGCGTTACATCTTGATAATACATATCTATCGGATAGAATATTGGCAGTATCATACAGCAGGCAAATATAAACAGGAAACAGAAAACACCTACCATGGCAATTTTATCCTTAATGAAACTGAAAAACACCATCTGTATCGGAGTCAGTACTGCTTCCTGTTCCTCTGACAACATACCGCCTACAAGCATTCGCTGTGTCGCTTTTGCCATAGTGGATTTCTTATTTTTTTTCATATATACTTTCCACCTTTCCTTAGTTTTCCAGTTTCACCCTTGGATCCACAAGAGTATATGCAATGTCCATCAGAACATTTCCGGCAAGCGACAAAATAACATAAAACATCTGCATCGCAAGTACGACAGAGAAATCTCTCTGATTCAGTCCCGAAATCATCATCTTGCCAAGACCATCCCATACAAAGATCGTCTCGATTACAACAGATCCGCCAAACAATCCGATAAGCCACCATGTCGTCACGGTTACCACCGGTATCAATGCGTTGCGGAATGCGTGTACATAAATTACCACTTTTTCACGCAATCCTTTCGAGCGCGCCGTCCTAATATAATCCATGCGAAGCGCCTCAATCATAGAAGCCCTCACATAACGCGTGATACTTCCTATTCCCCCAACCGACATGACAAGAACAGGGAGTGCCATATGTTTTGCCATGTCTACAAACATCTCAAAATCAGTTCCCGTAAATCCTGCAGTCCTGACACCGCTAATCGGGAAAAGCGGAATACGTATTGCAAATACATAGATGGCAAGCAGTGCAATGACGAAACTCGGTATACTGTATCCGACAATCGTCACAACCTGTACTACTTTATCTAAAATACTGTTTTTCTTAACCGCCGTGGTGATACCAAGGGGTATGGAAATCATAAATACCAGAATCATTGAAAATATATTTAAAAGCACCGTGTTGCGCATCGGCACACCGATGACATCTTTCACAGGTCTCCTGTATTCAGTGGAATAGCCAAAATCACCCCTGAGCATATTGGTAATCCATTTCACGTACTGCACAGGAATGGGCTTGTCAAGTCCAAGCATCTCTCTCATATTATCATATTGCTGCTGATAAACTTCCGGCTTTATATTGCCCTGCAGCATCATCTTCACCGGATCGCCCGGCATTGCCTTATAAATGGCAAACATTAAAATGGAAATGATAAAAAATACAAATATAATGTAAACCAATCTTTTTAATAAAAATCTTCCAGTCCGCATATTAGGAGTCCTCCTATTTTTATTAATAATAGGGAAGTACCATTTCCATACTTCCCTATTATCATTTTATGCTTAATGTGTAATGCCTTTTATTCGTAACAATTCAGCCTTCGGCTTTCTGTTACCTTTATTCTTCTACCCATGCCTCAGTCACGGCAGCACTCCAATCCCAGATAGCCGAAGTATCCCAGTCATGAACCTTATTGGCATAAAAATCATGATACTCATTTGAGTAAAGAGGAACCACTGGCAGCTTCTCATTCCATGTTTTCTGGAATGTACGCCATGCATCAAGCCATGTCTCATTGTCGTCAAAAGGAATTGCCTTTAAAGCTACCGCTGACGCTTCAAGCTCCTCGTCTCTAATCCAGCTAGAGTTATAGCCGTTGCCCATCCACTTATCATCACATGAATAATAGTACCACGGTGAATGCTGCAGAGAGAAACCTGTTGCAAGATTGTACATATTATATACAGTCTCACCCTGATGATCCATAGCTGTCAAAAGTGTCGGGAAATCTGTTGTGGTAGTCTTCAGCTCCATACCCGCTTCCTTCATTGCCTCCGGAAGCATTGTGCTGAGCAGTTCTGATACCGGGTTCTCATCAGTGCTGCACCACTGGATTTCAAGCGGCTTAAGCTCTCCATCTACTTCTTTGTAACGTGTTCCGTCGCCGTCTTTGTACTCGCCGCCATCCTTATTGAGTGTCCATCCGTCAGCTGCAAGCACTTCCTTTGCTTTTTCAATGTCTTTATCATAAGTATTTAAGTTCTCGTCAATCCAGTCTTTGGAATCAAGGTATTCCCACTGTGCAAGTCCATACTCGCCATGAACTACAGTTGCATATCCTCCACTATACTGTCTTGCAAACTCATTTCTGTCAAGACAGTATGCGACTGCCTGACGTACACTCTGAGAGTCTGTCGGGAACTGTGAACAGTCAAAACGGAGCAGTCCGTATCCTGAACGGAAATATGTGTGCTTCTGTACAAGCCCTTCCTCTACAAGATCAAGTCCCGGTTCAATACCCTCTGCCTCGCCGATTTCAAATAACAGATCTACTGTTCCAGCCTTCAATTCGTTAATCTGTGTCTCGCTCTTTACAGTCTTGATAATCAACGTTTTGATCATCGGCTTAATTCCGGCATAATTGCCGACATAATTCTCATTTACCTCAAATGTACCCTGTCTGCTTGACGCATCATAGCTCACGAGCTTGTAAGGTCCACATGTTACCTGCGGATTATAACGGTAACCTGTGTCCGGATCACCAATTGTCTTTAACAGGACATCTGTTGTAAAATCTCCTGTAATCGCAGCACCTTCTTCTGAGTCTTCCATATCACAGCCAGGAGCAATGACTGCAATTGGTCTAGGTGTTACAGCTGCATAAGCAAGGTCATAATGGTAAGGAAGCGCGTCTGCCTTGACTGTGACAGAGAATGTCTTGTCATCAATCAGATGCACACCCTTGAGTGCCTTTGTGTCACCGGCGTTGAATTCATCATAGCCCTCCAAGTATGTATATCTCGTTGCACTGTAATTATCCACTCCCATCATTTCCGGTGAGGACTCAAGCAACATGGCAAATGCATAATCCTTTGCAGTGACAGCAGAGTTATCACTCCACGTAAGGCCATCATTTAATGTGATTGTGAATGTCTTCGTACCATCCTCGTTATCTGCTGTATTCAGATCTGAGACAACCATAGGGTCGGTAATCCACTCGCCCTCTTTTGTCGTGACAACTGTAGTATAACCATGTAAAACATTCTCAGTTATCTTATAGTTTGTGGCGCTGCTGTTGTATACAGGATCATAAAAATCCTGCTCCAGATCTGTTATTGCACCGAGTACCAGCTGTCCCTGAGGCGTTGTAGGCCTCTCTCCGGCCTGTGTGCTGTCAGCCGCTTCTGTTGAAGGTTCCGCTACATCATCCGTTCCGGCAGATGTCTCTGTCTGAGCCTGCGGCGCTGCATCTTCGTTGTTTGTGACCGCACTTTCGTCACTGCCTCCACATGCTGTCAGTGAGACAAGCATTGAAGAAGCCAAAAGTACGGACAGTAACTTTCTTTTCATAATGTTTCCTCCTTTAAGAAATTTTTATGTAACTACTCTTGTCTTCATAGCTACTGTTTTGAATCTATATAAATACCAATCAAGGCATCTATACCAGTACTGCACTTATGTATGCATCTTTTAAAAAATAAAAAGTGCACATGAACGCCTTTGTTCACTGCACTTACTTACCATTTAATATAAGCATGTGCCCTTCATGCTAAAATATGCTTATATTTACGACATATTTAATTATACTTATAAACAAAACGTTTGTCAATAGTTTCAAACACTGTCATTTTTCGCATAATTATAATTACTTATCCCGCCTTTTCTGCTCTTTTATACAGCACAATGCATAAAAGGACAGGATATCGCATAATAATACTTTTTAATTTAAATATTTTCAATTTGCCAATCAATGGGTTCTACCCCATTCGCCTTGAGAAATTCATTTGCCTGACTAAAATGTCTGCATCCAAAAAAGCCGCGGTATGCAGATAAGGGACTTGGATGTGGTGCTTTTAAAATCAAATGCTTTGGATTCGTGAGCATCGGAATCTTACTCTGTGCAGGCTTTCCCCATAGCAGATATACAATCGGTCTGTCCTGCGCATTCACCGCCTGTATCACCGCATCCGTAAACTTTTCCCAGCCTTTTCCCTGATGGGAATTCGCCTGATGTGCCCGCACCGTGAGTACCGTATTCAGCAGCAGCACGCCCTGCTCTGCCCATTTTTTTAAATACCCATTATTTGGAATACTACATCCCAAATCTTCATTCAGCTCTTTATAAATATTCTGCAAAGATGGCGGTATTTCAGGCTGGCTCGGAAGGACTGAGAAACTAAGACCATGTGCCTGATTTACATTGTGATATGGATCCTGCCCCAGCAAAAGTACTTTTACCTTACTCAGGGGCGTAAAATGCATTGCATTAAATATATCGTCAGAAGGAGGATATACAACCACTTTGCTGTACTCATCTTTTACAAATTGATACAGCTCCTTGTAATAAGGTTTGTGGAATTCTTCCTGTACCGCTTCCAGCCAGTCATCTGTCAACATTGCCATAATCATCTCTCCTTTGTATAAAGACTTAACTTTGAACTGTTCTGTCTTAACAATTTCTTACCGAAATCCCTCTGTTTTCCAAATACGCCTTAACTTCCCTGATTTCCAGTTCTTTGAAATGAAACAACGAAGCCGCCAGCACTGCGTCCGCTTTGCCGTCAGCAAACGCATCATAAAAATGTTCCAGCTTTCCTGCCCCGCCTGAGGCTATGACCGGAATGGACACGTTTTCCGAAACTGTTCTGGTAAGTTCAATATCATAACCGTTTTTCGTCCCGTCACAGTCCATACTGGTAAGAAGAATTTCCCCGGCTCCAAGCTGATTTGCCCTGACTGCCCACTCTACTGCATCAATGCCCATATCGACCCGGCCGCCGTTCTTATAAATATTCCATCCGCTTCCGTCTGCCCTTCTCTTTGCGTCAATTGCAACCACCACGCACTGACTGCCAAATTTGTCTGCCGCCGCACTGATTAGTTCCGGATTCATAATGGCTGCACTGTTCACTGCAACCTTATCCGCCCCCTCACGCAGTATCGCTTTGAAATCATCCACTGTCCTAATACCACCGCCTACCGTAAATGGTATAAATACTTTTTCCGCCACCCGGCGCACCATATCAACCTTGGTAGCACGATTGTCTGAAGATGCTGTAATATCAAGAAAAACAACTTCGTCAGCTCCCGCCTTGTCATATGCCGCAGCAATCGCAACAGGATCTCCTGCATCAATCAGATTTACGAAATTTACGCCCTTTACAACCCGTCCGTTATTTACATCCAGACATGGAATAATTCTTTTTGTAATCATTGCCTGCCACCCCTTTATCCGTTCCTGCGCTTTATCACAGCTCTATAAAATTTTTCAGTATATGTAGTCCGACATCCGAACTTTTTTCCGGATGAAACTGGCAGGCAAATACATTCTCTTTTTCGACAGATGCATGAATATTTACCGCATACTCTGTAGATGCCACCACAATTTCCGGCTCTTGTGCCTGCAGATAATAGGAATGGACAAAATATACATACGAATGCTCTGCTATCCCTTTAAAAAGCTTTCCGCTATTTGGAAACCGAATGGAATTCCACCCTATCTGCGGCACCTTTAATCCGCGGTCATCAGGTATTTTAATGATTTTCCCTTTTAAAATTCCGAGTCCTGTTACATCGGGTGATTCCTCACTTGATTCAAACAAAAGCTGCAATCCAAGACAAATGCCAAGAAACGGCGTTTTTTTTGCAATTACTTCCTTGATTATCGCTTCCAGACCATATCCTCGAATCTTTTCCATGGCGTCACCAAACGCCCCCACACCCGGAAGTATTACTTTATCTGCATTTAAAATTGTCTCCCGATCCCGCGTGATTACCGCTGATTCTCCCAATGAAATCAGTGCCTTTTCCACACTTTTGATGTTTCCGGCATCATAGTCAATAATTGCCACCATCTTGCATTTCCTGCCTTTCTGTTGAAAAGGATACCACAAAACGGTATCCTAATTCGCTGCTATTATGTCACTCAATGCGATTGAATAAGTCAACGCATCCTCTGTATTGATAAGTTCTCTTGCCTTTGCCTCGTCAACACTATATTTATCTGCAAGCGTATTTAATATCGTTTCCTTAACCGCGTCAACCTCGTCTGCCACACCATACTTTTCCGCATCTGCATTAATATAGTCATAGGTCGCTATTCCCTGAAGAAGTGCGTCAAGCGCTTCCATCTCACGCCCCATTTTTAAGTTAATCTGATAAGAATCGTACCTTCTCTGAATCTTATAAATTACTTCACTTCTCGCCTTTATCAGGCCTTCGTCTTTGGATTCGTCAAGTTCCATGCCAAACATCGCCTGATAAACAGTCTTATAGTCTTTGTCATAATATGCGTTTCTAGCTTTCTGAAGATATCCCTGCGTGGACAAAATATTTGCTGCCAGAATAACTGCCCCGCCTACAGACGCACCAAAGGCTGCTGCTGCTGCAATTTTTTTCGGCGGAATCCGTTTCTTGGGACCTTCTGCCGCACGTTTTGCCGCCAATTTTGCTTCCTTGGCAGCTTTCTTTTCCTTCTTTTTCTGTGCCGCCGCCTCCTGTTTTGCCTTGTTTGCTGCTGCTTTCTCCTCCGCCTTGGCCTTCTTCTCTTCTTCCTTGGCAAGTTTTTCTTCTTCTTTTTTCGTCAGTTCTTCTTTCTTTTTCGCCTGTTTTGCCTCTTTTTCAGCCGCAAGTTCCTCCTCTGTCGGCTCCGGCACCAGCTCTTCCGTCAACAGATTAAAGAACTTTCCTATTTTTCCAGGCTCCTTTGTAACTTCCGCTTCATTCTCCTCTGTATCGCCTTTTTTCTTTTTCTTTACATTTTTCTTGCTCTTTTTCTTCATGTCATTGTCACCTGATGATTCTTGTGACGAACCTGCCCCGTCCGGATTTAAGATAGATTCCGGGATAACGGGCAGGGGCACTCCGCCGTCATCCTCATCATCAACATGCTTGACACCTGCATTGACGGAGGCCGCCTCATCATCCGCCATCTGATTCAGAATATCCATCATATCATCCTGAATAGGCTCATTATTATCTGACTTCTTTAACATATCATTGATTTCTGCAAGTTCCGCATCATCATCCAGCATGTTCAATACGTCCTCGAGACTGTCATCCATTCCGGCAGAAAGATCCCCACTGCTGTCATCCGATAAAGACAAATCATCCGGCAGCTCCATTGAAACACCTAAATCAGAAGATGAATCCCCAAAATCAAATTCGTCTATATTTAATTCTCCAGCCATAGCTGTTTCTGTTTCTGACTGTATGGCTTCTTCCAGACCGTCAATATTCAGGTCACTCTGTAATAATGAATCATCATCTGGTATCTCTGGCATTTCGAAATCTTCCAGTTTCAAATCATCATCTAATTCTGGCATCCCTATATCCTCCAATGTAACATTTTCATCGGTCTTCGGAATCTCTTGTATCTCTTCCGTTACTTCCGGCTGCGTTATATCAACTGGCTGCTCCAACTCCGGCAATACGATATCTTCCAGCTGTAGCTCCGGCTCCGGTTCTGTTTGTTCTAATTCCGGCAATGTTATATCTTCCAGTTGCAGTTCCGGCTCCGGTTCTGGCTGCTCTAATTCCGGCAATACTATGTCTTCCAGCTGCAGTTCCGACTCCGACTCCGTTTGCTCTAATTCCGGCAATGTTATGTCTTCCAGCTGCAGTTCCGGCTCCGGCTGCTCCAACTCCGGCAATATGATGTCTTCCAGCTGTAACTCTGATTCCAATTCTGGTTGCTCTAATTCCGGTAACACGATATCTTCCAGTTGCAGTTCCGGCTCTGCTTGTTCTAATTCCGGTAATGTTATGTCTTCCAGCTGCAGTTCCGGCTCCGGTTCTGGTTGCTCTAACTCCGGCAATACAATGTCCTCCAGCTGCAATTCTGGCTGTTCTATGTATTCTGGCTGCGGCTCCTCCGGTGTCTCCGATAATTCGGGCATCGCTAAATCATCCGGCAGCAGTTCACTTGTTTCCATCTGTTCTGGTATTGCTGCATCAAACGAAGGAAATTCCACATCTCCCAAATTCAGCATTTCTATTTCCGACAAATCCAGCTGTGCCGGATCATCCTCGGTTATCGCTATGTCCTCTAATTTCAGTTCGTCTTCTGTCTCTGCAAATTCGGTCAAATCTATATTATCCAGCTGCAGTCCAGCAGTCATCTCTATATCTTCCAGCTGTAATTCTCCATCCATCTCAGGCAGCACTGCATCTTCCAGATGTAATTCTCCACCCATCTCAGGCAGCACTGCATCTTCCGAATGTAATTCTCCATCCATCTCAGGCAGCACTGCATCTTCCAGATGTAATTCTTCCGTTACCTCGGACAGCCCTATATTTTCCGGCGCTTTGTCCATCCCCCACAATTTAGACAGATCTGTATCTGCCAGATTCATTGTTTCTCCCACTTCTGGGTTCTCTGTCTGTATGCCATCCGTTTCATTGCCAACAAGTTGGGGAATTTCCAAAGAATCCAAATCTCCCTCAATCTTTATATCTAAATCATGCAGTTCCATATCAGGAATTTCAGATATCTCCGGTATCTCGATTGAGTCAAGATTTATCTCATCTAATAATATTGGTTCTTCCACTGCCGGATCTTCTGCCGTTAACTGCTCCATCGCAAAATCTTCCGATATCTGTAGTTCTTCCGGTACCACGCTTTCCTCTGCTATCTCATTTCCCAATGTCAATGAATCCGCAGCTATCCCGAATATCCCTGCATCTTCATTTTCGATTAAAGCATCAGCAGATACTGATTCTTCTGATTTCGCATGTACCGACTCCGACAAGGAATTTAACAAATCATTTAAATAATGCTCCTCTGAACTCATGTTAATCCCTCCCTGCATTCCAGTAAAAAGTCAACTGCATTCTCACTTATACTTACTCCTTTTTCCCCCAGCTCCTCTGTCAGCTGGTAGAGGGAGCCGTTTATCCTGAAAAAGCTGGCTTTCTGATTGTAGAATCCAACCTTTTCAAACGGCCACCTTATAATATTGGGTAAATTCATCTCTACACCCAATTCAAGAATACACAATTTTTTATTCAATGTCATCTGAAGCCATTTCGTATATTTGCCCCACTGCACTTGATAACCATCCTCAAGGTAGTTATTCTCACACAATATATTATTGAAAGCCAATGGCTTCCCACATACAGGGCATGTCGGAATTTCAAGCGAATCCAGCCCTACCCCGTCTAAGATTGCCTGATTCACAAGTTCCGAAAATTCTCCTGAAGAATACAGCTCATTGCTGCACTTCGCACTACACTGTAGCATCGTATAATTTCCACATGGCTCAACGACCCTATCCACATCAAAAGCCGCTTTCTTGATATTCTCGTCAATACAAGTTGTAATTATAAAATAGTTTTTGTCTTTAATCATGTCATAAAGCACCTTGTATGCCTCAATCAGCTTTCCATCATTATGTTCTATCAGAAAGCGGTGCTCCAAAAAGGGAACAGTCCATTCCAGTGTTTGATTGATATCCACTTCCTCTAACGCAGACATAAGCCTTGGAAATTTACCAATATCTCCAAAGCTCTCGTTAAATTCCTCTCCGATACCTACCAGAACCATATCCGCATCTGCAATCTTTTCCAACAATATTTTTTGCATCTCGATCATTTCTGTCCTGTCCATGACGTCTCCTAACTTATGAGAGCCGGGCATTTATCCCGGCTCTATCTTTCTACCTTGCAAGTAATTCGTCAATAACCTTTACAAGATTGCCAATTTCAGGTTTTGATAACTGTGCGTCCGCACCCAAATCTTCACCCTTTCTTCTCATTTCTTCATTAACAAGTGATGAGAAAATAATTACCGGTATATGCTTTGTCGCGTCGTCTGATTTGACAAGCTTCGTTAAGCGGTGTCCATCCATAAGAGGCATTTCAATATCTGTAATAAGCAGCTTAACATCATGGTTCAGCGTTCCTGCATCTCTGCACTTTACTATGTACTCCCATGCTTCCTCACCGTTCTCCGCCTTAATGACATTATCATATCCGGCTTTCTTGAGTGAGTCAATGATAAGCTTTCTAAGAAGTGAAGAATCCTCCGCAATCAGGATAGGAACTTCCGTCCCCTCTCTTTCCCCAAGGGCTTCAATCTCTGTAACTTTCAATCCGGTCTCCGGATTAATGTCCGTAATAATCTTCTCAAAATCAAGTATAATAATCAGCTTTCCGTCAATCTTTATGATACCTGTCGAGATGCCGTCCTCTGCCGTGGTAACTGTAGCACCCGGCTTGATGATATCAACCCATGAAACCCTGTGAATACCAATTACCGAATCAACATGAAATGCAATATCCAGTTTATTAAAGCTTGTGATAATAAATAAACCGCCCGGCTGAGACTGCCCGCGCTGCAGACAGTTGCGCAAATCAATCGCCGTAATCATCGCGTCACGCGGCATAAATATACCTTCTACGCTGGGATGCGCATTGGGTACAGGTGTAACAGGTGAGTACGGAATAATCTCTCTAATCTTTGCCACATTAATACCATATGAGTTTCCGTCCACCACAAATTCTAATACTTCCAACTCGTTTGTTCCATTTTCCAAGAGAATCTTAGTCTCCATATTAAACCTCCATTCTATCAGACAATTGAAAATATTTCATGTTTTTTATTCATATTTTCAATCTCTTTATTATCACTGCTTTGCAGAGTGTTTATCTTTTATTAATTATAACATATGTATAGGAATAAATACAAATATTTTCAGAAAATTTTTATCAATTTCTCCGCTCCTCTTTTAACTGGTAAAATTATTTTAATTTCACAGTACAGCTTTGACCATTTTCTGAGGATATTTGTAAGGTGAGGTCATGAATTTCCTGCTCTGTCATTTCTCCGATCTCTGCAACAATCACCGTATCGACCGTCTCTCCTGCAGGAACAACATCCATATAAGACATCAAATCATTTGGAATCATTGTATTCAGCGCCGAGACAGCGCCTATTTCATTTATTTTCATACGAATCTTTAGTCCGTATTCAAAGAAACTACAGTTCACATCCTCCTCCGGCGACCCTTCGAGGTCAAAATGAACCACAAGCAGTTTCTTTCCCTGGGCAGCATCCACGCTGAATCCGGTATTTTCCTGTGGATAAGAATCACATAATTCAAATGACTGGAATCTGATAATCACATCATCTATTCCAAGCTCTGCCGCCAGGTCAATATCCGCAGACGACACAATTTCTGCTTCTGTCGTTTCTTCCGTCTCAGACGGAGACTCCTCCTGCGGCACATCAGTTCCTGTATTCTCCTGCTCCTCCCCCTGCGTCTGGTCTGTCTCTGTTTCCACGTTAGTCTCTGTTTCGTCCGTCTCCTGCAAATCTGCCTTCGCCGCTGCCACTTCCTCCTCACTTACAATTTTATAATTATATTTGGGTGAGTATTTTAAGATGAGCCCTGCCGCATATTCTGCAACCAGTTCAGACTGTTCTGCCGTAAGTTCCGGCATGGAATCCACACAGCCGGTCAGCAGCATTGCCGACATGGCAAAAAGCCCCAAAACTTTCCCCTTTTTCAAACGAACACCTCCATTTATTTGGTCTCAAGTTCAAACCAGAACTCTACCCCATTGGTATAATTGATAACACCGTACTGCTGATTCATGGATTCCATGATTGCCTTTACGATAGATAATCCTACTCCGCTGCCTCCATACTCACGTGTTCTTGCCTTATCTACCTTATAGAATTTCTCCCAAATATGCGGAAGTGCATCCTCCGGTATCGGTTCGCCTGTATTAAACACGCTCACACGCACCCTGTTAGCATTTTCGTCTTCAATAAGCCTATATTTAATCTCAATAACTCTGTCACCATTTGCATGGTTCATTGCATTACTGAAAAAATTTCGTACAATTTCCTCTGTCTTGAACTCATCTGCCCACACATAAATCGGTTCATGGCAGGCAAGACGAAGTGTAATATCATTTTGATGTATTAAAATATCTGCTGATGCCATAAAATTGCTGACAAGCGCTACAATGTCAAACCGTTCCATTGTCACAACGTCATTGCCAAACTCAAGCTGGTTCAAATCGAGAAGCTTTTTGACCATTGTGTTCATCTTACCGGCCTCATCCATAATGACATCACAGTAAAAATTCCTGTTCTCCACATCATCATCACTGATGCCTTCCTTCAGTCCCTCGGCATAGCCCTGTATCAGCGCTATCGGTGTTTTCAGCTCATGTGAGACATTCGAAAGAAACTCTTTGCGCATTTCATCTATCTGCTCTTTTTTCTCAATATCGCGCTTCAATTCATTGTTTGCGGTCTTTAGTTCACATATTGTCTTTTCCAATGCGCTCGAGAGTTCATTGATATGTTCCCCGAGCAAATCTATCTCATTTTGTCCGCGGCTTTTATATTTCGTCTCAAAATCCAGCTTTGTCATCTTCTCGGATATTTTTTTCAATTCCATAATTGGCCTTGTGATTCTTGTTGTCACAAACCATATCAGTGCGGCGCTTACTAGTGCGGCCGCTAGTCCCACATACGCAAGGAACTGATTCGCAATCTTTACGCTATCGCGTATGCTTTCAAGCGGTGACCGTATCAAGAACAAATTGCCGTTGTCAAGAATCCCCCACATTTCCAGATATTCTGTAGCTGTTGATTTGTCCATTACAGTCGCCAGAGAATAGTTGTTGTTATCATCCAGATAAACGGTATCGCTGGATGGTTTAAAAAAATTGTCGTACAGTCTGCGCAGGAGTTTGTCTGCATCTCTTGTGCTGGACTTAATAATATTCGACCCCACATCAATTACCAGAAGACCGATATTATACATGTCACATGTTTTGCGCAGTTCAATATCGAATTCCTCCGATGTGATATCCCCGTTTGTCACCACTTCGTTAATTCTTGAATAAGCGTCCTTAATTGCATGTCTCTTATTCTGTATATAAAAATTTTCAAGAAAGCTGTTATTGATAATCAGGCAGAGAATGATCGTACCCGCCATAACAGCGCTAAATATAAGGGCAATCTCCCGCTTTATAGAATGTTTCATATCTTTTACCTGCTCTTTACACTTCAAGCTTATAGCCCATTCCCCAAACGGTCTTTATCAGTTCTCCTTTTTCCCCCATCTTGCTTCTGAGTTTTTTCACATGTGTGTCTATCGTTCTGGCATCGCCAAAATAATCATAATTCCATACACTATTTAAGATTTTCTCCCTTGATAGTGCAATTCCCTTATTTTCCATAAAATATGTCAAAAGTTCAAATTCCTTAAAGCTTAGGTCAACGTTCTTTTCATCTATTGTAACTACGTGCGCTGCCTTGTCGATGGAAATTCCGCCGTATTCCAGAATATCCGTTTCTGCCGTCTGGCATGTCCTGCGCAATATTGCTTCCACCCGCGCCACCAGTATTTTAGGGCTGAATGGCTTGGCAATATACTCGTCCACTCCCAGCTGGAATCCCTGAAGCTCATCCCGCTCATCCGTGCGTGCCGTAAGCATAATAATCGGAACCTTAGAATAATTTCTCACTTCCCTGCACACCTGCCACCCGTCCATCTTAGGCATCATCACATCAAGAATTATCAGCGCTATATCCTGATTCTCAAAAAAAATGTCAAGCGCCTCACTTCCGTCACCTGCTTCCAACACCTCATAATTTTGTTTTACAAGGAAATCCTTTACAAGCTTGCGCATTCTGCTCTCGTCATCTACCACAAGTATTTTGAGCTTCATCATATCAAAACCATATCCTCATTTTATTTTCGGTTGTTTACTCGGCAATCAAAAGCTCCTTTTCCTTTTCCCGAATTACTTTCTCTCTGTCTGACAGCTGACGTTCCCATTCAACGTAGCGATCCTGAATAGTCCTCTCATAATTTAATACGGTTGGATTGGAGCCTGTCGTCGATATCACGAACATTATAAGAACCAGAATCAACAGACCGATATTTATTATTATTGAAGTTTTTCTGCTAAAAAATTCCTGTTTTGGTTTTTCTTTTTTTACTGGCTTTTTACTTGCCTTTATTCTCTCGACAGTCTGGTTTGCGCTCTCACGCATACTGTACACACCGGACACCGGAATATCTGCAACGGCCTCGTCTTCTGCCGACTCCTCAACAAGCACCTGCTGAAGTTTTTTCAGATAATGATACCCAACCGGCGTCTTAAATACTCGGTTGTCAATTGCCTTTTTGTATACCGCGCTTACCATTTCCGGATTTTGGTAATCCATTTTCTCTTCAATTCGCTCTATGCGCAGCTTTTCATTTCTGGCAAGCACTGCATCATCCTCGGTTCCAAACTGAAATCCGTCCACAACCCATCCTGTCTTGTCTGCCATTCGCATTCCCTGCCTTTCACTGCTATCTGTCAGTCACTGCCCTGTTCTTCCCACTGTTTATGTGGTTGTCCGAACAGTAACCTGTCCCCGACAAAAGTAGTGGAATGCAATCAGAGCTCCTCTATGATTTTATAGGTATCCTGATATAATACTTCAAGCTGCTTCATCTCGTCATCCAGATTCATATCCTGAGCCCTTAGTTTCTCCACCATCGGTATCAGCAAATGATACAAATCATTGATTCCAAGATTTGACACAAATCCCTTCATGGTATGTGCCCCCTCAAAAGCTTCCTTGCTGTTTCCCTTTTCATAAGCTTCCTTCAGTTTGTCAAAACTGGAATCATCAAGAAACTTCTTGAGGCACTTGAAATAAAGTGCCTCATTATTTAAAAATCGTTTCATGGTTCCGTCTACATCAAAGCCTTTTCCTTCCAAAAATTCCTTTTGACCAGCATCCATGTAGTTTTCCTCCATCCAATTAATCCTGCATCAAACCGCTTACATCGAGTATCAGTGCAATGCTACCGTCCCCGAGCTGTGTACAGCCAGAGATGCCATGCACTTTCTTCACATAAGGCGGTATCGGTTTTACAACGATCTCCTGCGTTCCAATCAATTCGTCTATCAGTACACAAAGCGAATTTCCTTCATATTCAAGAAGAAGCATTACACCATCTTCAATGTCTGTCACAGCATCTTCCAGATCATACTTCTGGCTCAGTCTGAGAATCGGATAACATTCACCTCGTATCATGACATATTCTTCACCATTCGGTTCATGTATGATCTGATCGTCTGTCACACGTATGAACTGCTTAATCGCACCCGTTTCCATAACAAACTTGGTATTACCGTTCCTCATGACAATACCGTCAATAATTGCCATTGTCAGTGGAATCTTCATCGTCATCGTGGTTCCTTCGCCCTCGATGGAATCAATGTCAAGCACACCGCCAATTTTCTGGATATTCTTAACCACTACGTCCATACCCACGCCACGTCCGGAGAACTCTGTAACTTTCTCTTTCGTGGAAAATCCGGGGAATGTAATAAACTGGAATATCTCCTTGTCTGTGTAGTCGCTCTCAATACGGTTGTCTGGAAGAATACCGTTCTCCCAAGCTTTCTTGTATAGTTTATTTCTGTTAAGGCCTTTTCCGTTATCTCTTACGGAAATCCATACCTTTCCGCCTTCATTCTTGGCTTCAAGCGTAACCTTGGCAGGCTCTTTCTTTCCGGCAGCCGTTCTCTCCTCCGGCGTCTCCACTCCGTGATCCACGGAATTTCTAACCAAGTGCATCAACGGATCCGAAATGTTCTCGATAATGTTCTTATCAACTTCTGTCGTATCGCCTATCATCTCAAACTCAATATTTTTTCCAAGCTTTCTAGACATGTCAAATACCGTTCTGTTCATCTTCTGGAACGTATTGGTGAGCGGCATCATACGCATCGACATAATAAGCTCCTGCATTTCAGTCGTTATCTTCGACAGCTGCGATGCTGCTTTCTGGAAATTGGAAAGATCAAGGTTCGGCACCTGTAAATCCGGATTTTGAAGCACTACTGATTCGGCAATAACCATTTCTCCCATCAGGTTCATCAGGCTGTTCATCTTATCGATGCTGACGCTCATAAATGCCTGCTTGGTCTCTTTCTTCTTTTTCTTGGTTATCTGCTTTGCTTTTCCTGCCTCTTTCTGAATGACATAATCACCAGGCTGAGGTTCTTTTTCTACCTTTGGTATCTCCGGTGCTGCGACAACAGGTTCTGCTGCATCCGCAACAGGTTCATCCGAAAATCCTCTCTCGAACTCTGCATTCGAGCACTCCTCAATCTCAATTCCGCTTATCTCGGAAGTCGTGTCAAGGAGGTCATGAAGCTTGCTCTCGGTAAAATCACCACGTACCAGCATCAGAAAACCTTCCGCCAGAATCGTTTCCGAGCAAGTCTCATCCGTCAAAATATCTTCTGGTGTGTAATGCACATCCTCTGTAAACTCTTTTAAAGCATATGTAGCAGAATAGGCGCGCAGATTACTCATCTGCGTATCCTCATGGTATGTAATTTTAATGCGGAAACATCTTGCCGCTCCTGACGCCTGTGGCGCTATATAGAACTGATTCGGTCCCAGTTCCATTGCCGCGTCCGTTTTGGCAGGCTCTGCCTTCACTTCCGGTGCGGGTTCTTCCTTTGACGATGATATCACACCCTTGAGCTTTTCAAGGAATTTCTCCATCATCACAATCAGCTCGGAATTGTCCCCATCAGGGTCATTTCCGTCCTTTATCTTTTCCATTTCCCCGTTTATAAAATCCAAAACCTGGAACACAATCTCTGTAAGTTCCATATGTGGTTCTTCGATGCCGATGTTTTCTCTCAAGTAGTAGAATATATCTTCCAGCTTGTGGGACACCTTCATAATATTATCATACATCATAACACCAGAAGATCCCTTGATGGTATGCATTATCCTGAATATCTCGTTAATACTGTTTTCGTCAAACGCATCATCATCCTTGGTTTCCAGTACAATTTCTTCCAAATTCTCTAAAAGCTGGCCATTCTCATAAATATATATGTCCACCATTCCGTCTAAATTGAATTCCTCAGCCATGCGGGCACCCCTTCCATTTCATAAAACTTTAATCTTACGTCCATAAAATATTGTAAAAAGCAAAGCACAATAATTTACATATATAATTTTATATCTAATCTGTACAATAGTCAATGTTTTCTGATAATTTTGTCACATCTCTTATCACATTTCCAAACAGCAGGAAATCCATACTTGCCTCCTGAATCTCCAAACTGCCGCATTTTGGGCACTTTTCATCTGCATAGTCAAGTGTCCCGCATCTTTTGCAAAAACAAATTTTTTCATATTTCATTGATATTTACGAGTTTCCTTTCTATAATTATAGTGAAGTATTTATAAAACGCAATACTTGTTTTCCAATTTATGACATTCCGCATATATTTTACAACTTTGTGTCATAAAATGGCGCTTTTCTGATAATATTTTGGGTTTGTTCACTTTTTCGGAATAATTTTGAAATATTTTTTTAATATTAGTATTGAATTAATATGCTTCTGCATATATAATAAGCTAAGGCTGAGGTTCTATATGTTGTTGATATTGCCTTTGGCATTTTACACATACTACGATATATAGTCATTTTGTTAACCGTCATGAAAGGAGCTTTGCCATGAAAAAATATACCAATTCAGTACTAGCACTCTTTATATGTATGCTGATTCTTACTCCATCAACAGTATATGCCGAGGAACTGGTAAATATGCCTGCGTTCTCCATCATTCAGCCTATAACGGGTGCCGCCCTGGCAAATGAAAATCTTACAGACAGTCTTACGGCGCGATTAAATCTATACCTTGTAGATAATTATACCAACGGAAATATTGATGAACAAAAATTTAATGAAATTGTTGCAAGCGGAATGATTTCTGAAAATGCTTTCTTTGCAAATTCTGTGTTCGTGGGGGATTCCCTCACCGTCGGATTTAAAGACTACTGCAGAACGCATGAGTCCATCGCATCCGATTCTACATACTTTCTGGCAAGGGTAAGCTGCTCTGCCAAAGCAGCCATATCCCCAAATGCCCTGACCGAGCATGCCGGCATTATGCCGATACACAACGGACAAGTACAGTATATCGAAGACTCTGTTTCCCAGCTTCCAAATATTTCAAAAATGTTTATCTGCTACGGAATGAACGATCTGACATGCAGCTCCCCAACTCAGTTTGTTTCGGATATGCAGACACTGATTACAAGAATAATGGCAAAAACGCCCGGATTACAGGTTTATGTACTTTCCATCCCCTGTATCACGAGCGGTGTCAACACCGGATATCTGAGCAATGAGTCCATTCAGACCGCCAATATCCTTCTGCAGGAGATCTGCATGCAGAACGGCTGGGGATTTATCAACATCTCCGAGCATCTGATGGGACCAGACAATGCAATTCGCCCAGAATACAGTTCAGACAGCTATGTACATGAAAACAGCCGTGCATACAAGATATGGAACAGTGTATTAAAAGATTATGCTTTTATGGAAATAACAAAATAAAACATAAAAAATGGATGTGTAACGCATCCATTTTTTATGTTTTTCACTACATTCTTGTAAAATTCATGAAACTGTCCTCTCCGCCAGGTTCTGCACCGGATATCTTCACCTGCACAAATTTCATCCCACGCGAAACAGCTTCATCAAGCTTATTCTTACCAGCACTCAGTGTAAATGTACCATTTTTTTCCACAACGGAAACGACATCCGCATCCGATACATCCGAATCCGGTACCATGACAGACGAGGGATTCAGCTCCATCATTTTCTCAAACATTCCACTTTGGTAATCCGCCATTTTATCCAATATTTCCTGCACAATCTCATCTGGCGCCGCATTGGTGCTTTCGATTACCAGATTGTAGTTGCTCATGTCATAGTAATCAATGCCATACACTTCCTTATAGCGAACCGTCTCAAGCTTCTGCCTGTTGATAAGTGCCTTCCTGCATGCCTCCTGAGACTCATACGACTCCGAGTTTGCCCGCAGACTGTCGTGGAAAACCCTGCGGCTTGCCTCATCAATGTCCGTTATAATAAATATCTTGAAACTTTTGGACGCAAAATGCCACGCAAGGCGGGAATCAAACACAACATTGTCCCGCTCCTCGCTGATTCTTGTTGTCGTGTCATCAATCATTTTGTCTACAGAGTGGTCGCCGCGGCTTGCCGCCTCATTTACCTGCTTATTAAATTCTTCAACGGATATGCCCTTTTCCATGGCAAGCTGCCTGAAAACATTTCCTGTCGAAGAATACTCATATCCCTTTTCCTTTAATATCTTTGCCACGCTCGATTTGCCGCTTCCAAGATTTCCTGTAATTGTAATGTTCATTCCAACACCCTCTCCTTTATAAAATATATCTGTTTCGTTATAATTATACCTGTATCCATACCTTATGTACACCTGTAAATATTATGGGTTACATCGTTTGCACGGCACATAGCCTTTTGCAATGATATCCTCCCTGCTTTCCGACGAGTCCTTTCTGTTTACAGTCGGCAGGGAACTGCAGGAAGGCTTGTGAAATTTTTTCGTCTTCGTATTTAGGACATAAGTGATTTCGTTTGTATCCGAACGTTCTTCTTTCTTTTCCGGTTCTGTAATCACAGGGGCATTCTGATTCCCGGAATTTTTGTCCGGCGCCTCCCACACAGAAGAATTTCCGTTTGGCTCTCCTGCTTTCCATGTCTCAGATGCCGGAACATTAAACGTAATCTCTTTCCCGTCAGAAACCGCCACAATGGTTCCTTCCTCATCTGTCCTGTACACATCCACCCCGTTCATCCGGAATGTATTCATGGTCTCCGCATGCGGATGTCCATATGAGTTGTCTGTTCCACAGCTAATGACTGCATAGGATGGATCAACCGCTTTAAAAAATTCCTGCGACGTGGATGTCCGGCTTCCGTGATGCCCCGCTTTGTAAACATCTGCCGAAACGTCAATGCCGTTTGCCAGTATGTCCTTCTCCGCGTTTTCTTCCGCATCACCAGTAAACAGGAACTTGTTCCCCCCATGCGCAACTGTCAGTGCAATCGAAGCATCATTTGGGTTATCGTAGCTGTCGTTCGGCGCCAGAATCGTTATCTTAGCCGTCCCGAGAGTATACTGTGTCCCGACTTTCGGCGTGGTATATTTCAGGTGCTTATTGTCAAGCGCCTGTATCATTTTCTGATATGTCTTGTTGTCTTTCTCAAAATTTGACAGAAATACTTTGTCAACATCAAACTTTGTAATGATAACCGGCGCCCCGCCTATATGATCCGAGTCCGGATGTGTAAAAATCAAATAATCCAGTTTATTGATTTTTTGTTTTTTTAAATAATTTTGTATTGCAGTCGCCTTTGTGTAATCTCCCGCATCAATCAGCATGGAATGCCCGTCACACATAATCAACGTGGCATCACCCTGCCCGACATCCAGAAAGTGTACTTCCATACTGCCTGTTTCCACACTTTCTGCCCTAGCACCGCTCGTCCTGCCCTCCGCTGCCTCGGTCATCAAGGAGTCAGCTGAAAAACCGATTATAATTGCAGCTGCCAGTATCAGATTCATTATTTGTCTGTATACTTTCCTCATAGCGCTTATCCCTCCTGTACATGCTTTATATCATGGCACGCGCAAATACTGCCATTTACTATATCTTACACAAAAAAACATCAAAATACAAACATTTTCGTTCCTGCTCCACCTACTTTTTGCATTCTGGCAGGTAACAGTTCAGCCTTCGGCTTCCTGTTACAGGCATCAAGCCATGCATAACCACTTCGTGGTGGCTTGATGCATCTCTACCATTACGCTATTTCACGGACTTTGCAGTAAATGCAAAGTCCTGGGCTGAACTGTTACTCTGGCAGCACAAATTTTTTTTATATTTTTACTTGACTATCTTCCAACTTTCTGATATCATAAACTAACCTTGATTAATCAAGGGGTAGTAAAGGTTTCGACAGGGAACTTGAAGATGGAGAAGCAGGTCGCAGGCATGCGTTAATTCCAAAATTAAAATTAAACGCTGAAGATAATTTAGCATACGCAGCCTAATGGCTGCTGTCTGACCTAGTGCACCTACACATTGGGAGCCAGGCATCATTTATGTAGGAAACGACACTTACTAAGCTTTGCGTATGTGGGCGTACTATGAAGCTACTGACCGTTTAGGGGCGTTGATTCGCCTAGGCGGAAGGGAACCGGGCTTAGCCCAAAACAATCAACTAAACCTGTAGAAGTACATGGGATGGTTTTTTGGACACGGGTTCGACTCCCGTCTACTCCACTAAAACTCGCAAAAAGCGTTGGTTCAGTCCGCTTTTGGGAGTTTTTCTTTTTTTAAGACACACTATGAAATAAAGAGATGCGATTTGTCAGCCGATTTTTTCAAAAAACTGGTTAAACTATATTTCATGTTCAACAAAAAGGAAGGACAGTCAATATGAAAAGTCTAGAAAATAATTATGATGCAATAAAAAATCACTTTTATGGCACCCTTGGTTTTATCCAACTGCTTGATATGCGAATCACAGAACTTTCCGAGGGATACTGTAAGGGTGAAATGCCCTTAAGACCTGAAATCCTGAATCCACTCGGCAGCGTACACGGCGGATGCACCTTTGCCCTTGCCGACACAATCGGCGGAAGTGCCGCCCTGACACACGGTAACAGTGTTGTGACAGTCGATAGCAATATTCATTATCTTGCGCCTGCACGCAACACAGAAAAGCTGGTCGCCGAGGCAAAAGAAATCAAGTATGGTTCGACAATTGCTGTCTATGAGGTAAATGTCTACAAGGCAGACGGTACAATGGTCGCCACCTCTATCCAGTCCTACTTTGTATTCTCGGACAAAAACAAAAAGGACATAAGTTAACCGGACAGGATTCCCCTGTCCGGCTGCTTTTATTTATTATACAAATCCCTCTTGTCAAACACGCGAACCGCTTTGCCCTCACTTCTTGTAATCGTTTTTGGTTCTATGATTTTTACATCTACCTTAATGCCAAGCATGGACTTTAATCCTGCCACGATGGATTTTTCCCGCTCCGCAGTATTAAAGCCTGCATCTGCCGCCATCTCCGGTGTCTTTTCCACCTGCACTTCAATGGTATCGTTATTTCCTATACGGTCAACAAAAATCTGGTAATTTGCCTCATAGCCCTTATTGAGCAAAACTGCCTCAATCTGTGAAGGCCATACATTGACACCTTTTACTACCATCATGTCATCGCTTCTGCCCATCGGTTTATGCATACGGATATGGGTACGTCCGCATGAACATTTCTTTCTGGTCAGGTAACAAAGGTCACGCGTGCGGTACCGCAAAAGCGGGAACGCCTTTTTGGTAATACATGTAAATACAAGCTCTCCTATCTCCCCTTCCGGAAGCACTTCACCTGTGTCCGGATTGATAATTTCGGGAATAAAGTGATCCTCCTGAATGTGCATTCCCTGCTGTTCCTCACACTCAAAGGAAACGCCCGGTCCCGATATTTCCGTAAGCCCATAAATGTCATATGCCTTGATGCCCAGTGCCTTTTCAATGTTCTTTCTCATTTCCTCCGTCCACGGCTCTGCACCAAATATTCCTGCCTTTAACTTAATCTGATCCCTAAGCCCTCTCTCATTGATTGTCTCGCCGAGATTTGCAGCATATGACGGCGTACAGCAGAGAATGGTGGAACCAAGGTCTGTCATAAACTGAAGCTGGCGCTCTGTATTTCCAGAAGACATCGGGAGTGTCAGGCACCCTACTTTGTGCGAACCGCCATTTAAGCCCGGTCCCCCTGTAAAAAGCCCATAGCCGTAGCAGACATGGCACACATCATCTTTCGTACCGCCTGCCGCCACAATTGCCCTCGCACAGCACTCCTCCCACACATCAATATCCTCCTGCGTGTAAAACGACACAACACGCCTGCCTGTTGTTCCGCTCGTTGACTGAATCCGGACACATTCGGACAAGGGCACTCCCAACAGCCCATACGGATACTGATCCCTTAAATCATTCTTATCAATAAACGGGAGCTTATGTAAGTCCTCTATGCCATTCACATCCTCCGGCTTCACTCCCAACGCATCCATTTTGTCATGGTAGAATTTCACGTTTTCATACACGAATTTTACCTGTGCTGTCAATCGCTCGCTTTGCAAAGCCTGTATCTGCTCTACTGGCATCGTTTCAATTTCTGGTTGATAATAATTTGCCATTTTATATTCTCCTTCGCTTTAATCTTTTAAAGTTGTACACTTATAAAGTGTACCATATTTTTCGCAAATTGTTAACTCTAATATAAAATTTTTATTATTTTTTTGTAACAGTTCAGCCCAGGACTTTGCACTGGCTGCAAAGTCCGTGAAATAACATATAGGTAGAGATGCATCAAGCCACCACGAAGTGGTTTTGCATGGCTTGATGCCTGTAACAGGAAGCCGAAGGCTGAACTGTTACATTTTTTTCTATAATATCGGAAATGACTTTTATCTGGTAACCAGCAGCTTTGAATAGTTCAGGCGAAACACAGTATCTGACCACAGAAACAGGTGGTTGTTTTACCGGAAACTATATTGCGATTTATGCCGCAAATGCAAATGCTGTTTGCAAAAAATTTGTCTATAAGGTAAAATGAAACTATATCATAACTTTTCCATGCCGGAATCGCTGTGATGCCGCACACTTAATTTACACTGAATTACAGGAGGACATTTATGAAACCAAAGGTTTATTTTTCTAAATCAATCACACCCGAAAAAGTACTTGAATTATACAAATTAATCGACAAACCGCTTGACGGCAGGATAGCCATTAAACTGCATTCCGGCGAGGTTGGAAACCAGAATTTCCTGAAGCCCGACTTCTGGAAGCCTGTCATCGACTATGTCGGCGGAACCGTTGTTGAATGCAATACTGCCTATGACGGCGGGCGCAATACAACAGAAAAACATATGAAAACGCTGCGTGAACACGGCTGGAGCAAGTACTTTGAAGTTGACCTGATGGATGCCGACGGTCCGGATCTCGAGCTTCCAATTCCAAACGGGCACAAGATAAAGAAGAACTTTGTCGGAAAAACACTTGCCGACTATACCTCCATGCTAGTGCTCTCCCACTTCAAAGGACATCCTATGGGCGGTTACGGCGGGGCACTGAAGCAGCTCTCCATCGGTATTGCATCCTCCATGGGCAAGGCGTATATTCACGGCGTTGGCGACACGGACAATTTCTGGGGTTCCGACCATGACTCCTTTCTTGAGTCCATGGCAGATGCCGCATCGAGTGTCATCGAATATTTAAAAGGAAATATTGTCTATATCAATGTCATGAAAAATATGTCTGTTGACTGTGACTGCTGTGCCGTGGCTGAAGACCCATGCATGGCTGATATCGGCATACTTGCTTCACTTGATCCCGTTGCCATTGACCAGGCTTGTCTTGACCTTGTCTATGCATCAGATGACCCGGGCAGGGATCATCTTCTTGAACGCATCGAATCCAAAAACGGTGTGCACACAATAGAAGCTGCCGCTGCCTTGGGTCTGGGTTCGCGCGAATATGAGCTCATAACAGTTGAATAATCCCATTCGTTCATATCCAATAAAACTTTAATGGAGCACCGCCGGTCTGACCGACGGTGCTCCATTGTTAATTATCAGTATTTGTTTCTGCCTCGCTCACTACATTATAGACTTCAATTCTCTGGAGGTCAATTTCCGGCATCCCAATAAACAGTCCGCCGTAATCATATGTATCCGGTAACTTTTCGATACGGACAATCTCTATAAATGCATGAATTACTTCTTTTGTCCAAATCGTCAGATACGCCTCATACACAGCTCCCATGTCAAGAAGTTCCTCACAGTAAAAACCAATTCCTGTCTTTGAAACATTCATGACTTCCACGCCGATTTCTTCCTGCTTACCCGAGTCAAGCCTCTTAACCAAAAGTTTTGACTTTAAATTTGTTCTCTTGCTTTTTCTTCGTTCTTCCATTCCAATCATACTCCTTTTGTTTGCGCGTGCTCTCCATCCCATTCAAAATATCATTTATTTTGTTCCGGAAACACTTCCGCTTCTATTTCCTCAGCAAACCGCTTCATCTGGTTCGCTATTGTTGGAGCCATATCATTTTTAGAATATCTTGCAGACCAGCAATTCGATTTCAGCTGCTTGTATTTGCTTTTCACATTTCTGCTAAACAAGCCGCAATTCTCAATTATTTCGTCTCGCTGTTTATGGTCACGGCTATGAAGATTTTGATTCATCGCTAATTTTGCCTCAATAATATGCAATGAAATATAAAAGCTTATTGTCACAATCCAATTACAATGCAACTTGTTATTGCAGTCAAACACAGAATTTAGCACTTCTTTATTGTCTTGGTATTTCTTCTTATGTTCCTGAGCTGTCGGCACTTCCTTAACCTCGCTTGTATATAATATTCACTTCATCAAACATATACTCAATGCCACTGCTTGTAATGACATCAAGAACCATAAAGTCATTGATGTCCGCATATTTCTTCAGCATATCAAATCCAAAATCATTATAAAGCAGAACATTCTCATCAATTGTGGAATCATCCATTACAATAATAAATGCCTGATCATTATCTTTGCGAACTTCATACGCCATTACAATATCACTTTTTGATTGACAAAAATCTACCAAGTCATCCTGCCAATATTGAGGTCCTAATCTTGTAACCCATTTTTCAACAATATTGCTGACACTATTTTTACTGTCTCCGTTTTCTTTGGTAACTTCATCCATAAGATTCAGAGAAAGAATTTTATATTCCTGCGCACTTGCATTACTGTTTTCTATATCAGACCTAGCATTGGAAAAGCGTACCTCTACCATCGCCGTTCGAAATCTGTCGAAATTGCTATCTGATAGATCTACATTCCTTTTTATTTCTTTCATAGATCTTCCTCCAAACGTTCTTCAATTTGAAAACCAATGTTTTTACCGTATATTTTTTGATACTCAAGCCCGCAGTCTATTAATCCCTGAGCAATCTTCTCGGCATATTTTATTGGTATCGCATAAGCATCACCATTGTCACCATTTTTGTCGCCATTAAAAACAAGCAAAAAAGACTTCTCGTTAAAACCCATTGCTATACTATTTACTGTTTTGATGTTTTCAAGTTCAACACTGTTTTGATTACTCATTATTTTCTCCTAATTAACCATACAGATTCATAAATTCATATAATACAAAAATAACAAATTATACAAAAAAAGTCAACACTCTTAGACGCTCACGCCTACTTTTTCGTTATGGCTCATCCCTCGGTTTTCTGTTACGATTTTTACCAAAAGCTTTATTTTTTGCAGATTATTTAATAAACATCGCATCGCCAAATGAAAAGAAACGGTACTGTTCCTCTACTGCTGTTTTATACGCGCTGAGTACGTTCTCCCGCCCTGCGAGCGCCGACACCAGCATAATCAGAGTCGACTCGGGAAGATGGAAGTTGGTTATGAGGTTGTCCAGCACTTTAAACCGGTAACCGGGATAAATAAATATTTCGGTACTGCCGCTCCCGGCAAGCACTTTCCCCTGTTCGTCTGCAGCGCTCTCTATTGTGCGGCAGCTTGTAGTTCCGACACAGATTACCCTGCCGCCGGACTGCTTTGTACTGTTTATGGTATCTGCCGCCTCCTGCGTCACCTGATAAAACTCAGCGTGCATATGGTGATTTTGAAGATTGTCTTCTTTTACCGGACGAAATGTGCCAAGCCCTACATGCAGTGTGACATATGCAATCCGGACACCCTTTTCCTCGACTCTTTTCAAAAGTTCATTCGTAAAATGAAGCCCGGCTGTCGGTGCCGCCGCGGAGCCTTCATACTTCGCATACACTGTCTGATAGCGGTTCTTATCCGCAAGCTTATGCGTAATGTATGGCGGCAGCGGCATCTCTCCAAGCCTGTCAAGCACCTCCTCAAAAATTCCGTCATATTGGAATTGTATGAGCCTGTTCCCCTCGTCAACGACACCGATAACTTTTCCGGTCAAAAGTCCGTCGCCAAAACAAATGACAGCGCCTTCCCTTGCCTTCTTTCCCGGTTTTACGAGCGTTTCCCATACATCCCCTTCACGCCGCTTGAGCAGGAGCACCTCAATCGCCGCCCCTGTCTCGGATTTCGTCCCCATCAGCCGCGCAGGGATGACTTTTGTGTTATTTAACACAAGGCAATCTCCTGTATGCAGATAATCCACAATATCCGTAAACACTTTATGCTCTGTCTCCCCTGTCTTCTTGTCGAGCAGCAGAAGTCTTGATGCCGACCTGTCAGCGAGCGGATCCTGTGCAATCAGCTCCTGCGGCAGGTCAAAATAAAAATCTTTCTTTAACAATTCCATATTTAATCCTTATCTCAAAATACAGCCTATGCACGCAGTTCAATGCCAAGCCCCTCTAACCCGTTCAAAATCTTTTTCATGGCACCTGATACATCACTCTCCTCAAGTGTCCTGTCCTTTGCCCGGAACGTAATTGCGTAAGCGACAGACTTATATCCTGACCGAATCTGGCTTCCCTCATAGATATCAAACAAATGATACTCTTCCAGAATTTTCCCTCCACGCTGTTCAATCACTTTCTCAATGTCCCCGGCCAGTACGCTCTTTGGTACCACCATACTGATGTCACGCGACACAGCAGGGTATTTTGCAATGCCTTCATATTTTCTGTCAAAGGAAGCAAACGGAAGTATCTCAGGCATGTCAATCACTGCAACATATACTTTTGCGTCTATCTCATAATTGTCGGCAACCTCAGGATGCACCTCGCCCAGATAACCAATGACTGTACCTTTATACTGAATCAATGCCTGACGTCCGGGATGGAGGAATGTTTTTTCCGCATTCGGGTCGTAGGTAATCTTCTTTGTCATGCCGATGCTCTCCAGAAATTCCTCGACAACCCCTTTCATCGTGAAGAAATCTCCCTCCCCGTACATGCCAAGCGTAAACTGCATTCTCTCATCGGGGTAGTCCGCTACCGGCAGGCTTTTCGGAATATAAATATTGCCCAGCTCATACAGGCGTACATTCTTATTTCTGCGGTTGTAATTCGTGGCGAGCGATGTCAGAATTCCGTTCAGGGAAACGGTTCTCATAATCGAAAAATCCTCGCCTAACGGATTGGAAATAGTCACCGTTTTTCTAAGGGCACTGTCCGCCGGTATCAGGAGCTTATCAAATACCTTAGGGCTTTCAAACGAGTAGCACATTCCCTGTGAAAAACCACAATACTCGGCAATGTCCCTTGCCTTCTCCTCTATTCTCAGCTTAAACGGAAGCTTTCCTGTCGTCGCTTCACCGCTCGGAAGTGTGGTGGGAATCTTATCATACCCGTAGAATCTAGCAACTTCCTCCGCTATGTCTGCAAAGCATCCGATATCCTGCCTGAATGAAGGTGACGTAATCATGCCTGTGCGCTCATCATAAACAAGTTCCAGCCTGCCAAAAATCTCAAGCATCTCATCCTTTGAGATGTCCGTGCCAAGAAACTGATTGATTCTCTCCGGCTCAAACCGAATCTGCACAAGCTCCTTGAAGGGTTCTTTCACATCAACAATACCACTTACAACTTCCCCGCATCCGAGTTCTTCAATCAGCTGGCATGCCCTGTTGATAGCCGCCTCCGCATTCCTCGGATCCAGCCCTTTTTCAAAAATTCCGGAAGCGTCTGTCCGAAGCCCTACTCTTTTGGAGGACTTCCGGATGTTGGCTCCATTAAATGTTGCCGCCTCAAACAGCACAGTCTTAACATCATCTGTAATTTTGGAATTTTCACCGCCCATAATGCCTGCAAGACCAATTTCTTTTTCTGCATCGCATATCATGAGCATTTCCGAGTCAAGCTTTCTCATCTGCCCGTCAAGCGTCTGAAATTCATCCCCGTCCTTTGCACGTCTGACAATAATTTTATTTCCGGCAACATTGTCAAGGTCATATGCGTGCATCGGCTGTCCATACTCCATCATGACATAGTTTGTGATGTCAACAAGATTATTAATCGGTCTGATGCCACATGCCGCAAGCCTTCTCTGCATCCATTCCGGAGACGGTGCAATCTTGATATTTTTGCACACTCTTGCACAGAAACGTGAGCAAAGATCCGCATCCTTTATCTCCACAGAAATAAAATCATTTACATCCTCTCCGTTTCCCTTGACTTCCACTACAGGCGGAATGAACGACTTTCGAAATGTCGCGGCTGCCTCGCGCGCTATTCCCAGAATACTGTAGCAGTCCACACGGTTTGAGGTCACCTCATATTCCACGACCGTATCATGCAGCCCAAGTGCCTCTATCGCATCCTCACCGGGCGTTACAGGCTTCCGGAACACATAAACGCCGTCCTCCGGAGCCTCGGGGTACATATCACGGCTGGAACCAAGCTCCTCAATCGCACACATCATCCCCGCCGACTCAACACCGCGCAGTTTCCCTGCCTTGATCTTAATTCCGTTTTCAGGAAGCGCTCCACCGTCATGCCCGCCGGCAACCCTTCCGCCGTCAAGGACAGTGGGTACATAATCCCCCTCTTTCAGGTTCTGTGCCCCGGTCACAATCTGTACTGTTTCCGCGCCGACATTGACCTGACAGACAATCAGCTTATCCGCGTCCGGATGACGTTCAATTTTTTCGATATGGCCGACAACAATCTTTTCAAGATTCTTATCCAGCCGTTCAAACCCTTCAACTTTTGTCCCTGAAAGGGTCATTGCGTCACAATATTCTTTATCCTCACATGCAAGCTCAGGCACATATGCCCTAATCCATGATAATGGTGTATTCATTTTATCCTCTCTTTCTATGACATTTGTATCATATTACAATATTCTGTTTCCAAATTCCCAAAGAACTTATTTCCATCAAGCCTGTTCAAAATCGTTTCTAAAACTGCTTCAGGAACCGGATGTCATTTTCGTACAGTAATCTCATGTCATCTATTTCATACTTCAGCAGGGCAATTCGCTCAAGGCCAACGCCAAACGCAAACCCGGTGTAGACATCGGGGTCAATATTGCTCATATTCAATACATTCGGATGAACCATACCGCATCCTAAAATTTCTATCCAGCCCTCGCCCTTGCAGAACCGGCAGCCGCTTCCACCACACTTGAAACATGACACGTCCATCTCGGCAGACGGCTCTGTAAACGGGAAATGATGCGGTCTGAACTTCACTTTTGTCTCCTCGCCGAACAGCTCGCGCGCAAACTCGGCAAGCGTACCCTTTAAATCCGCAAAAGTAATCTTCTTATCAATGACAAGCCCCTCGATCTGATGGAAAGACGGGGAATGCGTCGCATCCACTTCATCCGAGCGGAACACACGTCCCGGCGCAATCATTCTGATAGGGAGCTTTCCTTTCTCCATTTCATGAACCTGTACACCTGAAGTCTGTGTCCTAAGCAGGATATCGCTGTTAATGTAAAACGTATCCTGCTCATCCTTAGCGGGATGGTCGGCCGGAATGTTCAACGCTTCAAAGTTATAATAATCCTTTTCTATCTCTGGCCCCTCTACAACCTCATACCCCATACCGGTAAAAATTCGCTCAACCTCCTCAAGGGCAATGGTATTCGGATGACGGTGTCCCACTTTATTGCGCTGTGCCGGAAGCGTCACGTCAATCACTTCCGCTTTCATCCTTGCATCACGAAGCTTTCTTTCCATACTTGTCCGCGCCTCGTCAAGAATCCTTTCGATTTCTTCACGTGCCTCGTTGACAAGCTGTCCCACCTTGGGTCTGTCCTCAGGCGCAACATCCTTCATGCCCTTTAGCACAGCTGTAAGTTCCCCCTTCTTTCCCAAAAAGTTGACACGCACGTCATTTAATTTGTCCAGTGCTTCACTTTCGTTAATCTGGCGGATTGCCTCCGCCTTAATCTGCTCTAACTTCTCTTTCATCACCGTTCTCCTTTACTCTACGAATTTCTTAAGAAGATTTTCTTCCCTGATATACTTCCTCGGGACGCCCGCGTGCAATCGAGTAGGGGAAAGACCTTCTCCGCTACTCACCGCGCGCCCCGCTTTGCGGCTTAATTCCTCTGCACGGGGCTGCGCATAAAAAAATCCCTTACAGGAAAACTCCTGCAAGGGACGAATTAAACCGCGGTACCACCCATGTTCCTGCGTGACACAAACATATTTCCATATGTTTCTGTTCATAGCAGACTCTTTTGAGACTTAACGTGTCGCTCCGTCTTTTTCTACCATATCATCCGGTCTTTCATAACGAAAAGCCGAATCAAACTTCAAAAAAGCTGCTCCGGTGGGAAATTCAACATCACATCTGAACTGGGGAGGCTTTCAGCCGGTGACCTCCGTTCTCTGGCAGAAAATGTAACGCTACTTTGCACCTTCATGGCATTTGAATATATATGCACTGCTTCAAAAAATCATTTTTTTACAAAAACGTGCATTCATATTGTTAAATTTTATAATAGGTTATCCACTGTAAAATGTCAAGACCAAATTGAAAAATACAAAAATACAAGCTTAACATGTATTATTTCAGCCGCGTATACAAAATATCCATCTTACCATAGTCTGTGTCGATTTCCAAAATGACACTGTTGGTAATATTGTAGTCTGTGGCATTGTACTCGTGGGCATACAAGTCACTCTTAAACTGTACACCATTTTGTGCCTTATCCCCAATGGCGCTCATGGCATATGTAGATATAATATTGCCGATTTCCATAAGCGCAGAGCGCTCGATGTCATCCATAAAATCCACATTGGGAAGGATCATGCCGCTAATCTTATTATACAGTACGCCGGCAAGCTTTTCCGACATCCCGTACAGGAACAGATGCTTGTCACTGCCCACCGCGATTGTCCTGACAATCGCCGCTCCATCCACGTTTCCCTTGTAAATACAGCTCTTTACGCCTTTGATTGGAATATCGTACATTTCCGTAAGAAGCTTGTATGCAACATTTTTAATGAAGCTCTCTGTGTCGGCAAACGATTCTATATTCTGCAGCGGCATATTTTTCAATATCTTCCGGTCGCAGACACAGACATGGTTAACAAGCCATGCAAGCATTGTTCCGATAAAGCTCTTTAAATTTTTGGGTGAAAACTCATTTCCCAGAAGTTCCTTGTATGACTGAACCGTATTTTTAAACTCTTCGTGAATCTTTATATGCTGGTCGTAGCTCACATATTTCTTTTCCCTCTGGAGCGCCTCCTCCGAATCAAAATGAAACTTCGTGTATTCCACAAGGAAATCAATCGTGTCCATACACTCCTGTTTGTTGCTGTTTCTGTCACCGCTCTTCGCGATTTCAAGCAAATGCTCAATCTTATCAAACAGCTGGCGGTGCTGTTCATCAATTTTGTCAATACCAACTTTGTACTCATCTTTCCATAAAGCAGTCATTTCCCTATCCCCTTCTAGCTATCTGGAATAACCCCTCTTAGCTACTTTTCCTTTCTGCATCAATAAATCTTATGCTTCGGCACTGTTCCCCTCAGCATAGATAATAGTATAGCATCAGTTGGAAAATTTTACAAGAGACTAAAACTCCGAAAAATAATCGTCTACATATCCATCGGCAATCCACTTATTGACAAGCGCTCCGCAGAAAAAAATATACATGCAAAAATACAGCCAAATCATCACAATCACGATACTCGTCAGGCTTCCGTACATGGAGAAGCCGCCAAAATAATCTATATAGACAGAAAAGCCAAAAGAGTAGAGCGTCCAGAATACAGAAGTGACCACCGCCCCGGGATAATGCTCTTTCCACGGAAGCGCATTGTTTGGCAGCAGGCTGTACATCGTACAGAATACAACCGAAATCATGCCCGCGACAAATATATGGCGTATCCCCCCAAAGAAACGCCACAGGTTTGCAGCCGTTCCGCTGTTCGGAATCAGCCATTTTGCCAGCGTATTCCCAAAGACAAGAACACCCGCCGACAGCAGTATGGCAAGCAGGAGGAAAATCGTGTAAAATGCCGCTTTCAGCCGCAGAAGAATGTACCCTCTCGTCTCCTCCACCTCATATATATGGTTTAATCCCCTTATCAGCGCCAAAACCCCCTTTGAAGCCGACCAGATTACCACAAAGGCAGAAACTGACAGCAATGTCAGCTGGTTTCCGTGATAACTGTCCACAATGCCCACCAGAAAAAGGTATATTTTCTCCGGAATAACCGCCTGTGAAATACTGACCATTTCCTTGTTGCCGAAGATATCATGTGGCAGAATACCGCTGACAATCATGACCATCGGTATCACTGACAGAAACAAAAAAAACGCAGCGCCAGAGGCGTAGGTTCCCACCTCTGCCTCGTTGAACGCTTTGCGTATTTCTTTTTGCAGCCTGTATATCCTTGATACTATTGACATCTGGGAATGCCCCTTCCCTCTCACCCGGCTGTCCTGTCAAGCGTACCGGCAGCCTTTATGCTTCCATTATAATAATATGCCAGAATCTGGTCCGCCGTTAATCCTTTCTCCGCCAATGCCTTTGCCCCATTTTGTGACATACCGCACCCATGCCCAAATCCCGCTCCATGTATTGTTATCTGCTTTAAATTATCCCCGCTTTCCCCATTATTATCATAGCTATTTTCAATATAAAAATATGCACTCGGCAGGATGTCTCCCATTGTGTAGGTGCTGCCATCCTTTCTGTGCAGGACGTCTCCGTCACATCCCAGCGCCTGCCTTATCATATACTGTGACAGAACACTTACCCTGAAGTGCTCTGTATCTATTATAATTCCAGTCACCAAACCACTTTTTCTGCGTCCTAAAACACGGATATCACTGACCGCCGTCTCCTCCAAAATTTTTTCGGAAGAAAGAAGTCTGGAACGTATCCTGACCATGTGAGGCTGTGCCAGCGACAAATTGTAGAGTTTCTGAAACATCCTTTTTACGGCAGACGCATCTAAAACTTTTTCATAGTTCCAGCGGTACCATGCCTCACCATATTCCACATCCTCCGCATTTCCGCTGTCTATATACTGCTGATATGCCCGCTCCCCCTCCTCGCTGTTTGATGCATAAATCTCTTTTCCCGTCTCGGGCAGATAGGTGTCATCTCCGGACGCGGTATTCTCCCACACGCCAGCGCCTCCGTTATAACCGCCCGAAGTCGAATAATAAAAACTCTCCACAATTTCGTCTTTGTAAGTCAATACTTGATTCTTTGTCGCGTCCACTGCCCTGTTTGCGTTCGGGGACTCATCACAGTTACCATACACCTGAAACGCAGTACTGTCATCCATGTGTGCTTTCCAATCGGGATATGCATATTTCTGCTTGTGAAAGTATGTATATGTTCTCGCGCAGACTGCCTGCGCCTTCAATGCCTCCTCCGGATAAGACGGCGGCATCTCGCTTGGTACTACGCCATACAAATATTCCTCAACAGGAAGCTCATTTACTACGACAATTCCGCCCTCGGCAGCATGGCACTCCATTGTCCCCCTGTACTGTGCCAGACTGTTTCTCTCAAGATTCCTGATTTGCAGTTTTCCGTTATTTTTACCTTGAAAGCGTATCACAGTACTTCCCTGAAATGTATTTCCGTTTACGATATATTCCGCATCCGGCTCACACTCCGATACCGTTCCATCAACATCCACAATCATTCCCTCACTGCATGCAATATGCAGCTCTGCATGGTAAATACCGCGGTATCTCTGGTTCATAATCAGGATTCTCACATCCTCGTCAAACGGAAGATGCACCTTGTCTGTCACTTCTTCCTTGTTTTCCTCCCCCTGTTTTGTCTCCTCTGTCTGTTCCTCGCCAGTCTCCCCATTGTCTTTCAGATTGGCACTGCATTGATAAATGCCGAGTGCTATAATTATCCATAAAATAACGACAAAAACCTTTTTGGAAAACCCTTTTACATAAAAAATAACAGCTTCCTCCTTAAGCTTTTTTATGTCACAGTCGGGCAGGAACAGCCTTCCCGCCTACCCATGCGCCCTTGGATACCCATATGAATTACAAAAGCAGCCCGCTAAGGCTGCTTTTTCTCATTTGATTCCCCGAAACGCCGGCTCTTGTATTTTGACTCCTAGCTGATGCTAGGTGGGCAACCGCAATCTTTCTCGCTGCCTTCCCCTGGCCATACTGGGGGGCATGACATTGATCAGACAATGTAGGAATCCCGTTTAAAGTGATGTAGGTTCAAAATGACAAGAGTTATCGCACATTTCAGATTAACTATAGTATACCCCATCACCATTAAAATATCAACCACTATTCATATTGCATCTTTACTAATATTTTACAGTAAATTTTTGCTATTTTACATATAGATTTTTCAATGGCCTGCCACATAGAATTTATATGCCGCTTTCCCTGATTTTTTCACGTCATATAGAACTTTATCCGCCTCTTTCACCATGTTCTCAAGCTCTTCTTCCGAGCCTAACAGCTTTCTGCTGCTGATGCCTATGGAGCAGGATATCCTGTGTTCCGCGGGGATGTCAACGCTTTTCCCAAGCTTTGCCCGTATCACCCCCATGAAACCGCCCTCCTGTTCAATGTCACTGTAAATATTCTTTGCAAGCTGCTCGACATGTGACAAATCGTCCGTGTAAACAGTAATCAGAAATTCGTCACCACCGTATCTTGTCACAAAACCGTTCTCACCGGTTTCTTTCCGGAAAATTTGTGACATGCCTGTCAGAATAATATCGCCCACGCCATGTCCGAAAGTGTCATTATAAAACTTGAAGTTATCCAAATCTATATACATGATTGTGACCGGTCTTGCCCTGCCCTTACTGCGCCTTATAATACTGCTTATATTCCCGTAAAATCCTTCCCTGTTATATAGGCCGGTAAGCTTATCCGTCACTGCCAGATGATTTAGCTTGTCATTCATCTGCTGAATCTTGTCGTTTGCCTCAAGCATATCGACCGAATTGAGCAGCTGCCGAATCAAAAACTCAAAAACGGCATAATCACTCTCGTCAAGCAGATACCGGTTGGTCGGCGAATGCCAGTTGTCCTTCATCGTGATATAAGCCACCATGATAGCCTTGAGCGAATCATTGTAGTAAAACGGAAGTCCAATAATAGAGCATACTTTCTTTTTGTCAAAAAGCGATATGATATCCAAGTAGTCCCTGTAATTATTGTTCATCTTGGACGTCGCAAAACCAAGCCTGTTCCGCTGGAAAAAGTTTTCAATCCTACTGCGTCTCTCATCATCAAACACATATCCGGTATTGTTGAAAAGCTCCTGCGGCTCATCATCCTCATATTTCACCAGCATCAGCCTGTCAATATTAAAGTTATGTATGAACGCGTTCACTGCCGGATTAACCAGATCCGTTTTGCTTTTCCTGCCAATCTCTATCATTTTCTGCCACGCAGACAAAAAATTCATGCGTTTTTGCTGTTCCTGATTCTCCTTAAATACCGCAGCATGACGCAGAACTTCATCAATCTCGTGCCGCAGTCCCTGCGGCAGATTCAGACTGCGCTCCTTAAACCAGCAGGTTTTTTTAACCAGTTCTGCTTTCAGCTCCGCGACTTTTCCTCTACAGCCCTGAAAATCATAAAAGCCTATTGCCGCATTGAGACATTGTACCGCTTCGTTCTCTCTGCCAAGAATGCGGTACAGGCTTGCGAATTCAGCCATGTACTGTCCATATATGTAAAACTGGTTTCCAGCCGATTCGTCGAGACACCCTTCTGCCAGCTGGAAACTCCTTAACGCCTCGTCATACTCCCTGCCTCTGGCAAGCTGAAGTCCGAATATAAAGTAGTATATAAACAAGTCATCCTTACACATTGTATAATCATGGATAATTGTCGTCTCTGCATCTTCATCTGCCTGCTTGTCAATTAGATGCTCCAAAAAAAGCCGCGTCTTCTCAATGTAAATCGCACACTTCAGCTGATTTCCATTGTAATAACTGCACAGTGCCAGAAGTCCGGCAAGCTTTGATATATTGCAGACCCTAAGACTGTTCATCTTTGTTTCTTTCACAATCCGGAAAGATAACTCCAGATAATCATACGCATTCACATAATCCTGCGCCATAATACAGTTAATTGCCATATTGTAGAGCGTCTCACCGACAAAGTCAATCTTTTCCATCTGCAAAAAGCTGGTCAGCGCCTTATTATAGCAGTCAAATGCCCTGTCATACTGCTCCATTGCAGACGAAATATAGCCGACTCCGTTGTATATCATCGCCTCCTCATAGGCATCCCTGCCCCGCACAAGCTCATGGCACTTATCGTAGTAATAATTGGCAGTCTTGAAGAACCCGTTTGTGGATGCAATCATAATGTTGTTTCTGTATGCTTCCATCATAAAGTACTCGTTTCCAAGCCCCTCCATAATGGCAATGCCCTTGTTGAAATATACAAGTCTGTGCTCCACCTTGTCCACATCCGCAAAAAGCGCAGGCGCATTGTCATAGGCATAGACATATATATGCGCCAGATGATTCCAAAAATGATATTTTTCCGCCATGCGGATTACGTCTTCATCCACCGGAATATCGCTTGCACAGAAAAAAATATTGTGCCATCCGGACATCTTTACCATCACGCCCAGAAGCTTGGCAATAAAAATACCGTAATCCGAACCATGTGCCTGGGCAACCTCAAGAAACTTTCCGGCATACCTGTCCGCCTCGTCAAGCTTTCCGTTATACATATGCGCCATCCCCATAAAGTAGTAATATGCACAGTCCAGCCGCTTGTCACATGCCCGGCTTCTTAGTTCTCTCAGTTTCTCACACAGCAGCAGTGCCTGTGAAAAATCCTGCGTATAGATGGACACAAGTGTGTAAAGCATGATAATCTCACACTTATGATTCCAGTTTATCTCAATCTCCTCAACCGTTATCATCTTATAAATAATTTCCAGATAATAATTTGCCTGTGAAAAATCAAGACAGAATAACAGATTATTTATCTTAGCGATGTAGCTGTCAACCTTGTGCGTGATAAACACAAAATCATTCAATGTGCTTTTCTGGTTTTCCAAAGTTCCACAGTTCATCTCCGTCACAAGATTTTTTCCCATTATATATCTGTAAAACCTTGCCCAGAGCGGCTCAATATGCGGAAGCGGGACTTTCGCTTCATTGTAGGCGGCAACGACTGAAATATTATTACAGGTTTTATCCTCGAGCAGGTTATGTATAAAATGAAAAGATGATCCGCCGGCATACTGTACATCGTTCAGCAAAAACACCACATGGTCTTCCTTGACCACACGCGATACAACATTTACCACTGCCGAAGCAATCTTATCCTGTTCAAAAGCAACCTCATCAATCAAAAGCATCTCACTGCGCACACACACACCGGTCTTAAGGAAACTCTTAAATACCGATTTGTGCAGGCTATAGACATTGCACTCATCCAATAACTTGTCAAATGCTTCCTCCGTAATCCCTTCCAGTCCGCTCCTTATATAGTCAAGAAATGGTTCAAACACCCCAACCATATCGGAAAGCCGGAAGCTGTGCAGACAGACCTCCGTCCCCGGATTTGCCTGCTCAATCTGCTGCTTTTTTTCCTCTGTAAACGCAAGTGTATTGTAGTGTTTCAAAAGAAGAAACTTCGTCTCCCCATCCTGAACGTTTATTTCCAACTTATCATCCATATCAAATCCCCCAGCTACCAAATAATTTCAGACCAGTCACTGATTCCGATAAAGGACTTCGCCCAGTCCAGATACAGCTTGGAATTTTCGCCATCCATCTCGTCATATACCTTCTGCGCAAAAGAATCCAGCCGCGTGTCCATCCCCGGATCACTGTACACCAGAAGATACATCATCTCATCAATCAGCGGATTGTCCACCACTGCCGCATACGATGCGCACATCGCTGCCGCCTGAATTTCACTTCCCTGTGCATTGGACAAGCCAATCTCGCTCAGAATGATGTGCCGTATGTTCCCGGTTGTATCGAGCATTTCCGGCTTCTGCATAAAATCAGTCATCACTGACAGGTTCTGAAATGTGACCACCTGTCCTGATGCCACTTCGGCAGCGTATGTATCGCCCTTTTTATGTCCCGACATATCCCAGAACTTGGCATAACCCATCGGATTTGTGTAAGGGTGCTGCGCCAGCCCCCAATTAATATTGCCGCTTTGTTTGATAAGTGCGTTAAACTTTTCAAGAAAGTCTTTTCCGTCCATATACTGATAGTAATCTTTGTTGGAAGGCGTCAGGTTTCTGTCCCATATCTGGTCGAGACAGACATACACCCTCGCATTGGCGTTCGTACTCATAATTGCATTGTACATGACACGGAACGCCTGTGTGTACTCCTTGATGTAGGTATCCCAGTCCGTCCATGCCATATAGTTCCATGTGCGGGTGTTCACTTCGTTTCCGATAATCCAGTTCTCCCCGCCCTTCGAATTCGCCACATAATATTCCATGTTGGCGGCGAGCGCCTTGACCCCCTCCGCATCCGAGGCGTTAAACATATAATACATCGGCTTTTTTATCCTGCTGGTGTCCGCCCTTCTCGCATCCGCCCTCGACATCGGATGGGTCAGCGCCTCACAGTCTCCTGTATTGAGCACCTGCAGCGTCTTAAACACCCAGCCAATCTCAGGTCCATATGTTCCGTCGAGAAAGACATTGTTGAATTCCTCGCCCTGTGTCGATTTCTTGGTTCTCGGATAACGCATCAGTGTATTCCACGCGAGCGCTTCCGGATTAGTAATATATGTCGGCTCTGTTATCATCCGAAATACACCGCCGCTTTTGACTCCGATGGCAAATTTTGTGTACAGCCTTGTATTTTCCTGCCTGAAATTTACAGGGAATGTGAATTCCGGCATCGTTTCCAATCCTTCCCAAACTTGAGAAGCAATTATTTCCGTGTCGGCTGACAGTTCATATTCATACGGTTCCAGCGCAAATAAATGCAGCATACCGTCTTCGGAAATGGGCACCGCGCTGTTCAGCGCAGCCCTGTATGTGACAGTTCCGTTTTTTTCCACAGTACAGCTTACATTTTGTGATACAGGCATTTGTGCAATCCCCGACACAGCCGCCTCGGTGGCAGGGATTGTGCTCCCCTCCAAAGCCTGTGCGTCAACGACTTCGGCGGCATAGGAGTTTCCCCCCATGCCGCCAGCCAATACGCCTGTTATCAGGCATATCAATATATTCTTTTTCAAGCTTAATCTCTTTCGCATTGCAAACATCCTTTTCATAATCCGGTAATCTAGTATCTAATAGCAAAATTCACTATTATTATAACAAATTCCGACTATTTCTGTCAATGTCTGCACAATTATATTATCTTTATTATTATATTACTTACTCCTCTGTCTTCTCCACATTCAGCGTCTCCTGCTCGTCAGGCAGATAACGGTTAAATGTAAGTATTACTTTGAACAAGTCACCGTCAACAACAATACGCATGTCACCGTCTATCAGTTTCATCAGGCTCTGCGCTATGGACAGCCCCAGTCCGTGCCCCTCCGTGCTGCGCGACTTATCCCCCCGCACAAAGCGTTCCATCAGTTCTTCCTCGCTTATGTTCAAAGGATATTTTGAAATATTGCGGAATGTTATGCACACTGTCCTCTCTGAGACTTCCATATTGACATACACCCTCGATCCGTTCTGTGCATATTTGCAGATATTGCTCATCAAATTATCAATGACACGCCAGAGGTGTCTGCCATCAGCCATGATATAAACCGTCTCATCCGTCTTGCTGACAATCAGTTCCAGTCCCGCCAGCGAGAACTTCTCCTCAAACTCTCCCACGGTCTGCGTCACAAAGACACCGACATCCATCCGCTGCCGATCCACCGACAGGCTTCCGGTTGACGCTTTTGACGCTTCTACCAAATCCTCTATCAGTTTCTTTAACTTGGAGGACTGTCTGTCAAGTACCTCGAGGTACTCGGATGCCTTTTCATTGTTCAGCTCCTCTTTTCCCAGCAAATCTACATAATTTATGATGGAGGTAAGCGGCGTTTTGATGTCATGTGACACATTCGTTATTAGCTCTGTCTTGAGACGTTCACTCCTCATGCGCTCATCGACAGCCTTTGCCATGCCTTCTCCTATTTTGTTCAGATTTTCCCCATGCTTTTTGCACTCCCAAAACATTTTATCGGTGTCAACCTTGTATGAGAGATTTCCCTCTGCCATATGACGGCTTGCCTTTTGCAGCTCGTACATCTGGACAGCCAGTGAAAACACCACCGCGCATAGAACCAGTTTTTCCAGCATCCATAACAGCACTATGCCGCCACGGTCATAAAAACCAACAATAACGCAAAATTCAAGCAGGGAGACTACACCCATCACCAGAACGGCTTTCCGAAGCAGACCAATATTCCTGAATATACAGACAATCATGTCGCGAATCTTACTGTACACCCAATAGCAAAAACTGTTTCTCCACCATTTTCCTGCCTTTACCCTGACACACAGACTAAGCATATATCCCACACCGGTCACAGTCATCAGAAATCCGAATATGCCCAGCGTCCAAATCCAGACATAAATTGATGCATTTATCGAGAGCGCCACGTTCAGCATAACAAGCTCTGCCATGACAGCGCACACACTCAGCACATCTATCGGAATCCTGTCAAACCATGTAAGCACAATTCCGTCCACGCCTCTGCGGTGTCCCCCGGCATACACAAGGAAGCCAAACGACACAATCATCACAAACAGCATAACCCCAAGCACCTGAAAGGCATTTCTATCCATAACATCGTAATACATATTGACAAACAATGTATGCTCTGCATATTTACTATTTGGCAGGTTATCCAAAACAGACTCCGGCAGGAGCGAGACAACCCAGTAATTATCTGTCTGAAGTTCTTCCGATACAACAAGCGTAAAATTCTCATTGAGATAATAACCTGGCTGCTTGATAAAACATTCATCCGAATAATTGTCCGACTCAATCAGTGTAAGCTCACTGCTGTCTATCATTCTGATGTTGTCAAGCAGCAGTGTTCCCCAATTGGTATAGTTGAAATCCGTATCATTTAATTCCGCAAAATTTACCGTACCGCCCGCACCGTTTTCTCCCGCAAGGATTCGCTCAATCTTCTCTGTACCAGAACCTGCCACACTCCTGTCCTGCGGAATCTCTTCAGGTATCTCCTGTTCTTCCTGAAGTTCGCCCGCCGCGTACCCATCCTGCAAAATCTCTTGTTCCTCTTCCCAAATCGAGCCCTCTCTGGCGCTTTTATAGTTTAATTTATAGGCATTGATACCAAAATCATATTTGTAGTGATAAACAAATGATCCGTCATTTCCATCATAGTGAAGCGAAACACTCTGCACAGGATAATAATTGCCCTCAGCACGATAATAAATAATCCCTTTCGACACATCATAGCAAATCTTATCCGCATACAGATGACGCCACCCCGTAGCGTGATCCTGAATTAAATTGCTGCCAAACGCATCCAACATGGAAATATCATTGTAGTCGCCATAATATCCCCTCCAGGACATTACATGCGAATACTCATCATCATATACAATCTGATGAATCAGAAGCGCATTGACATCCACCGACTGCAGTTCCTCCTCTGTCATATTCGTCTCCAGATAGGAAAGCTTGTCATGAAAATTAACGTCTTTTAGGCTGTCCGATTTAATGATACCATACCGGAATCCCTGCTCCCTGAGCGTCTGGGAATAGGACTTTTTTTCAACATGGCCAACCGCCTGCGATGCAAACTCCGCATTCACACTCTCATATGCACTCTTAAGCATCTCATCACGCGATTTGTGAAACAGATCTTCACTCACCCCTATGAGCATAAAAACACCAAGTACTATACTGCCCATCGCAGACGCGATGCAGAACACCCACGCTGCAAGCTTTGCTATCATTGATTCTCTTAATCTCTTCATCTTAAACATCTACCCTTCATTCTCATTGATTATGCCTTATTTTTCGAGTTTATATCCCCTGCCCCAGACGGACTTGAGATATCTTGGCTCTGCCGGATTGTATTCGAGTTTTTCCCGCAGGTGTCTGATATGGACAGCCACGGTATTCTCTGTCCCGTATGGACTGTCATTCCACACGGCGCTATATATTTGCGACGGGGAATACACTTTTCCAATATTCTCCATCAGAAGCTTGAGAATATCGTACTCTGTCGGTGTCAGGGACACCTTTTCCCCATCCAGCGTCACCTCCTTTGTGCGGTCATCAAGCTCAATGCCCCCTACAGAGAGCAGTTCACTCTTTGGCGCTGTACTGCCGCCCAGCTGCATATAGCGCCTCAGCTGGGACTTCACGCGCGCCTGCACCTCCACCGGATTAAACGGCTTTGTCACATAATCGTCCGCTCCGATATTAAGCCCAAGCACCTTGTCGGTGTCCTCACCCTTTGCGGTCAGCATAATAACAGGCACATTACTGTTCTCGCGGAGCTTTGCCATCGCCGTAATTCCGTCCATCACCGGCATCATGATATCCATAATCACCAGATGGATATCCTCTTTGGAAAGCACCTCTATGGCTTCCTTTCCATTGAATGCCTCATACACTTGATATCCCTCGGCAGTCAGATATATCTTTAACGCCGCCACAATATCCTTCTCATCATCACATACCAGTACGTTATACATTCATTCCCTCTCCCCGGTTCGTTTTTACAAATAAAGTATAGCCTATATTGTTTTAAGTTCCAATTGGGTAAATGTTTAAGATTCCATTAAGAGTTTCCATAAAATTCATTTGTTCGCATACAGTGTCATATTATGCTTCCGATCGCACAACAATTATAGCACATGAAAAAAACGCCTGACAAGCAAGCGTTTTTATAAACTATCAACTCATATTAATGTGTACATTTTGCAAATGTTACAGTATTTTTCCAATCTCCAATTACATAATGTCCACATTTGCTACACTTCTGTGCACTATAATACTCTATCTTACAGCTGCCGTCACTATAGCTAAAGTGTTTTGCCAGCTCACCCGACACATAAGTATGGTTACAAAGAGCATATGTCTCAGAATCTATATCCTTTTCATCTACAATCTCAATAGTCACTCCGTCTTCACTGATAAATACCCATTCAATTATTTCATTTACACCCAGTTCACTATAAATACCATTCCAAGGCTCTACGCCTTCTTCGCAGAAAATAATCTTATCCGCTATTTCATCCGCAATCATAACATTCTTCGGGCTATACGCAAGCACCGACAGTGATGATGTAAACAACACCACTCCCATAATACATGCACCCACAATCTTTTTCGCCAGACTTTCCTTTTTGACTCCAAATTTCATCTGGTAAATCCTCTCTTTCACTATTTCATTTTGTAAATTGAATCCCAAAATAGGAGAACCGTCACTGTCTTTCAGCCCCTCTGCGACTTTCAGAATCAGCATGCCATACTGCCGCGTTTCCTCATCCGTCAGACCCAGAACAACCTTTCTGTCACATGCCTGCTCCACGACGATATTCCACTCCAGCAACACAAAATATATGAGCGGATTATAGAAATTCAATGCAATCGCACCAAGCGCCAGCAGTTTTATCAGATTATCGCGGTGCTTGATATGGATTAGCTCGTGTTTCATGGCAAATATCAAATCCGACTCAGACCATTTGATATCCGGCAATACGATAATCGGACGTATGATGCCGATTGTAAATGGACTGTCCATAAATTTGCACCGGTAAACCCGCACATATTTCGTCATTTTAAAGCCGGAAACGCAATCATAGATGACCCTGGTTATCTTTTTATCCTCAACTTCATTTACACCGTGCCGGATGTAATGTTTTACAACCAGGTACTTGAAAATCTGATAGCCGTACAATACCAGCCCAACCAGAATCACACCGGCTGCAAAGATATAAGCTGTAGCATTGGAAATCTCTACACGGCCTAAAGTTATCTGAATAAAATCCACAGTGTCATCTACGTATACAAGTGGCTCCACATTCTTATGCGGCTGAAAAGCCGAAAATACAGTTCTTAAAACTTCCTTGTATTTTACATTGAAATATGGAAACGGTATCAGATATTCAAGTATCACACATATCAGATAATTCTGTCTCCATGTCACAGAAAAATACTTTTTCATCAATGGCAGTAAGATAATGTAACTCAATGCCCCTACACTGCCAAAGATTGACATTGTTACCAAAAGCGGCATATCTTTATTTTTCCTCTAAAAACTTCCTTAGTTCATCTGCTGTACTGCTGTCAATCTTCTGTCCACCTGACAGCGTTGACAAAAATGTATATACGGATCCGCTATAGAACACATCCAAAAAGTTCTTTGCCTCTCCCTGCTTGTACTCTGTGTAATTCAGCGCCGGAGAATATTTTTTGTTGCCTCCGCAGTTTTCTGAGACAACAAGCCCCTTGTTGGTCAGCCTGTTGATAAATGTGTTGACTGTCTGCTTCTTCCACGGCTTCTGGCATTCCACATTCAGGTACTCCATAATTTCCCTGAAAAGCTTTCCTTCTTTCTCTTTCCACAAATAATCCATGATGATGCCTTCCGAATCACTAATCAGGTATTTAATTGGTTTTTTCGAGTCTGCGGATTCTCTAATAATCATTCTTGGCATAATATTCCTCCCTGTCAATCTGTATTCCATTTATTTCATACTGTAAATTATTGTAAAAAAGGGACACATTGTAATGTGCCCCTCAAATTTTCAATCAGTGATTAGCACTGCTCAACAAGTTTCTTCAAAGCTGCAAGCGCTTCATCAGGAAGCTTGTCATAGCCTTCCTTCTTTGTCGCAAAGCCTTCAACAGCATCTACGCGGTTCTGCATAGCTGACTTCAATGCTGCCACATACTCAGCATTGTTCATGTCAGGCTTGAATGCATCACTTGTCTTTCCTGACCAGTCATACATAATCTCAATATCGTCAAAGTTGCCCCACTTCTCAAAGTTAGCCTTTCCTTCCACGATTGTCTCAAGGATGCCCAATGTATCAGCCGGCTTAACCTTTGTACCCATGAAGTCACCAGTATTCACGATATAGCATGCTACGTCCTTCTCCTCAACCAGTTTCTTGAACTTCTCATAGTCATTTACGAGAGGATATGTTCTAAACGGATTCGCATAAGGAACGATTCTAAGTGCGTTCAAGTCCGTACCTGCCGCAACGCGCTCTGCAGTAGATGTCTTTGTAGCAAGTGTAGCACCCATAACAGATGCAAGCGCTGAACCTTTCAGCTTCACTACTGGCGGAATGGTAGGATCCTTCATAATCCAGAAGATCGCATTTACAGGTGCGTCAATCTTGTCAACGCGGTTCGGTGACCACAGTTTTGACTTGATTGCACGTCCGTTGCCGTTTCTGATATCCTCTGTTACCAGCTGAATCTTTCCGTCCTCATCTATTGTCGCAGAACAGTTCTGTGCTGACAGTAAGTACTCGTTATCTGCACATCCTGTCGGATAGTCTGCCGTCTTGTCAAAATATGTAGGCTCAAGTGCGATGGATGCACAGGTATCTGTATTGATGATAAACGCATCATCATGAAGAACCTTGATACCGCCGAATGCATCATACTTTCCGCCATGCTTTGCATGTGTCAAAGTAGACTTACCGGATCCGGAAAGACCATACACAGATGCAACGAATTTCTGTCCGCCCTCAAGAGAGTATTCTTTCTGTCCACCGTGGCATGATGCATAACCGTTTCTGTTTGCAAGTGCCCATGCCATTGTAAGCGTACCCTTCTTGTGCTCTCCGAAGTACTTCATACCAAGAATTGCAGCGCAGTTCTGGTTTGTATCGAAGTAGCAGAGCGTCAGAGGGTCGCTCAGGCAGCTGTAGTCAACGTCCGGTGCCTCATGCGGTGCCCACTGGGGATCAGAGAAGATATAGATATCCGGCTCATTTCCGTCACCGACAGGCTTGGATGTCTTGTACATTTTTACATATTCATCAGACATATACTGGAAGTTAATCATCCAGTTGTAAAGAAGGTTCTCCTCTCCTTCCGGAATCAGGAGATGTGCCTTTACCATGAACTCAGGGTCAAGACCTACGAAACACTCTGCATGGTACATTGTCTTCCAGCGTGTCTCATACACTGCATCCATAACAACTTTGTCAAGTTTTGCCTCGTCAACGCCCGGCTCGCCCTTGATGCGGCGTGCTGCTGCATAACGTCCTGTAACCGCGCCGTCATTAAACAAAAGTACTCTCGCGTCCTTCTCAAGACCGAATGTTTCTCCATCCTTAATCTTCATATCCGTAACGATGGTTCCCGGTGAGTTCTTTGCTAACTCATACGCTTCCTTTAAGGTATTTACCTTTACTACGTTATTCCCGTAAAAAGCAGCCTCAATGATAGAACGTGTCTTAGAAAATCCTACCTTTCCAGCTCCAATCTCGGAAATGGGATAATACGCTTTCGTTGACATATAAGATCCTCCTTAATATATTATAAATTTTATTCAAACCGTTATAAATCAAAATACCCTATCTGATAACGGTTATGAGTGTAGTAAAAAGGGATGTTTCCCTCAACAGTTAAATTATCTCAAAACCTACGCTAAAAGTCAATAAAATATACATAACTTCTTTATAAAAACATTACAGTTCAGCGCCCGGCTTCCTGTCATGGGCATCCAGCCATGCAAAACCGCAGATTCCCATGCCGCCTTAAATGGCACGTGTCGCTGATTTCAGTTTTTCCAGTTCTGTCCCCTGAAAATGCGGCGCAAGTTTCTCGAATACCTGTTTGTGATACGCGTTCAGTTTTTTTACGTCGGACGGTTCCATATAGCGGATGTCTATGGCGTCAAGGTCTATGGGTACATAAGTCAGATGTCGGAATCCCATAAACTGCCCATAAGTGTTTTTGCACTCCTTTACAACCTCGACAATGTTCTCCGTGCGGATGCCATGGCTGTCCTGCACATACATGCCCGGCTCGTCAGATACGATCATGCCCTCCTCAAGGACAGTTTCCTTTTTGCCATGTTTATACTGCCAGCTCAGTCTATGCGGACCTTCATGGACATTTAAAATATAGCCGATTCCGTGGCCAGTGCCATGTTTGTAGTCCAGCGCGCTTTCCCAGAGCGGTTCCCTTGCGATAATGTCAAGATTGCGTCCGGTACAGCCTGACAAAAATTTTGCGTCCGCAAGACGCAGCATCGCACAGGCAACTTTGGTAAAATGCATCTTCATTTCGTCCGTAACCGCGCCAAGCGCAATTGTTCTGGTAACGTCTGTTGTTCCGCCCTGATACTGTCCGCCCGAGTCAACGAGGTAAAGCCCCTCCGCTCCAATGCTGTCTGAATGGTCTTCTGTCGCACTGTAGTGCGCCATCGCCGCGTTCGCCTTGTATGCGCTGATTGTCTCAAATGACAAATCAAGGAATCCCGAAATTTCAGACCGCATCGCATCCAGCTTTTTTGCCATGGCAAGTTCATCCATGGGAACCTTTCCGGCATTTTCCTTCATCCAGAACAGAAACCTTGTCAGCACCACGCTGTCCTCAAGATAACAGTTTCTGATATTCTCCAGCTCAACCGGATTCTTGACTGCCTTCAAAAGCTCTGTCGGATTTTCCTTATCCACAAGTTCTGCGCGTTCCTGCACGCATTTATAGAGCATATAGTTACTGTCTGCGCCGCAGCACCACACCTTTCCCTTTATCTCACAGTTTTTCAAATAATCTGATATATCACCGTAGTCCTTGCATGTCACGCCGCTTTTTTCAAAATGTGCCTTTGCCTCCTCTGTCAGCGCCTCCGACTGTATAAACAAAACAGCCGCGTCCTTCGAAATAAAGGTATATGAGAGTGCAACCGGATTGTGCTCCACATCATTTGCGCGGATATTATAAAGCCACATGATATCGTCGAGCTTTGATATCAGGAGATGCTCTGCGCCCTCCTCAGACATCTTTTCCCTCACTTTGGAAAGCTTTTCCAAAACGCCCATGCCGCAGCTTTCCTCCGACACGATCCACAGCCTGCTTACGGGCATCGCCGGTCTTTCTATCCAGAGCTGCGCGGCGATATCTTTTTCGTAGGCAAACTTTATATGTTTGTCTGCGAGCGTCTCCTCAAGTTCTTTTCCGAACGACGCGCTGACTACCCTTCCGTCAAACCCGACTGTCTGTCCGTCCGCAAGCATCTTCTCAAGATACTCCTTGATTGTAGGAACGCCTTCTTCCTCCATCCGGTACAGCGTGATGCCTGACCCGTCAAGCTCCTTTTCCGCCTGTACAAAGTATCTCCCGTCCGTCCAGAGTCCGGCTTCCTGCCTGCCTACAACAAGCGTGCCTGCCGAGCCGGTAAACCCTGACAGAAACGCCCTCATTTTAAAGAAATCGCTGACATACTCCGAGCTATGGTAATCGGCTGTCGGCACAATGTAGAAATCCACATTTTCCTGCACCAGCAATTTCTGCAGTTCCTCAATTCTTTGTTTCTCCATATTCCCCATATGTATCACCCCACACTCTCTTATTTCGTTATTCCAACCAAGTATTTTTTCTGTGCATTCATAAGCAGTATGCCATACACAACAATCACTGCCACTGTCACAACACGCAGCGCCATGTCTGCCGCAGGATACAGACGAAAGATTCCGAGCGCTCCCAGCAGCCCTGCTGCCAGAAGAATTGCGCCTGTCAGAAACGTAAATGGAAACGTATGCTTTATAAATCCCTCTGGATCTTTTGCCCTTTCTATCGGGAATCCTTTTCCCACAAGCATTTCCGGAATTTTGTCTGTGGACTTCATCTGAACTGCCCAGTATACGATATAGATACCGCACGCGACAATAAGCAAATCCAATATCATTCCAAAGCTCATTCGCAGCCTCCTTATTTCATTATCAAATGTCTTTCCTTTTCGCATCCATATGATTCAAACATCCATGAAACACAGAAACTCCCGTCCGCTTATCACAGACCAAGAGTTTCTTTCTCTTAAAATATCCGTTCCTGCCAGCCACATGCCCCGCTTTGTATTGGCACAAACCGCGCGGCACGTCCGGCAGAAAACATTTTACAAACACACTTTATATCCTAAGAAACTTCATGACAACAGACTTCATGTCCTCTTTGTCACATATCGTATCATGAATCACCGGCGCTGTGCGAATCTCTTCAATCGCCCTCGGAACTTTGACATTTGCAATTTTTGAAAGTTCATCGACAAGCGCAAAGTCTCCCATCGCATCATACTTGGGGTCGATTGCATTCATGACGCTTCTGGTGAATTTGAACGGGCTGGCGGTCGATGCAATCACCGTTTTGTGATTGTCCCCAGTCTCTTTTACATATTTTTTGCACACTGCGGCTGCAACAGCCGTATGCGTATCAAGCACATACCCTGTCTGCTCATACAAAGACTTAATCGTGGCTGCCGTCTCCTGCTCAGAGGCATAATTTCCATAAAAGTCTTTCATATTCGCTTTCATGTCCTCCGTTATTTCATATTTACCGGTCTCGGAAAGGGACTTCATAAACGCGGCGTTTTTGTCCGCGTCCGCGCCTGCCGTAAGGTAAATCAGCCGCTCAAGGTTGCTCGAAATCAGGATATCCATGGACGGTGAGCTTGTCAGCACAAATTCCCTGTTTCTGTCATAAACGCCCGTCTCAAAGAAATCATACAGCACCTTATTTTCATTGGAAGCACAGATGAGCTTTGCGATGGGAATTCCCATATTCTTTGCAAAATATGCCGCGAGGATGTTTCCGAAATTTCCCGTCGGAACAACAACGTTTATCTGCTCGTCCTTCTCGACCTTTCCTTCCTTTAAAAGCTGCGCGTAGGAATATACATAGTATACCACCTGCGGAACAAGTCTTCCGATATTGATGGAATTTGCCGAGGAGAACTGGAAGCCTGCCTTGTCCATGACACCGGCAAGCTCCTTATCGCCAAAGAGCTGCTTGACACCGGTCTGCGCGTCGTCAAAGTTTCCCGTGATTCCTACCACAAACGTGTTATCCCCTTTCTGGGTAACCATCTGCTTCTCCTGAATCGGACTCACACCATTCTTGGGATAAAACACGATAATCTTTGTCCCCGCAACGCCTGCAAATCCTGCAAGGGCTGCTTTTCCTGTATCGCCGCTCGTCGCCGTGAGAATTACAATATCATTTTTTACCTGATTCTTTTTCGCCGACGTAATCAGCAAATGTGGAAGAATGGAAAGCGCCATATCCTTAAATGCGATGGTTGCACCATGGAAAAGCTCCAGATAATACGCACCGTCCGCTTCCACAAGGGGCGCTATCACTTCTGAGTCAAACTTACTGTCATATGCCTTATTGATACAATCCTTTAACTCTGTCTCCGTAAAGTCTGTAAGAAACAGTTTCATAACCTCATATGCCGTCTCCTGATAGGTCATCTGAGACAGTTCTTCAAGGCTTTTGTCAAGTCTGGGTACTGTCTCCGGAACAAACAAACCACCGTCATCTGCCAGTCCCTTTAAGATTGCCTGTGACGCACTCACTGCCTCGCCTTTGCTTCTCGTGCTTCTGTAAAATAAGTCCATTTCACTTCTCCTCTAAAATCATTTGTTCTTTCATTATCTATTATACTGCTTATCAATTTTACAGTATACCATAGTCTTTTTACAACTTCAATCTCAAAAATGTTATCTTTATAAATATCCCTTTGTTACAATTCACACCCACGCCAGTCTTTATCGGCATACAAGTTATTGAGGTGTGAATTATAACAGATTTTGCACACAAAATGCTAAAAAACAAGCATCTTGGCGCATGATTCCCACTACTTTGGTGGACGTCTGAACAGTAATATACCTTTAACAAACATATGTAATCTTCCAAATTATCACTTCAGCTTATAATTTTTCATTGCCTCAATCAGTTTCCATATGTTGCAGCCAATGTTGTCAACCAACTCCAATTCATCGGAAGCAAACGTTTTTGCTCTTTCCATCGCAATATCAATATGGGGCATATAATTTTTACTAAAATTAATTCCATATTTGCCATGATGTGCTTTTGACGACACTTCCTTACTTACAAAGGTATGATTTTTGGATATTCTTTTATTTTCTTTTATTTCCATCAGCTTATCAGCATATTCTTTTTTTACATCAGACAAATGAAGCAATAACCAAAACTCGAAACATGGATTCACAATATAACAGGAATAATTTTTCTCTTTGCAATAGGCAATGCACTCTAACATATTTGTCTCAGAGTGCGTTTGCATGTCACGGTCTATCAATATGCCAAACTCATCCAATTTACTATTATACTTTTGCAAATATTTCCTATAATGAATATCATACCCTATTTTAAGTAAGTCAGTGTGGAACTCATTTCTTTGCCTTTTTGTAATGCCCGTTCCCCCATTTAAAAAATTTTGAATAAACTCCACACCATATTTTTGAATAAATTCTTCCGGAATATCTTGAATAATTGTTTCTTTTCCATTTTCTCGTAATCTGAGATATTCCTCCAATAATTCAATGACCTGCCAAGGAGCGCTATTTGTATCTTTTCGTCTTCTATTTAATACTTGTACATCTACGATTACATTTATTCCTAAATGACTCCTGTTTGCTGAAATCCCTTCAAAATATTCCTTTTCTGTCTCATTTCCTTCAACTGATAAAAAAAATATTTTTTGCGTCTCTACTTTATCCTGTTCCGCCTCACGTTCAAAGGCATTGGAGCTTAACCGATATCTATTCTTCATAAATGTCCTCCAATTCCAGACTCTCATCAAATATCGGAATCGCTCCATATCTGCCCAGCAGATATTCTTTGTCTATTTTTTTATCAAATCTTTCTTTAAATTTATTTAGGGAAAATACTTTCGAACTATGGTCATCCTGACGTTCGACAAACCAGATTTCATCCTGTCTTAACAAATCCAAATCCAGCAAGTTAGAATCATGTGTCGTTGCAATTAACTGACAATCACTGTTTTCAACAATGCGGTAAAATAATTCAAAAAATTTTCTAGTCAGATTCGTGTGAAGACTCCTGTCAATCTCATCTATCAAAATCATATTCATCTTTCTATTTGCATAAAATATCGGAATTAAGTCAAACAATCGTTTTGTTCCGTCCGACTCGTCAATATATTCAAACATATCATTCCCATTTCCATGGTTTAGCAGCAGCTTATGATAGACAATATTTCCATTCTCATCTTTTCTCAGTTCAAATATTTGCTGATTCAATTTAAACATGACAGGGCGTTCCCCCGCAGCATTGGATATTTCTGTTTTCATTTTTTCAAAATCAGGGATGCTGTCTAAAATTTTGTCAAAGTCCATCTTTTGACTTTCACCCTCAACAGCCTCTATTCCCGTATCAAAATAATTCATTAACATTGAAAATAAGATTTTCTTGTAATCATCTGATGCCACTTCATTTAATCCACTATACTTTGAATTAGGAAATAGAATTAAGATATTTTCAAACCATTCATATACCTTTCCAATCTCTGCAAATATACCCTTTTTCTCGTTATCCCTTAAAGCAATATCACTTAGTATCGTTTTCTTTTTATAAGTATCTGAAACATTCTCCGAAAATCCCTCTAGGTAAAAATCCATTTTATTCCTTTCTTTTGTATTTGAATACTCGGCTTCTGTCTCTGCATGGCTAATATTATTTTCATCAATTTCCCGATTAAAAAGGTATACCTCTTTTCCAGAATTATCTATTCTAACCAGCCACTCGCCCAATATGATTTTACTAAAATATGATATCGCCAAACCATACGAATATTCCATATCTTCTATCATAATCCTATATTCAAATATGCCTGGCTGCCTGTACATATCATCTTCAATCCGAAAATGACTTTTACTTAAATTTACTTTATCCAATCCGTTTAATATAATTTCCCTCGAAAAACGTATTGCCTTTACGAGATTACTCTTGCCTCCTGCATTTGCGCCGAATATCAATCCACTTTTTAAGATTCTTTTATTTTTTTTAACTGCTACATGATTTTTATGTCTTATGATCTTACTGGCTACAAATGAAATTTTTTGTGTCTGTTTAAAAGATTTATAATTGCTGACAGAAAATCCTACTAACATACTTGTACCTTCTTCCCTCTGTATATAGAGAATTATAATGTGAAATATTCACTTTTGTCAATTATATTGAACCCATTTATTCGTTTTATAAGGTTATTATTTGTGTGTCAATCACATTATTTATATTTTCTGTATTTATTGTCTGCATATGATATGTCAGCATCTCATATTTTATCTTTTATAGAAGTCATGCCCCCCATAAGAAAACAAAAATGTAAGGTTGGTGTCAAACCATTCGGCGTTTTCAGAGTCAGCGTACTTCCTCGCCATAAAGAACAGTGCGCCGTCCGACACGTCCTCTCCCCTGAGGGCGCTGTACACCACATCCCTCGTCTCCTCCGATATTTCCACATGATTGATGGCTCCGTTTGACACCGGAGAGAACTGTGTCACATTCTGTGCCTTCTGATATACTACATCCGTGACATTATTTGGAAATCTTTTATTTTTAACACGGTTAATTACGACATTTGCCACAAGCAGCTTTCCTTTTCTGTCCTCGCCGCCTGCCTCTGCCTGCACGATTCGCATAAGCGTGTCCAAATCTTCGTCCGACACATCAATGCAGAACCGCTGTTTCATTGTCTGATATGGAATAATGCGTTCTAGTGATTCAAACCTTTCAAGCTCCACTTGTTCCGTTATTATATGCACAGTCTCCTGCTTTGAGACTTTCTGCGCCTGCACTTCATACTGTTTCGAGCATATGAGCATGATTGCGCAGGCGACATTCGCAATAAATAAAAGGATATAGCTTTTTGAATACATAATCTGTTGTTTTTTCCTTTCTGTTTGTGTCGCTTCCATTAAAAATCCTTTCACATTCTAGTCTATTCGCTTGTCCCGAAAAAAATTCATAAAAGTTTTCGACAATCATTTTGACATTTTGACACAGTCTGCGGTATGCTGTTATAGACTACAGAGCTTGAGAAGAACGCAAATGCTTCAGATTGAAGTATGTGATGATGAAGGAAAATGAGGAGATGGTCGACAATGAAAGGTGTATTTGCGGCAAAAAAGAAGGATGGAACGGTCTACTACCGCGCCTCTATCACATATCGGAGAAAGCATATCAGTCTTGGCGGATTTGACACCATGCACGCGGCAAACGCGGCATATCTCGAAGCCGACAGGCTGTTAAACCATGACCGTACCAGCATCAACCAATACCATAACCATTCTCCCCTCCCCTTTGAAAAGTGGGTTGTCCTTATTAACTTCCGCGATAACGGCATTTATTTTGGCACCCCCATCTACGCCCGTACCAAGTTCTTTTACTATTATTTATCGCCAAATGATGTCCTGAAATTTGATATTGACGACTTATTTTATTACTCCTCACACAAAATCATGAAACGCAACGGACATCTTTTTGTCGCGGACTACGGCATGCAGGTCAATATCTTAAACCGCTACGGAATTAGAAGCTTTGCCGTAGCAGGCAAGGATTATCTTTTCCGAAATGACGATGACACCGACTTCCGTCATGAAAACCTCCAGATTATTAACCGTTATCAGGGTGTCAGTGAGGTTACTTTCAAGGGAAAACACAGATACCGGGCACGTATCAATGTCCCCGGCTACTATGTCATTGGTCATTACCACAGTGAAATTGAAGCTGCAATCGCCTACAACAAGGCGATTGATATTTTGAAAAAAAGAGGCGTGCAAAAAAAATATGCCCCCAACTATATAGAAGGCCTTTCCCCGTCCACATATGCGGATATCTACTCACGCCTTAAGATTTCCGAAAAAATATTAAACTATCCGTCAAATACGCAAAAACCGGCAGACTAGCGATTCTCCCCTGTCTGCCGGTTTTATTTTTATTCAAATTCTTTTTACTTTGTGTAATCTTTAAAACTCATAATCATTGTGGCATCCCCAGATATGCCTTTGATGCTTGCATCCGAATCATACTGCCACATGCCAAACGTATAAGGGTACTCCGGCTCATCACTTTCCTGCGCGAACCATACATCATAATCCTGAAGTTCCTCCATGTCCACCATAGTGAGCAGCCACTCTTTGTCCCCATAAATCATGGGTTTATAACCCGCATCTTCAACCCTGTCCATAAATGCCCTTGCAATCTGTGTCCTGTCTGGCATTTCAAGCGCTTCAATACGTGCCATATCATCATCAACGTTTTCCATGGCGAAAACAACCGGATATTTCACACTGTAACCGGATATGGCGTCAAGAAGCTCGTCTGCTTCCTCCCTCGCCTCTGCTTTGTTTATTGCCTGAGAGCAAAAATATACTCCGATATCCAGCCCTGCTTTCTTCGCCGCCTTGAGATTATCCTGATAATTCGTATCCATCACAATGTTTCCGCTGCTGTATCCTCTGGCACCAACCTTTATCATCACAAAATCACAGCCCGCATTCTTCAGTTTGCCAAAATCCACATCCCCTTGATTTGCCGAGATGTCAACTCCCGACTTTGACACAACCTTTCCGTCTTCCTTATAATTCATAAACGGCTTCTGATATGTAAGGTTAGAATAATCGTATTTGTTTTTTGGTATGTCCTTATTAATTTCAACCCATTCCTTGGTTCCATCCGCATGTTTTACTTGTATACTTTTGCTGTCGTCATCGTCTTCTTCGTCTTCATCATCTTTGTCTGACTTTTTATCTTCGTTATCTTTTTCCTTATCACTGTCTGTTTTTTTGTCTCCGTTGATGTCTTCTTTGTCTGTCATATCATAAACCGAAGTCTTGCCGTTTGACAACGTGTCAGCAGTCTGAGACTTATCTGTGCTGTCTGCATTGTCTGCGGAACCGTCAATGACAGTCTCCCCTGTCGTCTGGTTGGTGACTGTGCCATTATTCCGGTTTGGCTGGGTTGTACTTTTGTCCCTGCCAGTGTCCGGAAGTGACCAGATATCAAGGTCATCTGATGTCAGCTTGCTTTCTGCTATCACATTTTCCGCCGCGTTGGCTTCCATCTGCTTACTTGTCTCTGCCGCTTTTGCCTCTTTCTGTGCCAGCGCTGCCGCATAACCGCTGCCATCCGACTTTGATTTTGACTGGTTCGCCCAGAAAACAAGCGCCGTTACTCCGAGAATAACCACCGACATAACCAATGCCATATATACATACACCATCTTGGAGCCGGAACTATGTTCCTCCTCATAATAATCATCATGCAATTTCATTCAAAGATTCCCCCTAAAACAGCCGTCCAAATTTACATAATCAATTTACGAAGTTTATTATATAATATTTCGACGACAATTTCAATTATTTTCTGAAATTTTAAGATATTGCTCGTAACAGTTCAGCCCAGAGCGTGTTTGAAAATTGCTTTTTGGCAGGGGCATGTCGCACTTTGTGTGATATTTGTGCCTTGTTTTTTCTTTGTGTAATGATAAAATATTAATAGTCAAAAAAATGAGTTGAGGTATCTTACATGAAAAAAATTTATATATGCTTTCTGTTTCTGCTGTCCATCGTCATAACCGGCTGCTCTCGCAGCAGCTCCAAAACCCCTGTGTCAAGGACAGGCTTTGCATTCGACACCGTCGTGACCATCACAGTCTATGATGACCAGAAGACTGCCGTCCTCGACCAGTGCCTTGCACTCTGTGAATATTATGAATCCCTTTTCAGCGCTACGCTTGAAGGCTCCGAAGTTTGGAATATTAACCACACTGCCGGAAATGCAGCTGCTGTTTCGTATGATACTGCAGCTCTTATACAATCCGCACTGTATTACTGCGAGCGCAGTCAGGGCGTGCTTGACCTTACGCTTCGCCCTGTAGCCGAGGAATGGGACATATCCGGGCAAATGGAGAAAGCATCCGGCAATACAGACTATGAATACTATATACCATCCCCCCAAACACTCTCTGGCCTGCTAGCGCATGTCGGTTACCAAAACATCATCCTGTCCGATTCCACAGGAAATGTAATGGATTATCACGCCCATCTTTCCGACAGCGAAAGCTACTTTGTGACGCGAACGGACCCGCAAAGCGCCATAGACCTTGGTTTCATTGCCAAAGGCTATATTGCAGACCGCTTAAAAGAATATCTTTTGTCGGAGGGCGTGGAAAGCGGCATTATCAGTCTTGGCGGAAATGTCCTGCTCATCGGTTCCAAGCCCGACGGAGCACCGTTTCAGGTAGGCATCCAGAAACCGTTTGGCGCCCCAAACGAGATTATCAGCACTGTTCAAAAAAGTGATATCTCCATCGTTTCCTCGGGCTGTTACGAACGCTATTTTATCGCTGATGACGACAAAAAGGACAGGGCAATCTATCATCACATCTTTGATGCGGCAACAGGTTATCCTGTCCGGAACGACCTTCTCGGCGTCACAATTCTCTCTGACTCGTCCGTGGAAGGCGACGCACTCAGCACCTACTGTTATCTGCTTGGTCTGGATAAAGGTCTGGAATATATCCGCAGTCTCGATAATGTGGATGCCATATTTGTGACAAAGGATTATGAAATAATTCCTTCCTACGAGTCAGAAAACCCCCGCTGATATTCGCATGAAGCAATAATATCAGCGGGGTCTTATAACAATTTACAATTATTAAACGATTGCTTTTTTCGGACATTTCTCTTTGCATGCCCCACATCCAGTGCACTTGCTCTGGTCAATCTGCGCATGGAAATCCGTCACTGTCACCGCACCCGAAGGACATACTTTTACACAGAGACTGCATCCGATACATCCCGTCTGGCAAGCTTTCATTGTGACAGGCCCTTTGTCCTTGGAGCTGCATGCCACTGCTGCCTTCGAATCGTAGGGAATCAGCTCAATCAGCTGCTTCGGGCACGCAGCCACACATTTGCTGCACGCCTTACATTTTTCCTTGTCAACCTTCGCAATACCATTGACAATATGTATCGCGTCAAAAGGACATGCTTTCACGCAGTTTCCATACCCAAGGCACCCGTAGTTGCAGGATTTCGCACCGCCGTCTGGCACATACTTCACCATTCCGCAATCTTCCACGCCTGTATATTCGTAAATTTTTGTGGTTTTGTCACAGTCGCCCGCGCACTTCACAAAAGCGGTCATCCGCACGGTCTCCCCTGCTTCCACACCCATGATTGCCGCAATCTTTTTGCCGACAGGCTCCCCGCCGACTGGGCAGGCATTGACTGGAGCCTCCCCTTTTGCAATCGCCGCAGCCAGTCCCGAACAGCCCGGAAAACCGCAGCCTCCGCAGTTATTGCCCGGAAGCACGCCCAATACCGCTTCCTCCTTCTCGTCCACCGCTACCTTAAACACAATACTTGCTATGCCGAGAAAGACACCTAGTAATAAGCCTACTCCGCCCACAACTGCCACAGCAGTTAATATTGCCGATATATTCATACTTTACCTCCATCCCGCTCTCACAGCAATCCTGAGAATCCACAGAACGCAATCGCCATCAGTCCTGCCGTAATCAGCACGATTGGCATTCCCCTAAAGGATTCCGGCACATCATTGTATTCCATTTTCTCACGGATTCCGGCAAGAATCACAATTGCAATCAAAAACCCGACAGCCGTGAACAGGCCGCTTGCAATGCTAAACCCGATTCCATAGTTTTTCTGAACATTTGTCAACGCGATGCCCAGCACGGCGCAGTTTGTGGTAATCAGAGGAAGATACACGCCAAGCGCCTGATACAACGCCGGAACATACTTTTTCAAAAACATTTCCACAAACTGTACAAGCGCTGCAATCACCAATATGAATACAATGGTCTGCAAGTATTTAATGTCAAACCGCTCCAGCACGAACTTATAGATGACAGCCGCCACGCCGGAAGCAATCGTTATGACAAAGATAACGGCGCCCCCCATGCCCACGGCAGTGTCTACTTTCTTGGACACGCCAAGGAAAGGGCAAAGCCCCAGAAACTGACTGAGTACAACGTTGCTCACAAGCGAGGAGCCAATCATAAGAACCAACAAATCCTTTACCACATCCAGCATCTCTTACCCCTCCTTCTTGTTCGCTTTCGCATCCGCAACTGAACCCGGCGCACCGTCCACATCAACAAAACGATGTGCACATCCGCTGTCGGAACAGCTTGCGCAGTCCGAACTGCATCCTGACTGAATTTTGTCCACATTTTGACCTTTTTCCTGCATCTTTCTCTTGACACGGTTCTGCAGTGCAGTCAATGCGGCAAGCACGAAAAAGGCTCCTGGTGCAAGCACAAAAATACTAATCGGAACATATTCCACCGTGGTAAACATGCCTAGCACATTATTGATTACAGGGATTCCAAAAAGCTCCCCTGCTCCCAAAAGCTCCCTCACCGCACCGATTGCAGTAAGTGCCACTGTAAAACCAAGTCCCATTCCTAAACCGTCAAATATAGATGGAATCACGGGATTTTTCGACGCAAACGACTCTGCCCGTCCAAGGATAATACAGTTTACCACAATGAGCGGGATATACAATCCAAGCGCAGAATAAAGGCTCGGTATAAATCCCTCAAGCAGCAGCTCCACCATGGTGACAAAAGACGCTACAATTACGATAAACGCAGGGATTCGAACCCTGTTCGGAATAATATGCCGCAGCAGGGAAATGATGGCATTGCTCAGTACCAGAACTGCCGTCGTCGTCAGTCCCATACCTAGTCCATTGATGGCTGACGTCGTAACCGCAAGTGTAGGACACATGCCAAGTGCCAGCACAAAGGTCGGATTTTCTTTCACAAGCCCATTAAAAAATACTTCCATGGATCCCTGTCTTGCTTCACTGTTTCCTTCACTCATTTATGCCACCCCCTTCGTTTCCTGCAAGAATACCGTGGAAAACCGCCAGTCCTCCATTGACTCCGTTGACTATCGCATTTGTCGTGATCGTTGCCCCGCTGATTACGTCAATCTCGCTGTCGTCTTTCGAACCCGACTTTGTGTATGTAAAGCGCTCAACCTTTTTGTTTGCAAACTGCGGCACAAGCACGTCTCCTGCCTTCATGCCAAGTCCCGCTGTCTCTGATATGCTCAAGAGCGATATCCCGTTCAGCGTCCCGTCGAGTTTCACACCCATCGAAAACTGAATGTCACCGCCATAGCCTTCATGGTCGGTAACGGTTATCACATAACCCATCAACTGACCGGAGCTGTCAAGCGCCCGCATTACCTCATCAATATCCACATTCAAATCAGTCCCAGCTACAAAATATGCAGTAGGACCATCTTCTGATGCCATAGCTTCAAACGCGTCTGCGTCCGCAAAAACATTCTTGCACGCTTCCGCCTTCGCCTTCGCCTTTTGCTGTTCAATCGGCTCCTTCGTCACATCATACACAAATCCCAGAAGAAGTCCGGCAACAAGCGTTATTGCAAAAAGAATAAGCGCGTCCTTTATCATTGATTTCTTCTCGTTATCCATACTAAACCGCCTCCTTTTTGGATTTCTTTTTTCCAAATGCAACAGGCTTCGTAACTTTTTCTATCAAAGGTACTAACAGGTTTCCCAGAATAATCGCATAGGAAACGCCTTCTGCCGACGGACCGAAAATTCTGAATATCCCCGTCATAATGCCAAGAAAAATGCCAAACACATACTGACCGTTCTTCGTTACCGGTCTTGTGACATAATCTGTCGCCATAAAAAATGCGCCCAGCATCAGACCGCCGCCTGCGAGCTGCGACAGGATATAATTGACATCCAGTCCATGTCCGCCGAACAATATGATAAACACGGCAAAACTCAATATATAAGCCCCCGGAACGCGAAGATCAATCACTTTCATTGCCAGAAGAAATGCCGCACCGATTAGAAGCGCTATCATACTAGTCTCACCAATCGTACCCGAAGTACGCCCTATTATCATATCGAGCAGCTCCGGAGCCCCCTCGCCTGTCTTGATGGCAGCAAGCGGTGTCGCGCCGGTATATGCATCGCAGTCAAAATTTGTCATGATAGACGTAAAGGATATAATTAGAAAACATCTTGCTCCAAGCGCCGGATTCATAAAATTCTGTCCCAGTCCGCCGAACAGCATTTTTACGACTATAATCGCAAACACACCGCCAATCACGCCAATCCACAAGGGCGCCTTTGGCGGAAGGTTTAATGCCAGCAGCAGACCCGTGACAGCTGCGGAAAAATCACCGATTGAGATTTTCTTTTTCATGCATCTGTCATATATGTACTCGGTCAACACGGTTGTCACCACGGTTGTTATCACCAGAAGCAGTGCGTGCAGACCAAAATTGAATATCCCGAATATCGTCGCCGGAAGCAAGGCAATCACCACATACTGCATAATGCGGGATGTCGTGTCCTTTGAACGTATATGCGGGTTTGATGATACCTTTAACATTTTTTCCACGTCGGTAACCCTCCCTATTTTTTCCTGTTCGCAAGAACCGTTTTTCTCATGGACTTGATGGACTGGGTCAGCTGGCGTTTCGCGGGGCAGATAAAGCTGCAGCACCCACACTCACAGCATTCCATTCCATCGTTTGCAACAAATGCTTCCTCATCACCATGCTGTGCAAGGACGGCAAGCTTTCTGGGAACGACCCTCCCCGGACACACTTCCACACATCGCCCGCAGTTAATACATGGACTCGGTTCCATCGCAGACACTTCGTCTTTGGTCAGACACAGAAGCGCAGATGCCGTCTTTGTCGTCGGGACATTTAAATCAAACAGGGCAAAACCCATCATCGGCCCCCCCGACACTACTTTTTCAGGTTCCGTCTTAAAGCCGCCTGCCTCTGCTATCAAGTCATTATAATTCATTCCAATGCGGACATAAAAATTCCTTGGATCATTTACCGCGTCACCCGTAACCGTGACAATCCTGTTCATCAGCGGCTTTCCCTCTGCAACCGCATGGTACACTGCCACAATGGTATCTACATTGTCAACAACACAGCCCACATCCGCCGGAAGCATGGAAGAATTAATTTCCCTGCCTGTCGACGCATAGATAAGCTGTCTCTCTGCGCCCTGCGGATACTTTGTTTTCAGTGCCTTTACGGTTATCCTGCTTTCCTTCTCTGTAAGCCGCGTCAGAAGCTCTATGCAGTCCGCCTTGTTATCCTCAACCGCCAGAATTCCCTGTGCATTGTCAAACAGACGAAGGATAATTTTCAGCCCGTCTATCAGCAGCTGCGGTTCCTCCAACATTCTCCTATAGTCAGAAGTCAGGTAAGGCTCACACTCGGCACAGTTAGCTATCACATAGTCTATTTTGTCCGGCTCCTTCGGTGAAAGCTTCACATGCGTCGGAAATCCTGCACCGCCCATGCCGACCACGCCTGCCTCTTTTATCAGTTCCACAATCTCTTTCTTGTCGAGTTTTTGATAATCATGCGGTGTATATTCAACCTCCTCAAAAAGTCCGTCATTGCCAATTATGATGGCGTTAACCATATCTCCCGTAACGACACGTCTGGGTTCTATCGTTTTGACCGCACCGGACACCGTCGCATAAATCGGGGCTGACACAAAACCGCCTGCTTCCGCAATCTTTTGTCCGGCAAGCACCCTGTCACCCTTGTTCACCACTGGTACCGCCGGGGCACCAATGTGCTGGCTGAGGGGGTAAACCATTTCGCCCTTTGGCACAATCGTTTTCATGGGTTTATCCTTCGACAAGTCTTTGCCGTCATAAGGATGAACGCCGCCTCGAAATGTAAGTTTTGCCATTTCCGCTCCTTCTTTCTTTGTATATTTTTTGAAATTTTTCTACTATATATACTATACTATTTTTTTTGAATATTTTCATTATTTTTTGCAAAATTTCACAAAAAAATGTTATTCCATCCATAATACGGCAATCTGCCGCAAAACAAGAATGCCTATTTTCCATGAACCTTTTGACACTCCGTTCCGTATATGATAAGTTATTATTGTCACGATAAAAACATTTTTAGGAAATGTTCCAGTGTATTAACAACTTGTATACCTATCAAATCAGTTAGAAAGGACAAAAGATTTAAAACTATGAAATGCATTCAAAAAAGTCTGGGAATTTTATCCCCCAGATACCCAATCGAAAATTTCTGTGTTCCAAGACAGACATTATTTATTGATATAGAGACAACGGGATTGTATGTGCGAAGTTCCAATCTTTACATGATTGGCTGCGCATATTTAGATGAGCAGGAAAATGCCCCCACTGAATGGCGTTCCATTCAGTGGCTTGCGACCAATTATGAAGATGAAGTAAATGTACTGAATGCTTTTGCCTCCTTTGCAAAAGCATATCGATACCTGATTCATTTTAACGGAAACCAGTTTGACATTCCCTATCTGCAGAGCAAGATGCAGCAGTACAATATTCGTCTGGACTTTGATTCCTATGAAGGAATTGATATTTATCGGCGCATATCCCCCTACAAGGCATTCCTCAAGCTTCCAAACTGCAAGCAGAAAACAATTGAAAATTTTATCACCTCCACCGTGCGTGAAGACGCCTATTCCGGCGGTGAGCTGATTGACATTTACCATGAATATGTACTGAACCACGATGAATCCAAGGAACACCTGCTTCTCCTCCATAATGAGGAGGACGTAAAAGGCATGTTAGAAATTGTTGCCGCCCTGGCAGTATGCGACCTCTTTCACCTTCCGATGAAAGTTACAAAGGTTCAGGCAAATTATTTTAAAGATATCAACCAGCGCCAATGCTCGGAAATAATCATGAGCCTGAAGCTTCCCACTGCCCTCCCCTCCGAAATTTCATACGGTGCAAATGACTGCTATTTCAGCGGATGCGGCACAGAAGGAAAACTGCGTGTTCCAATCTACGAGGGGGAGCTGAAATATTTTTACTCCAATTATAAAGATTATTATTATCTTCCAAAAGAGGACGCAGCCATCCACAAGTCAGTCGCGTCCTTTGTTGACAAGGACTACCGCAAACAAGCTGCGGCAAGAACCTGCTACACAAGAAAAGCGTCCTCCTACCTTCCCCAATGGGACACCCTGTTCACGCCCTTCTTTAAGAAGGACTATGATGACAAAGACCTGTACTTTGAGCTGACTGACGAATTTAAAACCCAGCGCGAATCATTTAATTTATACGCCCACCATATTCTTGAAATGATGGGCGCAAAGCACAAATATGACATAAGTTGCACAGAATAAAGTGCTATAGACGCAGTGGCTTAGTTTTTTCTCAAGAAAAAAACTAAGCCACCCTTTATCCAAATTATCGGTTCATCAGATAATTTCCCAGCGGAAAAGAAAGCAAATACACAAATATCGGAATCATTGCAACACCTATATTTAACAATAGCCGTGCTAAAGCATATTTTCTAACCACCACATCCTCACTCTGCTTACACATCTTTGGCCCAGACAAATAGATAACAGTAGATACACATACGATAAAAACTGCAAAAAATGATGATGAAAAGAAATCCAACCTTGTATATCCAATAAATACTTCTAACGGAATTAAATATTCCGGTTTCCCAAACAAATATTCGAGTGCCATTCCTTCTGCCCATGAAGTCTCGTATACCCAGTAATTTCCACCAAACTGATTTAGAATGAGTCCTGTCATACCTATACTTTCAAACAATATCAACAAATGAAACTTACTTGAATTATATACCATAATCATCGCGAGAAAAGGTGAAAGATAGACAAACCAATACGGATTACTGTCAAATGAAACAAGCACGACAAACATTACCACAAGCGGAATCATTATCGAATAATAATATTGTTCTTCTTGATTTTCTATCTGCTTCACATAGCAATATACACAAATTACACCAAATAAAACAATCACAAGTGGGACAGCACAATTATACAATGGCAATTTATTTCCCAAAAAAGCCTCAAAGAAATGGTTTCTGATATCGTTTTTAACATCTGCCGCCATTGTGTTTTGTGGAAACCAAATCCCTGCAATAATTGTAAATGACAATGCAAGTATCGTCTTATACATAATTTTTATAATATTCTTTTCATAAAGCAGCAGCAAAGGTATAAAAATGAATAACGGAAAAAGTTTAAAAGAAACAGCTATTGAAAAATAAATAATAAATTTGATATATTCCTTATTTTGATAATAATATAACCCCAATAAAATAAACGGAAAAGCCAAGACATCTAGCTGCCCTACAAGTCCTATCTCCACAAAAACAACTGCTGAAGATAAAAACAAATAAGATGCCCACTTTGAATTAATTTGATTTATTTTAATATTCTTGCATATTACATAAATCAGATATGCTGTTATGCCAAGCGCTACAATATATATTGATTTTGCATACAGCATGGTACCTATTGATGAAGTCTCTTCTATACCAGTTGCAATACAAAACAAGTACAGTGGCAGGCCCCATATTCCAAACACGATATAAACAGGAAAATCATATATCAGTTCATACGCCCCACCTATTCCATTCGCTCTGTAAACGGCAAGCATTTCATTTCCGTATTCATAAAAATTCTTTAATCCTCCTCCTTTGAATATGCTTCCCCAAAAGTTAACCTCATAATGTGTAAAAGCTTTCATATCTCCATACATCATAGAAACAAAAGGAATTAAAAATAAAATAAAAAGTATTAAATATTCTCCCCATAAGGGTGCCTGCTTATCATTTACTTTATCATATATTTTCCTAAGTAGTCTCATATAATTCCTCCAGAAAATTTTATTATAGATATTCATCCTGAAATCATTACTTTTTTAAATTGAAATATTATCAAAAATAAAATTAAAACCGGCTAATAATAAATAGTCCGGTTTTAATTTAAATTACTTATTCTTAATATAAAAGAATGAATTTTTGCGATCGTAGTTTATTTCTTTATAGTTCATAATCTGCTCTGTGCTTCCGATGAACAATATGCCATTTGTCTTTAATGAAGTATTAAACTTGCGGAACACTTCATCTTTTGCTTCCTCTGTAAAATAGATAAGTACATTCCTGCACACAATCAAATCACATTTGTCAGGATATGTATCCTTTAACAGATTATGCTGTTTAAACTGTACCCTTGATTTTATTTCATTTGAGATCTGATAAGAAGGTCCGACCTTTGTAAAATATTTCTTTTTAAAGTCATCCGGCACGGCTGCAATACTCTTCTCGTTATACAAGCCGACTTTCGCCTTCTCAATCACTTGCTTATCAATATCCGTTGCGATAATGTTAATCTGGTTCAGCGGGATATGCCTTGACAATGCCATGACAAGCGAATATGGCTCGTCACCTGTAGAACATGCCGCACTCCATACTTTCAGACTTTTGCCGAACTTACCAATAAGCTCTGGTATAATTTCCTTATCCATCAGTTTCCACTGTTCAGGATTCCTGTAAAATTCAGAAACATTGATTGTAAGGTAATTCACGAAATCATCAAAAACGGCTTTATCGTCACGGAGCTTTGCAACAAACTTATCATATCCTGTCACCTTATGTTTTGCTATCAGGGTATCAATTCGACGCTTCATCTGTTTTTCCTTATATGCGTTCAAATCAATCTTTGTTAATGCAAAAACTTCTTTTTTGAAATATTCATAATCATATACCATGAGTATTCCCCTTTCTATAATTTATTTCCCTTTCACACTCCCAGAATGTTACAATTCATACCCATTATAAGTCAGAAGTCTTTTCGTTAATGAAATGGAAGTATAACCTAAGAACAAACACTCATATAATCGAGCAAATATTGTTTACCCAATTATATGATATTAGGGCATCATATCATGCCCTAATATCATACTTTATATCACTTATATTTTATTCCGCATCCTCTGCTTCCTGCTTCGCAATTACAGCATCAATATCTACGGATACTACATCTGCATCATCTTCTGCCACTGTCTCGACAGGAGCTTCCTTTGTCTCAGGTACAAGTAAAGCTTTCACACTAAGACTAATCTTCTTTCCTTCCTCATTGAAATCAACAACTTTTGCTGTCACTTCCTGTCCTACCGACAATACATCTGACGGCTTCTCAATGTGCTCCTTCGCAATCTGAGAAACATGAAGCAGCGCATCAATCCCCGGCTCAAGTTCCACAAATGCACCGAAATCTGTCATTCTTGCAACTCTGCCTGTCACTTCATTGCCCACTGCATATTTGGTAGATGCATTCTTCCAAGGATTGGAGTCATCAAACTTGAGTGACAACGCAACCTTGTTTCCGTCAATATCCTTTATCAATACTTTCAGTGTCTCGCCTACCTTGAATACCTTCTTGGGATTCTCAACACGTCCCCAAGACATTTCCGAGATATGAAGCAGACCATCCACACCGCCAAGATCAATAAATGCTCCGAAGTCTGTGACATTCTTCACTGTACCTTCTACGATGTCGCCGGCACTGATTCTCTCAAACAATTCTTTCTGCATTTCTGCTTTCTTTGCAACGATAAGCTGCTTGCGGTCGCCGATATACCTTCTTCTCTTTGGATTGTACTCACTGATGACAAACTCAATCTCCTGTCCGGCATATTTGCTTAAATCTTTCTCGTATACGTCGGATACAAGACTTGCCGGAATAAAGATACGAACCTCATCCACTACAACACTTAAGCCGCCATCCAGTACCTGTGATACTTTTGCCGTCAACACTTCTTTGCTGTTGAAAGCCTCCTCGATTCTCTTGTTGCCTCTGTCAGCAGCAAGCCTCTTATAGGTAAGGAGAACCTGTCCCTCACCGTCATTTACTTTCAGAACCTTAACTTCCATCTTGTCCCCAGAATTGATAATTGTTGTAAGGTCGACATTTGGCTCATTGGTGTACTCGTTACGTGTAAGAATACCATCTGACTTGTAACCGATGTTAAGGATTGCTTCATCCGGCTTCACGTCGATGACTGTACCTTCAATTACCTCTCCTGTATGAATAGTTTTTAATGATTCTTCTAACATTTGTTCAAAAGTTAATTCTGACATAATTTTGAACCTCCTCAATTATTTTGTTTGGGGTAGAAGCCCCCGCTGTGATGCCCACCAGTTCTACAGAATTAGGTAATTCTAATTGCAGGTCTTCCAGTGTTTGTATATAGTAAGTATTCTCACATTCACTTTTGCATAATTCAAAAAGTTTCCGTGTGTTGGAACTGTGAGTACCACCTATCACAATCATCACGTCAGCCCTGGCTGCAAGTTCAAGCGCTTCCCGCTGACGTTCTTCTGTTGCGTTGCATATAGTATTCGCAACAATTATATCATAACCTTTTTTTTGAAAAATTTCAACTAAATCTTTAAATTTCTTGTAGTTAAATGTCGTTTGTGACACAATACATAACTTTTCGCCTGTTTCTGCGCGGAAATGTGTAGCTTCTTCCGGTGATTCAATCACGACAGCCGGCGTTTTTGACCAGCCTTTGATTCCCTCAACTTCAGGGTGTCCGTCATTTCCGATAATAATTATCCGGCGCCCGTTCTCCGATTCCTTCGCGACAATTTTGTGAATCCTTTTTACAAACGGACAGGTCGCGTCAATACATTCCAGTCCTTTTTCCGCTATCCGCTCGCAGATTTTTTTTGGAACTCCATGGGAACGGATAATAACCTTTCCCTCGTCAAGCGTCTCCAACTCCTCCTCACTGTTCAGCACCTTTACCCCTTTGTCCTCCAAATCCTTCACGACTTCCTCGTTATGAATAATGGGGCCATAGGTATAAATCTTATCATTTTTTTCTGCCTGTTCATAGACAGTGTCCACAGCACGCCGCACGCCAAAGCAGAAACCTGATGTTTTCGCCAATATTACTTCCATAAAGTACCTCTTACAGCCGACACCCGCCGCTATCAGATGTCAGCATCCGTTTTCCTTGTAAAAATATTTTACGACTTGCACATCCCAATGACAGCATCCGCGACCTGTTCTATCGACATATCCGATGAATCAATCAGCACTGCATCCTCTGCCTGCCTTAACGGTGAAAGCGCTCTGTGCATATCCTGATAATCGCGCTCTATAATATCCTTTTCAATAACATCAAGGTCACACTCCTGACCCTTTGCCCGAAGTTCCTCATACCGCCTCACTGCTCTCACATGACTGTCAGCCGTCAGATATACCTTTACATCCGCGTCCGGAAGCACACATGTTCCAATGTCTCTCCCGTCCATCACGACACTTTCCTTCTTTGCAAGCTGCTGCTGCAGCTCCACAAGCTTTTTCCGCACATCCTTATTGGCACTGCTTGAGGATGCCATTTTTCCTACCGCTTCCGTGCGGATAAGCCCATTTACGTTTTTTCCGTTGAGCCATACAATCTGCTCACCATTCTCGTAAGTTATCGTCACATCCGCACCGGGTGCCGCCGCACTAATCTTGTCCTGTTCGTCTGCCCCGATTCCAAGCTCTGTAAAATAAAGCGCCATAGCGCGGTACATCGCACCTGTATCAACATAAATATATCCTTTTTTCTTTGCGATTAATTTCGCAATTGTACTTTTCCCTGCCCCTGCAGGTCCATCAATTGCAATATTACAGCCCATTCTCCACTTCTCCTATCACCTTAGTTTTTACAAAATATACTTTTTCATTCATGGGAAACCGCAGCACTACGTCCCGCCAGATATCCTGTGGACCATGCTATCTGAAGATTAAATCCGCCCGTAAGCGCGTCCAGGTCAAGAACCTCACCTGCAAAATAAAGCCCCCTCACAAATTTTGACTCCATTGTCGAGGGCGAAATTTCATTTGTCACGACTCCGCCTTTTGTGATGATTGCCTCGTCAAATCCCCTTAATCCTGTTATTGTAAGCTCCATCTGCTTTATTGTCCGGACAAAGCGTGCGCGTTCCTCCTTGGTAATTTCATTTACTTTTTTCTCTGGGTCAATCTCCGACAGCATTGGCATTATCGGAACTAATTTTGCCGGAAACAAACTCCCTATTACATTTTTAAACTGTTTATTCTTATTGTCGTCAAACTCTCTTAATACCCGCTTGTCCAGCTGTTCAAAGGTGAGCGCCGGCTTCAAATCAATCGTAAGCCTTGCCTCTTTGCTCCTGTTTTCTCCGCTACACACCTTATGTGCATAGTGGCTGCTTGCACTGAGTATAAGCGGTCCGCTGACTCCATAATGTGTAAACAGCATCTCTCCAAAATCCGAATAAATTTGTTTTCCGTCTGCCTCGACACTTGCCTGAACATTTCGCAGTGATAATCCCTGTAGTTCATGACACCAGTTCTCCCTCACAGAGAACGGAACAAGCGAAGGCATTGTCGGAACAATGCTGTGGCCACACGTTTCCGCGAAACGATACCCGTCTCCGGTAGATCCTGTAAGAACATAAGAACATCCTCCGGTAGCCACAATCACCCTGTCAGCCTTTACCTCTGTCCGTTTTCCAGCCTTGTTCAACAGTTCTACACTGTCGATCTGCATTGTACATGCGTTCTTTTTTCCGCCCTTTTTCTTTTGGGAATGTTTCTCACCCTGCTGCTCGTCAGCTTTGTCATTTGCGCCATCCCCAGAACCTTCAGAATGATTCTCAAGCTGCTTTGTCCGTATTTTTTTCACTTCCGTGTTCAAGTATATCTGCACCTTAAGCCTTCGAAGTTCCTGTTCAAGTACCTTTATAATGTCTGAGCTGTGGTCAGACACGGGAAACACCCTTTGTCCTCTCTCGACTTTCAAAGGACAGCCTGCATCCTGAAAAAAACGCATGACAGCCTGATTGTCAAACCCATACACTGCACTGTAGAGAAACTTGGAATGCTCCATGACATTCCCAAAAAGCTCCTGAACTTCGCAGGCATTCGTCACATTGCATCTTCCCTTTCCTGTAATAAATACCTTTTTGCCGAGTTTCTCGTTCTTCTCTATCAATGTAACCTGATTTCTTTCTCCTGCATCTGCGCCTGCCGCGGCAATTGCCGCCATCATTCCGGCAGCCCCTCCGCCTATTACAATAATATCTGACATATTTAACGTTTTCTCCTCTGCCCCATCTGTGCCTGCAAGGGCGTGTTGAGCATATCTTCATCTATAAAATTTATCTCATCCTTCAGGTAGACCTGATAGTTATCCCACGCATGCTCAAGGGATTCCAGACTCTTTTTTACATCCTCCGGTCTTTTCAGGCATAGCGCCACCACCAGCGCGTTGATAAGGCTAAGCGGCGCAACAAGCGAATCCACTATAGAAACCATGTCGCTTCTTGCGAGAAGGTTGCAGGACGAATAGAGACACATTGGCGAATGTATGGTATCCGTAACTGTAATCACCTTCGCATTTCTGTCATTTGCCATCTCCATCGCCTTTAATGTGCGCATGGAGTAGCGCGGAAAGCTGATGCCTATTACAACATCCTTCTCGTTAATTCTGAGCATCTGTTCAAATGTTTCCGAAGTACTTGTAGAATCCAGCAGATAGACGTCTCCCCGAATCATGTTAAGATAAAAATGCAGAAACTCCGCAAGCGGCTTGCAGCTTCTAAGTCCGATAATATAAATGTGCTTTGCCCCTAATATAATGTCAACAGCCGCCTCAAACGCCTGCAAATCCACATGTTCCAAAGTGTCTTCTATCTTTTCGATATCTGATTGCAGTACGGAGGTCAATATTTCCGACTGTGAGCTTTTGCCATACTTGGCGCCAATATTCTGTACGGAATTCAATTTCGTCTTGACCCACTCGGCCAACGCCTCCTGAAATTCAGGATAACCTTCATAATCAAGTGCATATGCAAAGCGCACAACTGTCGCCTCGCTAATCCCCACTGCTTTCCCCAGCTTCGCCGCAGTCATAAAAGCCGCCTGTTCATAGTGATCTATGACAAAGGTTGCCAGCTTCTTATGGCTCTTACTCATTTTGTGAAATCTCTCATTTATCCTTGATATGGTATCATACCTTACATTATCCATCACAAACCCCAACCCATCACTTACGAACAGCTTCTAAAAATATCTTTGAGCAAATCTATTGTTTCCTCTTCTGTGAGGTCATAATCACCTGTGAGAACCATGCAGGCACATCCATGTATAAAAATCCACATCTTCATAAACAGGCCGCTTGGATTCTGACACCCCGCCGCAGCTGCCTTGTTGATTTCCCTGCTGACTGCCCCGGATTTTCCATTGAGCAGTTCAAAAAGCCCTCTCTCTCCCCTGTATTCAGACTGAAAAAGAAGCTGAAACAACTTTCTCTCCTCTTTTGCGTAATTTATATATGCAAGTCCAAGATGCACAAACGGTGTATCCACATCCGACCTGTAATTTTCGTAATAACTTCCAAAAGCTTCTATTGCCTTCTGGTATATTTCTGTGTAGAGCTCACTCATGTTTGCGTAAACCCTGAATATTGGCTGTGTCGAACACCCAATCTGTGCTGCCAGCTTTCTCGCTGTAACATTTTCTATCCCCTCCGCCTTTGCCAAAATAAAGGCGGTTTCCAATATGATATCCTTTGTAATCAATTCTTTTCTTGCCATTTTACCATCCGTGCCTTTCTCGCAGCTGTAGTTCACACTCCGGCAATACTACTGTAACATTCCGATCCCCTCACAATTTGAGCTTTATAAGGAACGATTACGCGCTTTTCTTAATATGATGCAACAGTATCGGGTTAAACATATTAACCCGATACTGACATACAACCATAAACTATACAGGGTATGCACCATTCTTTGTATCAGCCTGTGCCATATCCACTTTTTCCTGCTGAGCCTGACGATACTTAAAGAAGTCCGTAGCAACCTGTGGGAACAGGGCATATGACAATACGTCCTCATCCTGCTGCTTCCATTCTTTCATCTCTTCCTCAATCTTCTTTAACTCGTTCGGAAGTTTGTCAGCCGGACGGCATGTGATAATTGTAGCCTTCTCCTCTGCTGAAAGAACCTTATCCTGTACTTCTTTGTTAAATGGCTTAACCGTCTGACCATATTCGCCATGAAGAACAGCCTTTGTCTCCTTGGTAGCCATCTTATAACGCTCACCCATAAGTACATTGAACACTGCCTGCGTACCTACAATCTGTGATGAAGGAGTTACAAGAGGCGGTTCTCCCAAGTCCTTACGAACCCTTGGAATTTCCTGAAGCACATCATAGTATTTATCTTCTGCATTCTGTTCCTTCAACTGGCTAACCATGTTGGATAACATGCCGCCCGGAACCTGATACATAAGCGTCTTAATATCAACACCGAGAACCTTCGGATTCAGGAGTCCGCTCTTTAAGCATTCCTCTCTGTACGGTCTGAAATGATCTGCAATCTTTGCAAGAAGATTCTGATCAAATCCCGTATCATACGGAGTTCCTTTGAATGTCTCTACCATAACTTCCGTAGCAGGCTGTGATGTACCAAGTGCAAAAGGAGAAATTGCACAGTCAATGACATCCACGCCAGCCTCAACGGATTTTAAGTAAGTCATGGAAGCCACACCTGATGTATAGTGTGTATGAAGCTGAATCGGAAGCCTTGTAGCGGACTTCATCGCCTTGATCAGCTCCTCAGCCTTATATGGCACCAAAAGTCCTGCCATATCTTTGATACAGATAGAATCCGCACCCATCTCCTCGATGTCCTTAGCCATCTTCATCCAGTATTCCAGTGTATAGGCGTCACCCAGTGTATAAGAAAGTGCGATCTGTGCCTCGCCGCGTCCTTCCCGTTTCTTTACTGTGTTTGCCGCATTCACCGCACACTGAAGGTTTCTAAGATCATTAAAGCAGTCAAAAATACGTATGATATCAATACCGTTTGCAATGGATTTCTCAACAAACTCAGTCACAACGTCATCTGCATAGTGACGATAACCCAGAATATTCTGACCCCTGAAAAGCATTTGGAGTTTTGTATTCTTAACTTTGTCCCTGATCTTCCGAAGTCTTGACCATGGGTCTTCCTTCAGGAAACGAAGGGATGCGTCGAACGTAGCGCCGCCCCAGCACTCTAAGGAATGATAGCCAACCTGATCCATCGTCTCAAGAATGGGAAGCATCAGTTCCGTCGGCATTCTTGTCGCTATTAAAGACTGATGAGAGTCACGGAGAACTGTCTCTGTAATCTTAATAGGCTTTTTTACTGTTTCTGACATTTTTATTCCTCCTAATATATTTTTATGAATTCCATTTAAAATACACCAAAGATTGCCATGAAGGTTCCTGCCGCAACAGCAGTACCGATAACACCTGCAACGTTAGGACCCATGGCATGCATCAGCAGGAAGTTTGTAGGATCCGCCTCCGCACCGACCTTCTGTGAAACACGCGCCGCCATCGGAACTGCGGAAACACCTGCCGAACCAATCAATGGGTTGACTTTGCCCTTTGTAAGTACACACATCAGCTTGCCAAAAAGAACACCGGCTGCCGTACCGAACATAAACGCTATCAGACCTAATACAACAATCTTAATTGTATCCCAGTTCAGGAATGCCTCTGCACTTGTCGTAGCGCCTACAGAAGTTCCAAGCAGAATAACAACGATGTACATCAAAGCATTGGATGCCGTTTCCTGAAGCTGTCTTACGACACCGGACTCTCTGAACAGGTTTCCTAACATCAGCATGCCGACAAGCGGAGCTGTTGTGGGAAGAATCAGACATACCACAATCGTAACTACGATTGGGAAGAGAATCTTCTCCAGCTTTGATACCGGACGAAGCTGTGCCATTTTAATCTTTCTCTCTTTTTCCGTAGTGAGAAGCTTCATGATAGGCGGCTGGATAATTGGTACCAGTGACATGTAGGAATATGCTGCCACTGCGATTGGACCAAGCAAACCAGTCTGCCCAAGCTTACCCGCAAGGAATATGGAAGTAGGACCGTCGGCACCACCGATAATAGAGACTGCCGCCGCTGCCTTGTCGTTAAATCCAAGCGCTATCGCACCAAAATATGCCGCAAAAATACCAAACTGTGCCGCCGCACCGAGCAGAAAGCTCTTCGGGTTTGCAATCAGCGGTCCAAAGTCTGTCATGGCTCCTACCCCAAGGAATATCAGTGACGGCAGGATTGCCCATTCATCAAGTAAATAGAAATAATACAGTAAGCCGCCAGGTGTGCCATCTGCACCAATCGGTGCAATAATGTCGGGATAAATATTAACCAGCAGCATACCAAACGCTATCGGAGTTAACAGAAGTGGTTCATACTGTTTCGCGATAGCAAGATAAAGAAATATACAAGCAACAACAATCATAATGACATTTCCGCCGGAGAGATTAAAAAATGCGGTCTGATGTATCAGATTGTTCAATGTATCTGCTATATATGACATTTTGTTGACCTCCTATTGTATTTTTTATCAGGAAATATGCAAATCCTGATTACACCAATACATAAAATATCGGTGATTAGTTCAAAGTTGCAAGTAAAGCACCTGCCTCTATAGAATCGCCAACTGCTACATCTACGCTTGCCACTGTGCCATCCTGAGGAGCCACAACCGGAATCTCCATCTTCATAGCCTCGATGATAACAACTGCATCACCTTTCTTTACAGCCTGTCCTACATTCGCTTCAATCTTGAATACTTTTCCTGCCGCACCAGCCTCAACTCTGATGCTGCCTGCACCTGCACTTGCCGCTTTCGGGGCTGCCGCTTTGGGCGCTGCCTTCGGAGCTGCTTTGGGTGCTGCAGCAACAGGAGCCGCACCAGAACCTGCGCCTTCTTCTACTACGACATCATATACGCTGCCGTTAACGGTGATTGTATAATTTTTCATTTCAAATTCCTCCTAAATCTTTAAATCATTAACTTTTTTTCCATTTATTTGTGTTTGCCCGCTTAATGCTTCTTACCTGGAATCCTTCCACGCTTGTTCCCTCGTAAGCAGCAATCGCCGCCGCAATTACGGCTACAAGCTCCATGTCGTCTGAAAGCTCTTCTTCCTCGACAACAGCAGGCGTCGGCGCCGGTGCTGCCGGTACTGGTACCGTCTCATTTTTCTTCGGCGCAAGCGAAGCCTGAAGTTTCGGAATCAGTCCGAACGCCGAAATGATAAGACTGATAAGGATCAGCACAACAAACACTGTACCCATGCCAAGAAGCGTATTGAGCGCTGCCTTTGTCATCAGCTGCCCTTTTGTCTCGTCCATGTTGAGTGTACATGATGTCATCTTGAGGTAAATATCATTTGTAAATATTAATTCTACTGAACCACTTGCATTTCCGCCCTTAACAGGAACCGTGACAATAATTGTGTCATCATCAACAACAGAAACAGGTGCACCCGGCTCAATGGTTCCCATTGTTTCCAGTCCTGACTCAAATGACGTAAGCGCACCATTAACTGCTTTTCCCTCACATGCAAAAGAATAATCACTAAAATACTGACTATACGTCGACGCAAACATATCACCAAGCTCAACATTGCTGTATTCTGTAAGCAGGTCATCCACATCACCTGTGGATACCATCAGACTCGTAAGCTCGACAACCTTTTGCGCCCTATTTTGTGCTTCCTCAACCTTGGTCTTCTGGTGGGCGCTCATTGTCCCTTCCGATGACCCGCATGCCGACAGAACGAAAACGCAGGTAAGCATTAATAATGTTTTTATAATTTTTTTCATATTAACGTTCACCCTTTCCTAGACCGTTCCATGCTTCTTTGACGGACGATCCTCTCTCTTTGTAAACAACATCTCAAAAGCGCCAATCACATATTTTCTTGTGTCAGCCGCCTCGATAATCTGATCTACATATCCTCTCTTTGCCGCACCGGCCGCGCTTGTCTGAAGCGCCGCATACTCTGCTGCCTTTTCTTTTATGACATCCGCGCCTTGTCCCTCATACATAATCTTGGCTGCAAGGTTTGCATCCATGGAACCGATTTCCGCATCAGGCCATGCAATTGTGATGTCTGCGCCAAGTGCCTTGGAATTCATTGCAACATATGCGCTTCCAAGTGCTTTTCCAACCACGACATTCACCTTTGGTACCGTGGCGTTTGCAAAAGCATATGTAAGCTTTGCAACTGCCTTTGCAATACACTTCTCGCTTGCCATTGTCGACTCGTAGCCTTTGACGTTTGTGAGAGACAATACAGGAATATCAAACGCATCGCAGAAACGGATAAAGTCCGCTGCCTTTTCGCAGCCCTTTGCTGACAGCACTGCGTCAAATTTGTCTGTGACTTCACCGGATGCGCTGTAAACCTCTGTGCGGTTTGCAACACAGCCGACTGTCATGCCGTTTAACTTGATAAATCCGGTAACCATATCCTTTGCGTAGTTTTCCTTTACCTCGAAAAAGATATTGTTATCCGCAATTGTCGTAAGTGCAATGGAAGTATCTCCCACACAGTTTGCAAGATCTGCACACACCCTGTTGAGGTCGTCAGTGCACTCCTCATAAGAAGCATCATCTTCATTGTTTCCCGGGAGCATGGACACAAGCTGTCTGATTTTCGCAAATATCTCTGCTTCATCTGCGGCAACATCCACAATGCCGCTCTCGCTGCTCTGGAAATCGGCGGATGAAGAATCGCACTTGGAAATATTGTTGCCGTCAAGCGCATTTGGCGAATTCACAAAAAGCTTAGCTTTTGTCTTCTCCATAAATGTAAAGTCCGTCAGTGTCGGTATCAGTGCAAGACCGCCGCCGCAGTTTCCAAAAACTGCTGTAATCTGGGGAATTACCCCTGATGCAAGTGTCTGCTTGAGGTAAATCTCTCCAAACGCATTTAACGCGTCTGTCGCCTCCTGAAGCCTGAGCCCTGCCGAGTCGATAAGACCGATGACAGGCGCACCCGTCTTCATGGCAAGGTCGTAAAGGCGCGTAATCTTTTTCGCATGCATCTCACCAACAGAACCGTTCAACACGGATGCATCCTGGCTATACACATACACAAGATTGCCGTCGATTACTCCGTAGCCGGTAACAACACCGTCCGAGGGAGTCTCATTCTGTTTCAGGTTAAAATCTGTCGCCCTTGCCGTAACAAGCGCACCAATTTCAACGAAACTGCTTTCATCAAGTAAAGATTCAATTCTTTTACTTGCCAAACTTGAAGTAGTACTCATTTTATGACCTCCATTTTTATATTTTTTAATTACTTTTAAATAAATAAAATAACAATTTTGCGCAACTTTTATATATTGTATCTATTATATGAAAATTACGTCTATTTTAGTATAACATATATTATTCTATACGCCTAGTAAATTTTTTGTTTTTTCATTCACTTTTTGGAACGGTTCGCTTTCTGCTTCCTATTTTGATATCGTTCGGGATGAACCGCTCCCACTTTTCCCTATAACAGCGTCTTTATCCGCGCCACTTCCGAAAAGCCACTTTTGCACCACCTGCTGAAAACACCATCCGAAATCAACCGCGTCGATATCTTCCGTCGCCACGAGACAGACACGTTTCCATTCCTGATTGCCGACCATGTAGCTTAAATATCCGATTTCCTGCCCTTTCCGCACGGGTGCTGTAAGAGCTTTCACCTTCTGAAGCGCAATGGTCACTTTCTCATCCTCACGCATTAAGAGTCCTTCACTTACAGTTTCCGCACCGGTCTTATCCGCCGCTATCTTTACAGGCATATTTATTTTTTCACCGATTTTTTGCGTCTGTCCATTGCTTACAATGACATCCTCCATTGCTGCCGACGGAATCTCAACTTCGTCGAAGCTGCGATAATTGTAGTTTGCCAGTCCGTATTCCATAAGCGCTCTGGTATCACTCCACTTATAAGTCTTGTGGTTCGGCCATCCACATGCCAGAAGCGCTACCACAAACGTCTTCCCGTCCCGCCTGAGCGCACCGACATAACAGTATCCCGCCTTTGCCGTAAACCCTGTCTTTCCAGACAGCGCCCCTGTCATCATGTTCAGGAATGCATTGTGGTTTACGCAGGAAAAACTTTTTCTGCCCGAAAGGTCTGTAAAAGAGTGGTTCGGTGTCCTTGTAATTTCCAAAAACATCTCTTTCTGCGGGGATTTTGTCACGCAGTATGCCATAACAAGCGCCAAATCCCTCGCTGTCGTCGAATGAAATTTGTCATCTTTTGCCGCATCCAGCCCATTAGGGGTTATATAATATGTATTTTCACAGCCTATCTCTGCGGCTTTGCGGTTCATGAGTCCCGCAAACCCTTCCACATCCCCGCCTACGTGCTCCGCAATCGCAACAGCCGAGTCATTGTGCGATTCCAGCATAAGGGACAGCAGCAAATCTTTCAGGCGGTACTGTTCCCCGCTGCGCATCCCCAGATGTACAGGCGGCATGGAAGCTGCATAGGAGGACACGGACACGGTATCCTCCAGATTTGCATTTTCCAGCGTCACAATCAATGTCATAATCTTTGTAGTACTTGCCATCGCAAGCTGCTCGTCACCACAACGGTCATACAGCACCCTGCCTGAGTCCGCATCCATGAGCACTGCAGCTTTCGCGTAAAGCCTGAGATTTGGCTCATCCGCCTGAACATTGAGCGGTGGCTGTGCAAACACAACGGCGATTATCATGATGACTGCCGTTACCTTCTTGACAAAATGCGGAATAACGATTCTATTTTCCATAAATTTTTATCTTCCTTATATACAAGGCTCCATAAAAATATATGTTGCGGATTCTGTAAATTATCCCAATTCCCGCCTTACAGCTTCAATCTTTTTTCCAGTGCGTCCACTACTGTTTCAAGCACCTTAATGCGTGCATAATACTTGTCATTTCCCTCCACAATAATCCATGGGGCTTCCGATGTGGATGTCTTAATAATCATCTCATCGACAGCTTTCTCATACAAATCCCACTTTTCCCGATTTCTCCAGTCCTCATCTGTAATCTTCCAGCTCTTTTCGGGATTTTCCTGTCTGTCCTTAAAACGCTTTGCCTGTTCGTCTTTGTCAATATGGAGCCAGAATTTCAGCACGACTGCACCGTGATGAACCAGCTGGCTCTCCATCTGGTTCATTTCCCTGTATGCGCGCTGCCAGTCCTGCGTGCTGCAGAACCCTTCAATCCGTTCCACCATAACCCTGCCGTACCATGTCCGGTCAAAGATGGCTATATGCCCATCCTTAGGCATTTTTGTCCAGAAACGCCACAGATAATGATGCGCGCGCTCAATGTCATTTGGGGAGCTGGTAGGATTCACTGTGTATCCTCTCGGGTCAAGCGCCCTTGTGAGTCTTTTAATTGCCCCGCCTTTTCCGCCTGCGTCCCATCCTTCGAAAGCAAGCACCACCGGAATTCTTCTGGCATAGAGTTCTCCATGGAGAAGCCGGAGTTTTTTCTGTAGTTCGGACAGTCTCCTGTCATATTCCTTCCTGTCCAGCTTTTTCGAAAGGTCTGCTTTTTTGAGTACACTCTCATTCCAGTCTGCATTGTCAAATCTGCCGTCAATTTCCTTTTCCTTTGCCTGACATTCCTTTTGATAGCGTTCTTCCAAAACGTGCACTGTCTTTGAAAGAATCTTAACCGTGGCAAAGTTATCATCCTCCGCCTCTATAATCGTCCAAGGTGCATACTCGCTGTCTGTCTTAATCAGCATTTCGTCCGCCAGCCTGAAATAATCGTCAAAATGTTTGTTCCTGTCCAAATCCTCCGCTGTCACTCTCCACTTAGTCGCCTTGTTCTCCAGCAGCTTTCTAAAGCGTTTTTTCTGCTCCCGCTTTGATATGTCAAGAAAAAATTTGATAATCAGTGTTCCCCCGTCCGTCAGCTGTTTCTCAAAAATGTTGATATCATCCAGTATTGTCGGAACTTCCTTTTTGGTAGTTTTTTTCTCAAACCGGTCTACCAGAAGCTTCCGGTACCAGCTCCTGTCAAACACGGCAATGCGCCCTTTCTCCGGCGTCTTTGTCCAAAACCGCCACAAAAACGGGTGAAGCCGTTCTTCCTTAGTCTCCGCATCCGTGGAATACACTGTAAATCCCCTTGGATCCAGCGTCTGAATCAGCCTGTTAATCTGCGTGCCTTTTCCTGCCGCGCCAAAGCCTTCAAACACAATGATCACCGGAACCCCCTTACTTTTCAATGCCCTCTGCAGCAGGGCGATTCGGGGTTCAAGTTCATCCATACGCTCCCTGTACGCCTTTTTATCCAGTTTTTTCGACAAATCAATTTTTTCCAACATATCATCAGCCCCTTTCCCAGCCTTTATAACGCGCATTAAAATGTTTTCACATCTATTTTAACATAAATTCATGATTCCCAAAAGGACATTCGCGAAAATCAAAACTGTGTTTTTGCCTTTGCATGCGTCATGTCATATTCCAGAATCACATCATACCCGTAACTTTTTACAGTTGCCTGCATCTCGTCCAAAAGTTCTTCAAATCTCTGGCTGTCAGGCGCAAACACCATCTCCCAGGAATAATCTTGTATTGCGCGCTTACACTGGTAGCGGATGGTCGTCTGTTCCGCCGTCTCCACAGATGCAGTATACAGCATTCCCGGCGCCACCAGAAGCATGTTGTTTTTCCGCAGATACTCCATTGTTGTGTCCGCTCCCATCTTTTCCCGCCAGTCCTCCACTAAGGCAGACGTGTCAAGCGCCCTTACACTGTCCCACAACTCATAATAGTAGTGAAAGCCCCGCTCACTCTTCTCACACTGAACCACTGCTTTGTAATTTAATGCGGAAACTCCCGATTCCCATGTTCCGCCGCCGTATTCTTCCGGTACCTCAATATCTCCTCCGTTCATCAGCGCCTCCCTGCCAAACTCTGTGAGATAGGGACCATCCTCCCGCATCTCCCATGTCAGTCCTTCCGGTCCCGCCGCGGCTCCGGACAGACTGGCACCGTTTATCATAATTCCCTCCTCAGAATACAGCCAGTCAATAAAATCCACAAGCCTTTTCGGATCCGCACACTGTGAACCGACAGCGATAATGCTGTCCTGATTTCCATACGGGTAGCATCCATAGGAGTAAATCTGCATGTCCTGAACAGGCGCCATCATAAAGCCCTTGCCTTGTTCCACATTGGAAATTGTATTGAAAGCAGATTTTCCAAGCCACGGCCATGGCGAGAAAAAAATCTGCCCTTCCTTATACTTTTCAAAACACTGCTCATAGTTTTGATTCACAGACTTCGGGTCAATCAGTCCCATCTGATTTGCTTCATAAAAAAATCTGAGCATACGCACATACACCGAGTCATCCTCAATAATACTTTGATAATCTGACCCGTCTGCCTTTGCAAGTACCACGCCATACTCGTCATACCCATACATACAGCAGGGCTGCTTGACCGCGTTCATCATGTTGTCATCCCAATCCTTAAAAAAAGAAAAACCGTATGTTTTGGCGCCGTTTTCCGCAGTCGGATGCCGCTCCTGCATCTCCTTCAGCACTGGCAGCAGCTCCTCAAGGGTATTGACTTCGGGGTAGCCAAGCTCTTTATATAAATCCCAGCGGATGTAAGGACCGTACACGGGTTCATTCCCCTCACTCGGAACATTCGGTCCATTTGCGGACACCTGTGAGGGAATTGCATAAATGCCGTCCTGCCCGACACAGCTGTTCAGGTTTTCAATCGCCTCCCTGTACCGCATTATGTCTTTGTCCTGCAAATCATCTTCCATGTTGTAAATCAATCCTGCATTGACCAAATCCTGCAGCTGTCCATTCACCCCCTTACATATAATCAAATCGCCAAGATTGCCTGCTGCTGCCCGCACCTCAAAAAGCGTATCCCCTCCTCTTGTAATATTTGGGGCTATGATATTCAATTCCATATTAAATTTCTTTCTGACTACTTCACCGAACCAGCCTGACTGAATTCCCTGATAATTTGCAGAATAGTCAAAGACATCCACGACTATGAAATCCTGATATGGACAGTCATTTTTCACGCCGGAACAGGCGCAAAGATTCAGACAGAACACTGCCAGAAGCCAGAACGACACAATTCGGTTTCTCTGTTTTTTTCTCATTTTTAAGCACTCTCTTCCTGGATTGACAATCCATTTTTACTCACTTATACTATTATGGTATCTATAATTCTTTACATTTTTACTATTACTATATCAAATTCATGAAACAATTCAATACGTTTCACATACTGGAGGGGATGAATATTTGATGGAAACTTTGTTGATAGCCGATGACGAAAAAAATATACGCGATGGTCTTAAATGCATCCTTGACTGGGAGGAGCTTGGCTTTACTTTATGCGGGGAAGCGGCAAACGGCGAGGAGGCACTTTCCTGCATCCTAAAAGAAAAACCCAGTCTCGTTCTTTTGGATATCCGAATGCCGAAGCTTACCGGAATCGACATCATCCGCATTGCACGCGAGCAGGGATACAGCGGCAGGTTTATCATTTTAAGCGGCTATTCCGACTTTTCTTATGCACAGTCTGCCATCCGATACGGCGTTACGTATTACCTGACAAAACCAATTGACGAAGACGAGCTGCTCGATGCCATCAACACGATAAAGGAAGCTCTGGAACAGGAGCACAAGAAATCTGATAACATCGCGCTTTATCGCGAAAAGGCGAAAAACGTCATTCTCCACGAGCTGGTTACCGGTAACTGGAAAAAAGACGGCATCACTGGCCTGTCCTCCTCAGATTTCCAAAGCATGGAGCTTGTCTTTGACACCTATCAGGTTGTCATTTACGAAAAATTTGGTCTGGCTCCCGAAGACCCTAGCTATCACTTTGCCGATCTGTTAAACATCACGAACAACGGCAACTATTCCTTTGAGTATTTTAAGGAGGATAACAAGAATGTAATATTATTAAAGGGAGCTTTTGCACGCAGACGATTTGAGGAGTTTCTGCGCCATTATGAAAAAGCAGAGCTTCAGGAGGGAAGCCCTATGGATTCGCTTTTTCTCGCATACGGCCGCCCTGTCGAGAACCTGGACGAAATATACCTCTCTTACGAGGAAGCCCATACCTTGATTCAAAGACGCTTTTTCTGCATTCAGGGTCAGCATACACTGGGATATGAAGAACTGCCCGCCATCACTTCGCACAACAGCCTGATTCACAGCGACAAGCTTCACGAATACTGTGATGCCCTGATTAACTATCTGCAGGCCAATAACCGCAAGCAAATTGCCGCCACATTCTTCTCTCTTGAAGAATACCTTTACAACGTGGACAGCTCCATCGAATCCGTCAGGCTTTTCCTCACGGATTTATTCCTGCAGCTAAAGGAAAACATAAGCAAAACATACAACAGCTCCCGCATGTCACTGCCCTCCAACTCTGCCATTATAGAATATATTGACCACTGCCACTACCTCTATGAGATTATCCTGTACATTTCAGGGCAGGTAAAGTCCATAATGGACAGCAATGACAGTTCGCCAAGGGATTCCATCCTCGATGACATCCTTTACTATATCGACAACAATTACCAGAACAATATTAAGCTTGAAACCATCGCCCCGCTTTTCGGGTATAACAGCGCGTACCTCGGCAAGCTTTTTACCAAGGCAATCGGGGAAAATTTCAACTCCTATGTCGACCATAGACGCATCGAGCATTCCAAAAAGCTGCTTTCCCAGAAAAATATGAAAGTGTACGAGGTGTCGGAGCAAGTGGGCTATAAAAACGTGGACTACTTTCACAAAAAGTTCAAGAAATACGTGGGCATCAGCCCTGCGGAATACCGCAAACAGTTAAAGCTGGATGAATCAATGTAGGCAAAAGAAGTCAGCAAAAAGAACCGGGAGCCTATCTTACCGCCCCTGGTTCTTTCTCCAGTTCCTGAAAAATTCTCTTGGAAAACGCCGCAACCGTAAAAATTGCAAATGCTGCGCCGAACAACAGTCCAAAACACATCAAAACTGTATTGAAATGAAATATCACATACTCGGCAAAGAGCAGTGCCGCCAGCATCAGCGTCCTGCCAAAATACCTCCTTGAAATTTCCATGGAATTCTGTATCGTAGCGATAATCCCATTCTCATATCTGGCAAGAAGCGGAAATGCATACAGCATAGCGGTCACATACACGAATACGGATACAATTCCAACCACAATCAGTATCACGGAGCCTTCCTCGGACACCCGGTTAATCTCGTAGTCAAGGTAAATGGCATACGTCGCCACCAGGAATATCAAGCCCATTATGGTTCCCTGCCTAAAGTTTTCCCGAAATGCGCTGACAAAGCTCCGCGCAACATACCCCTCCTCATCATCAACCATTTTCATCGCGACACTGTACGCTGCAACGGTCGATGCGCCGATTGTCACAATGGGGAGTGAAAACAGAAACCACATAAAGTTTAACTTGACCAAATCCCAGAATTTGCTGAGAAAACGATATAATCCGCCATCAACACAAAAAAATCCGCTCATCCCAAAACTCCTTTTCCAGAAACGGGGCTATCAAAAACTGACAGCCCCATGAAATGAAACCATAGCCTTATTCGTACTCTGCTGCTTTTCTAAGCGCTGCCTCATTCTCGCACCACTCAATACACTCCTGATAACCATAGCTGTCAGCATCTGCACGCATCTTCGTGACAACGGACTCAAACTCAGAATCATCCTTTGCGTAGATTGCCTGCCATGAACCATTCTGTATGCATGTCTTTACCTGCTCCCATGTGGTTGCAAGCTCATCCGACTTTGCGCTTTCTGCGTAGTTATGCGGAAGGGCTATAGAGTAATTATACTTTGTCATATATTCTGTGTATGATTCCACACCCATGTCTGTTCTCCACTCCTGCTCCGCCTTGTCAACATCCAGCGCAAGATACTTATCCCAGTACTTAAAGTTGAACGTCTGACCATCAACACCGTCGGGAATTGTTGTGTTAAGCGACCATGTCGTGTTGTTCATCTGCGGGCAGCCGTCATCCCAAAGCCCTGAGTATGGAGCCGGCATTACCTTGTCTTCCCTTGCCGCAAGCGCCTTGCAGTCCAGACCGAAATCTGTCAGCTCTGCCTTGCCGTTGTCAAGCCACTCCCAGCATACGCCCTGTGGGCCGTACTCATAGTCAAGTCTGCCCTCCGGTGTACAGAGATAATTGATGATTGCCATGCAGAGTTCCGGATACTGTGACTTCGCGCCAATTGACCAAATACGATTGCTTCCGCTCTGTCCAAGACCATAAACCAGTGTGTCCTGATTTGTGGCAACAACCGGAAGAAGTTTCTTGCCTTCAGCCATGTGCTCATTTGTATTGTACTGTGTGGCACCCATCCAGTTAAAGATACAGAAGAATGCGCCGCCATCCTGATAATCTTCCATGCATCCGTCATATCCCTGCGTCATGGAATCCGGGTCAAGCAGTCCCTGCTGGTACAACGTATTGTAGAACTTCAGGCATCTCTCATAGTGCCCGCCTTCCTGTAAGCAGTCCTCAAACGCACCCGTATCCGCATCATAGAAACCAAAGTGGAATTCGTCCAGACCAAAGAAGTTTGTTGCAGTTGCCTTTACAAACATTACCATATTGCCATCCCAGTCCTTAAAGAGAGAAACGCCGTATGTTTCCTTTCCGGAATCAGATGTCGGGCAGACCTCCTTCATCTGCTTAAGCACATCAACATAATCCTCTAGCTCCTTAATTTCAGGACTTCCAATCTCCTTGTAAAGGTCATAGCGAATATCCGGATGATAATCGAACTCACCATACTGTCCCGGACCCGAAGCCACGTCAAATCCAAACCCATATACTGTTCCGTCCGAAATTTTGGCATTTTTATCAAGCGCATCTGCCATATGGGACTTGATATAAGGCCCGAAATCAGACAGAATATCATCTTCATTCCAGTCAAAGAGCATCCCGTTCTGATACGCACGCGCATACTCGTCACCGTCAGAACCAAAGAGCACGATGTCGCCGAGATTTCCTGATTCCATACGCGTATCAAATACCCCGTCGCCGTTACTGATAATATTCAGCTTGACATTGAATTTTTCTTTCATGATATCAGCAAACCATCCGATCTGTTCGCCTTCATAGTTAGAAAGCTGTGAGTAAACCGTAAGTGTCACGGTCTCATCCGGAATGATGTCTGTCAAATCAGCTTCCTTAAGCTCCCCGCCAGCTGTGTCCGCGTCTGCTGTTCCGGACGCTGTATCCGGTTCCGCTGCATTATCTGCATCCACAGCCTTGTCTGTGTCTGTTTTATCTGTTGCAGTATCTGCATTGTTCTGCGAGGTAGTTGTTGTCGAACCACTACATGCCGCAAGTGAACATGTCATTGCAGATATGAGTACGAGTGACAGTGCTTTCTTAAATTTCATAAAAATCCTCCTTTTCCTTTTGCCGTGTTATGTAAAATACCAGTCTGTGTGGTATCGTAACACCAATGTCTTAACCTTTTACTGCGCCGAGCATAATACCCTTTTCAAAATATCTCTGCATAAACGGATATACCATCAGAATCGGCAGCACCGTAACCATTGATATTGTATATTTAATTGTCTTGGCATTCAGCACATTTGCTGCCGCGGCACCCGATATTGTTCCGGAACCTGAATTCATGACGCTCTTTAAATTGGACGCAGCATTTAAGTATGTATACAGCTTGTGCTGCAATGTGTGGAGCTGTGGCGCGTCCGGCATTAAAATCAGGGAATCCGTGAACGAATTCCAGTTTCCTACCGCACCAAAAATTGCGATTGTAGCCAAGATTGGCTTACTCAGTGGCCATATGATTTTCCGGAATACGGTCATATAGGTAGCGCCGTCCATCTTTGCACTCTCCTCAAGTTCTCCCGGAATGGACTCAATATACGTCTTTACAAGAATAATATTATAAGGGGCAACGATACCCGGAATAATGTACGCCCAAAAACTGTTGGTCAGTCCCAGCATCGACATATTCAAATACCACGGAATCAGGCCGGCATTAAAATACATTGTGACAACCAGACATCTGTACCAAATCTTCTTGCACCACATCTCCTGCTTTGTCACCAGATATCCCACAAATGCAGAAGCCATAACCATCAGCACTGTTCCGAGAAATGTCCTCCCCAGCGTGACCACGAGCGCTGTTCCGACATCATTTACATTGAACATGGAAATATAGTTCTGAATGTGGATTCCCTGCGGCAAAAAATTAATGGCGCCTTTCCTGACCAAGTCATTATCGCTGACTGTATTGATAAAAATATAGTAAAACGGAAAGATACAAAGCAGCGTAAATATCAGAAAAAACGTATGGTTAATCAACTCAAAAACCCAGTCGGCTGCGCTCATACGGTACTTCCTCTGATGTTTCTTTTCGTACTCCTTCTCTGCTTTTTTATCGAGCTTTTCCTGTTTTGTCATTGCCATTCCATTCACCTCCCCTACATAATGCTCTCGCCGCGCACTGCCTTTGAAATCTTATTTGCCCCAAAGAGAAGAACAACGCTGACGATCGACTTAAACATACCTACTACCGTTGCAAGAGGCACTCTGCCGCCGTTGATACCAAGTTTGTATACATAGAGGTCTAACACTGTAATGGTATCTGAGTTGTACGGTGTCTCAAACACGAGATACTGATCCATACCATTGCTTAAAATACCTGCGATTGCCATAATCAGCAATACCATAAAGGTCGGAATCAAGCTCGGAACCGTGATGTTCCACATTTTCTGAAAACGTCCTGCTCCGTCTATGGAAGCCGCCTCGTAGAGCTGCTGGTCAATACCTGAGATTGCCGCTATGTAAATAATGGCATTCCATCCCAGCCCCTTCCACATTCCCCATGCAAGCATCTTAATCCACATATGGGAATTGTCCATCAAAAAGTTTGTGCCAGCCTCCATCGTTCCGGCATTTACCAGCAATGAGCTTACAAATCCGTCCGTCGAGAAGATCGCAAACGCAACGGCATATACAAGCACCCAGCTGATAAAGTTCGGAATTGTGGTAAATGTCTGTACGAATCTTCTAAATTTCAGGCTCTTAATCTCGCAGAGCAGAATCGCAAACGCCATGGAGCACCAGCTGGTGGCAAGTCCAAGACCGCTCATTGCGAGCGTGTTTCGCAGCACACGCACCAGATCCGCCCTTGTCGCTTCATTCTGGAACAAAAACGAAAACCACTTCACCCCGACAAAATTATCCATCGACAGCGTGTCGCCTGACTTGTAGTCAAAGAATGCATACCGCCATCCGAGCAAAGGCAGGTAGGCAAACACAATGCAAAGTGCCAGAAACGGCAGCAGCAGCAGAAACAGCTGATACTTTGTCTCGATATAGCACTTCTCACCCTTCTCCACCTTTGGCAGGCAGAAAAGAATCACGATGGCCAAGACGAGCATTGCCACACACAAAACAATGTAGAATGTGAGGTTTTTCGGCTCCATGGGGGTAATCCTGTCCGGTTTTGGCGTGCCCTTGATGTCTGCAGCCGCCCAGTTAATCATCAAGCATCCTGCAAATGCCACGATTGCGCCGACGATTGACGGTATCATGCCGATTTTCTTGAGCTTGGTTGTGCCAAGTGACATACAGCCGCCGGCTCCCGCCGCCGCAAACCCAAGGATGATACACAGACAGCCGCCGAATACCATCTGCAATGTCAGCGTCCCCACCCATCCTCTGCTAAAGGCTCTGGCAAAGTTCTGCGTCAATGTACCATATGAGGTACCGCAGGTGAATACGGAAGCCGTCTGTGGAATCAGTTCACTGATTCGTGCAGGATTCAGCGCCGGGATAAACAGCAGCACGAATGCCAGAATATAAAACACCCGCAGCACGACATAAAGTTTATCTGCAATCTTTTCCTTACTCATATCTCTACTTCCTTCCTGTTATTTATTCCTTCACAACGATTTGTGATATTTTTATTATAATGGTTAAATTTGTATAAAAATACGGAAAAAATTAATTGTAATTTACATTACTTTTTTTATGCATATTCCATTTTTATGCCTGCACGCACGTTTCTCCGGATGCCCATGGGCAATAGAGCAGGGGAAAGACCTTCTCCACTACTCGCCGCGCGCCCCGTGCGCCGCTTTGCGGCTTAGTTCCTCCGCACGGGGCTGCGCATAAAAAAAGTACTGCATTCCACAGTACTTTTAAATATCATGATATACTTTTTCCGGCAGATGCAGGGCAATTGTCGTCCCTTCATCGCGCGCAGAATCAATTGTCATTCCGTATGCATCCCCATAACAAAGTTTTACCCGCTGGTTAATATTGTACAGACCGATGCGCTCCTTTTTCTCTGGATTTTTCGTAACAATATCCGCCCGCAGGCGCTCTAGCGCCTTCTGATTCATGCCGCAGCCATTGTCAGAAACCGCAATACACACGCCTCCTTCTGCCACATGCATGATTCTGACTGTAACCAGACCTTCTGTTTCCTTTTCCTCCAAGCCGTGCAGAATTGCATTTTCAACAATGGGCTGGAACAAGAGTGGCAGCGTGATACATTTACTGACATCCATGCCCTCATCAATCGCAAATACATAGTCAAACTTTTCACCAAACCGTAGTTTTTGTATTTTCATGTATATCTCTATATGATTCAGTTCTTCCTGAAGGGAGGTAAATGCCGTACCGCTGTTCTCAAGCACGTATCGCATAGATTTTCCCAAAAGTTTTATGGCAGTCGCAACTTCCTTGTCGCCTGCTGTGTATGCTTTCATACGTATCGTTTCCAGCGTATTATACAAAAAATGCGGATTAATCTGGCTCGCAAGCATCTTAAATTCCATCTTCTGCTGTTCATTGACAAGTTCCTGATCATTCAGCATGGTCTCATACATCAGCGCATCCTTTTCCTTGATTCTCTGCACCATGACTTCAAGGTCTGCAAACGCTTCCGAGAGTTCGTCACCGCCACGGACAATTTCCTTAAAATCATAATCCTCATTGCTCGCCTGATGTATCACATGCCGCAGTGTGGACACGCGTCCCGTAAAGTATGTGGTAAAAAAATGTACCAAAATCCCCGGAACCAAAATTGCAAGCAAAATAATAATCAGGCATGTTTCGATAATGCTCCTGATGTTGTCATACGATTTGTCATTGACCGTGCAAATGTAAATCTTTGAGTCAGACTGATAAAGCCGCAGTGTGGACACACCGACAAAACAAGTATGGTTTTGAATCTTCTTACTCCCTATGTACTGAAAATAATTTTCGTCATAATCAATATCCATGAGCTGCGCCTTGCCATAGTTCTCCCTGTCAGATGCATAAAATACAACCCCCTTATCCACCGAAGCACTGTTCCTGTATTCTTGACTGTTAATACGTGTTTTTAAGTAATTGTCACTGATTCGTATTACCAGCACAGCATTATAGTCAGAGTGGACAAGCGGAATCTGCCTTACCAGACACAGACTCCAGTATTGGTTGCCGTGTTCATCAATGTTCTGCATCTCTTTCCAGAAAACACTGTTTTGCGACACTGCCCTTTGATACCAGTCCGTTTCCGCCACTTTGTCCGCATTCTGATATTGTTTATAAGTAAAGAAATCCGGATTGTCACAATAAATATCTATTTCCTCAATTTCCGTGTAATGGTACATATAATTGTCGACAACGGAGGAATGCGCGTTCACCATATCGACAAACGCTTCTTCCGATGCATACTTTCCCTTTAATACAGAATGCACCCCCTCATCGAAGGACAATTCCTCTGAAATATTGTAGGCCTGCGTCGTTATCTCAAAAAGTATCGTTCTCACGCGGAGATTATCCGATTCCAGCAAATCCCTGTGATAACCTGTCAGCAAATTATAGGTATTGCCTACCAAAAAAACACCGATTAGTATTACCGGCAGAAAAACAGCCAGTACATAAATAACATACAACTGCCTGCGTATACCGGATTTGCGCAAAAATCCAAAAAATTCATGTTTTCTTTTCATCCGTCCTCCCCTACAACGGCTGAACCCCATGTCTATTTCAGCATTTTTGTAAGATATGTTGTCAGCATTTCCAGTCCGGGAACGTTCTCCCCGCCTCTGGGTATAATAATATCCGCGTATTTTTTGGACGGCTCCACAAACTCCTCGTGCATAGGTTTTACTGTCTCGCTGTATTGTGAAACAATGGACTCTATGCTCCTGCCCCTCTCTATCATGTCACGCTGGATTCGGCGGATTAACCGCTCATCCGCATCCGTGTCCACATATATTTTAACGTCCATCAAATCCCTGAGCTCACGGTTTTCAAGTACCAGTATCCCTTCAAGAATGATTACCTGCCTCGGCTCCACAACAACTGTCTTATCTGACCGCGTGTGCTGGCAATAATCGTATGTAGGCATCTCAATGTCATACCCCTTTATGAGTTTGCGCACATCCTCCGCCATCCGTTCCGACTCAAAGGCATCCGGATGATCATAGTTGAGCTTTGTGCGCTCCTCAAACGGCATATCATCATGCGCTTTATAATAATTGTCATGACTGATTACAGCAATATCATTTCCAAAATACTCATTCAATTTTTTAATAATTGTCGTCTTCCCCGAAGCGGATCCCCCTGCCACTCCAAGCACGCAGATTTTTCTGTTTCTCTCACTTTCCTGATTCGGCATTTCCGGTTTAACCTCCATACAATCGTTCTTTTTTCTTATATGTGTACAATTCTATTATATTTTCAACCCGCCTTTTAATAATCCTTGGTTCATACGGCTTGATTACAATATCTGCAACCTTATATTCAAATGCCCGGACGGTCGTCTCCTCCGAGTCGTCATCCGTGACAATTATCACCGGCAGCGTGTCCAGAATCTGCTTTTCGCGCATATACTCAAGAACACCGAACCCGTCCACTCCCGGCATAATAATATCCAGCAGGACTATTGAAAGTGCATCTGACAGCCCTGTGATTACATTGATTGCCTCCTGCCCTCCGGATGCTTCCAAAACGTCATGTTCTTCCCGAAAGATACATCCAAGCATATATCGGTCAATTCCCTTGTCATCCACCACAAGTATTTTACTTTTGTTCTCCACCTTTTCTTACTCCATTCCAACTTCTACACAGTATGCACATGCCCTACAACAATATGGTCACATCACTACATGCCTCCAAAACATCACGATACATCTCCTGCGCACCTTCCAGCCTGCCCGCACGCAGAATTTCCACAAGTATTCCAAGTTTGTTACGAACCCCGTCAAGTCCGAGATTCGCCGCAATCCCCTTCAACCCATGTGCATATTCAAATGCGTTTCTCGCATTTTCTGCATTGATTTCCTTTTCCAGCCCCTCAAAATCAGGGTCTTCAAAAAATTCCTTCAGGAAACGTTTATATGCCTCCTTGTTACCCTTCATGCGCTCCAGCGCCTTATCCACGTCCACACCCATTTCCCGAAGCCTGTCCCAAAGTGCATTTTCATCTTTTGCAGCACCGATTCCACTGTACAGCATACGATTTTGCGCCTCCATAAGTTTTTTGGCTTTATCCACGCAGCAGCCCTCATTTCCCCGCAGCATCTGGACTAGCCCCCAGAAAGATGCAACAAGCAAAAATGCCGTCTCTCTTGCATCTTCCACTTTGATCTCTCCGCGAACCATGGCATTTCTCAAGTACTTTTCTATCCGATGTACAAACGGATTATCATTCAGGCCAAGATTCCCATGGTATAGTATCTGCATATGAATCTCCGCCGGCTCAAAAGAATACAATTTATCAAGAATATTTCGCGTAATATTTTGAAAATTTGTATAAAAAGGCGCCTCCTTTACATACGTTTCATCCATTATAACAAGAAAGGGCTTAGCCTGTAATGCCGCTACTGCCCCTGCCAATGCATTCTTATCTTTAAAATGCTGGTAAATTGCCGAGTTGGAACATCCGCTTTCTTTTGCGACCCTGCGGATGGTCAGATTTTCGTATCCCTCCCGACTAATAATTTTAATGGCTGAATCAAGTATTTTCCCTGCCACGCCATCATCCGGCATCTTCTCTTCCCTTTCATTTATCATAGCAATCCCCCCTTGCGATGCAAAAGACGTTCCACTAAATCTCCACTTTCAGTTCCGGCGCTTCGCCAGCCTCCTCCTCAGCCTGTTTCCGGAAATCTTCTATCTGCTCCGGATTCAGTATCGGAAGATCCCCTAGCGACTTGACACCAAATGTTCGCAAAAACTCCTCTGTAGTACCAAAGAGCAGCGGGCGCCCTGGCGCGTCAAGTCTGCCAAGCTCCTGTATCAGATTAAATTCCAAAAGGCGGTTCACTGCATGGTCACAGCTGACCCCCCTTATCTTTTCCACCTCAAGCCGCGTCACCGGCTGCTTGTACGCGATAATGGAAAGCGTCTCAAGCAGCGTATCCGACAAGACGTATTTTCTGGGTGCTTTTGCCACCTTAATCAGATACTCATACAGCTCGGGCTTTGTGCACAGCTGTACAGCGTCCTCAAGCTCTACAATATAAATTCCCCTGTCCTGTTTTTTATATTTTTCATTCATTCTGGCAATGACTTCCCGAATTTCCTTTTCCGGAATCTCAAGCACATGATTCAGCCGCGATAGTTCCACGGAATCACCCATGGCAAAAAGCACCGCCTCTATCACTGCCATTATCCTTTTTTCTTCCATACCATACTTACCTTTATATTGTTGTTTATGCTGCAAGACTCGATGTGATTACGATATCCGAAAAAGTCTCCTCCTGCTCAATCGAGATAATCCCCTGCTTCATCATTTCCAAAATCGCCATAAACGTGACGATGACTTCCATCTTGCTCCCCTGCTTTTCCAAAAGACTCCGAAAACTGAATCTTCTGTGATTCTTGACATACTCCTCTATGTACCCCTGTTTTTCTTCCAGATTGATTTCGTCTTTCTCTATCTTGCCAAACTGGCTTCTGATGGGATCAATCTTGTCCTCCTGACGTCTCATCACCGCCTTGAATATCTCATGCAGTTTTGCCAGATTGACATCCCCTGCAAGCTCTTCGTAGTCTATGGGGTATTGATAATCCATGACCTCCTTGGGCAGCATGGGTTTTTTAAACCAGCTTTTAGCCGCGTCCACCTGCTTGTCCCGAAGTTCAAATGCCATATACTTATACATTTTATATTCAAGAAGTTTCTGCACCAGTTCCGCCCTCGGATCTTCTTCTTCCCCTTCCTCGTTGACTTCCCTCGGAAGAAGCATCCTGCATTTGATGTCCAGAAGCGTCGCTGCCATCACAAGGAACTCGCTCATGACATTCATGTCCTCTGTCTGCATATTGCGAATGTAGTCCAGATACTGTTCCGTGATAACGACAATCGGTATGTCATAAATATCTATCTTATTTTTTTCTATTAAGTAAAGCAGCAGATCCAATGGTCCTTCAAACACTTCCAGCCGCACGGATAAGCCCATACAAAAACCCCCAAATCTAAATAAAAATGAAAAGAGATAGCAATAACTGTATCTTTTTTATTTTACATAGATTTGAGGGAAAATGCAATGCAAACTGTTATTCGCATTTTGTTTTTAATGTCACATCATATAATTCTGCCGGATTAAAGAAGCGCAGTGGTATCGTGTGAGAGCCCATGCCGCGCCCCAGCAGCATTGTGGCGTTTTCTGATTTGAATACCCCTCCGTCATACTTCGGAAATATTTTGTAGGAGGGTGCTATGACTCCGCCCAGAAAAGGCAGTCGCATAATACCTCCATGGACATGTCCTGACAGTACCAAATCCGCCCCCCATCGCGCATACTGCTCGAAATAATCAGGGTTGTGCGCTATCAGGATATTACATTTGCTTTTATCATATTTCGGAAGTGTCTTTTGCAGATACCCGTCTTCCATCTTCCTAATCCGAAAATGTGCAAAATACTTCAAATCCAAATCCAGTCCTGTTACCCGAATCTGGTATTCCGGAATATCAACGGACGTATTGTCAAGCAAAAAAACATTTTTGTCCTTTATCCCGTCCATTAGCCTGTCAAACTTGTCGTCAAATTTATCAGGGCACTGTCGCAGCTTTGATTCGTGGTTTCCCAACCCATAATATATCCTGTACTCCCTGCCCAGCGCCTTCACCAGCTCAATGCCCGGTGTCATGTCCTCACTCGCTTTTGATGTGACAAGGTCGCCCGCCAGTATGATAAAATCCGGATTTATCTTCCTGACAGCCTCCATGACCTTGTCATTGTTCTTCCCATATACCTTGTTATGAAGATCGGATATCAGTACAAATCTGCACTCTTTCGTCAGCCCCGCAAGGCAAAATTCCTCCTTTACCGTCACAAACCGGTTACCGTCTATCAACCCGACTGCCAAAAGCGCGGCAGCCATTATGACAATGACTAGAATGCCTATTCCCAATATACTTTGCATGCTCATTGTTTCTCCCCTGCTCCCGTTATATCAGATATTTCATAAATATCTTTTTCAGATAGTCTATATAATATGCTTTTTCCACCGCCTCGGAAGTGATAATGGCAACTTTGCCAAGCTCCTTGCCGCCAAGGCTGTAACAAATCTGTCCGACCTCCGCTCCTTTCTCAACGGGTGCCGCCACAGAATCCAAGTACTGATATTTCTTCTCAATCTGGCTAAAATCCGCTCCGTTCGTGTCAAGATACCGGAATGCGCCTTTGGGTTCTACGGCAAGGAATTCCTCCTTACCGCCTGTTACAGGCACATCGCTTAACGGCTCCCTGTTCTCATCCACGTACAGCCGTGTCATGGCAAACCCATATTCCAAAAGACTCCGTGCCTCGGCAAAGCGGATTTTAAAGTCAGGTGCTCCCATGATAACCGCAATCAGGTCAATTCCGTCTTTGTTTGCAGTCGCACTAAAACAATATTTCGCCGCATTTGTCGACCCCGTCTTTAAGCCTGTCGTCCATTGGTACTGCTTGAGCAGCTTGTTGGTACTTGACAGCGTAAACGGCTTGCTCCCCTGTCTCGTCACATGGGTAATGTCTTCCATCCAGATTTTTGTATAGTTGTATATCTGCGGATATCTGGTAATCAGCTCCTTTGACATGATTGCCACATCCCTTGCCGTTGTGTGGTGCGAACTGTCCGAGCTTAGGCCGCAGCAGTCAAGAAAATGTGTATTCGTCATGCCAAGCTGCGCCGCCTTTTCATTCATCATGTTGACAAACTCCGACTCGCTTCCTGCAATATACTCCGCCATTGCCACAGATGCGTCATTGCCGCTTGCCACCGTGATACATTTGATGAGCGTGTCTACAGTCTGTATCTCCCCTTCCTCAAGAAAAACCTGAGAGCCTCCCATTGATTTTGCGTAGGCGCTCGTGCACACCTCATCCTCAAGCTTTATCCTGCCTTTTTCAAGGGCTTCAAACGTAAGGAGCAATGTCATTATCTTCGTAATACTTGCCGGACTGCGCATCTCATCAGGATTTTTCTCAAACAAAACGGTACCTGTTGATGCCTCCATCAGTATCGCCGACGGTGATGCCAGCGTCAAAGCCGTGGAATTTGCCTCACTGCCCTGCTCTGCCTCCTCCTCGGCAAAAACCATACTGCCGCAAAGCAGCACAATGCACATTGCAGCCGAAATGATTCTATATATTCTTTTATATATTTTATTGTGTTTCCTTTGCCTGACACTTTTCATAAAAGCAGACCTCGTACCTTACTTATTATGAAATCTATGCCGCTTTTCCATCGTATATGACTGAAAATTCTGATTACAGAATATCCAGTCATAAAGAAAGAATACCGGTTTTCGATATTCTTTCCCAAACAACTTTTTCTATTATCTTCCAATTAATTTATGGCAGAAATCTACAAATACTTCCTTTTTCCCGATAAGCTCTTCCCGCATCTCCTCGTCAATTTTGACAGACAGGGAAAAGTGATAGCCAAAATCCAGTACGCTCATCGCCAGGACCAATGCAATTGTCTTAAGCCCCCATGCTCTTGGGTATCTGTCCACGAAACGAATCACCTTTTCAAACAAAAATGTTATGATGACCACCGCATAAAGCCCCCATGCCAGTGTACTTTCCAGACAGACCATTCCCTTGTAATTGCAAAATTTGTCGTTGTAGTCCCACCAGACCTCACCAAAAAGCCGCATCATTAATTTAGCTACAATAAACTCAAACAAGGTGGCAAGCAGCGCCCCTACTATGTACAATGCGGCAATGTTATGCGCCAGCGGGTGTAATAGGATATACCCCAATGTCGCCCCAACACCATAAATCGGGCAATACGGTCCTGTCATAAATCCCCTGTTGGTAATTTTTTTGTTGCACAATGACATATAGACAGATTCCACCATCCACCCTATAATGCTAAAAAGGAAAAAGCACGCAACGATATGGTACATATCATATCCTGCGATCTGATATTTTGCCAGCCACATAGAAATCTTTTCCAATAATCTCACCCCTCACGCAAAAATCCTTGGCGAAACAGCCAAGGATTTTGATTCAATTAATAAAAATTAATTATATTTACGTTTTCTAGCTGCTTCTGACTTTTTCTTGCGTTTTACGCTTGGCTTCTCGTAATGCTCTCTTTTGCGGATTTCCTGCTGAATTCCGGCTTTAGCGCAACTTCTCTTAAATCTACGTAAAGCGCTATCCAAAGTCTCGTTTTCTTTAACGATTACATTTGACATGCTATCACACCTAACCTCCCTCCAGCCCTATTATTGTGTGCCAGACTGTTCGGGTATACTTAATTGCACATTTATGATTATATCACATATCGCGCACACGTCAATAGTTTTTTGGATTATTTTTCATTTTTATTTTATTTGTCCTTCAAGAACGGTTTTCGCTTCCGCGACTGCCTTGTCTATTCCCTCCGGATTTTTTCCACCGGCCTGCGCCATGTTGGGGCGTCCACCGCCGCCACCGCCTACAAGTCCTGCAATTCCCTTGATGAGGTTGCCCGCATGGGCACCTTTTGCCATGGCGTCATCTGTAGCCATCGCCACAAGATTCACTTTGCCGTCAACACCCGAAGCAAGTACTACAACACCTTCACCGAGTTTTGCCTTCAGCTGGTCACCCAAGTCTCTCAGACCGTTCATGTCCACTCCGTCAACCCTTGCAGCGAGGAGCTTTACGCCTTTTACCTCTGTCACCTGATTCATGACATCACCAAGCGCCTCCTTTGCCGCCTTACTCTTGAGCGACTCATTCTCACTCTGAAGCGCCTTGATTTCCGCCATCATGTGCTCAATTTTATCAATTAAATTTGCAGCGTTTGTCTTTGCTGCCTTTGCTGCAGCCTCCAGCTGATTTTCTATATTTTTGTAATATTCAAGTACATTGTCGCCTGTCAGCGCTTCAATACGGCGCACGCCGGCAGCGATGCCGCTTTCGGACGCAATCTTGAATACGGTGACATCTCCCGTGCTCTTTACATGCGTGCCGCCACAGAATTCTTTGGAGAAATCCCCCATTGACACGACGCGCACTGTCTCACCGTACTTTTCGTCAAACAAAGCCATCGCACCTGTCTTTTTTGCCTCGTCCATCGTCATGACCTGTGTGTCAACGGCAATATTCTCTGCAATCTTTTCATTAACGATCTTCTCGACTGCCGCAAGCTCGTCAGCCGTCATTGCCTCGAAATGGCTGAAGTCAAATCTTGTGCGTTCTCCATCCTGATAAGAGCCTTTCTGCTGTACGTGCGTGCCAAGCACCTCGCGGAGCGCTTTCTGCAATAAGTGTGTCGCAGAGTGGTTCTTACAGATTTTTGCCCGAAGTGTCTCATCCACCTGCAAAGTAACCGTATCTCCCACTTTAATCATGCCGCGCGCCACTCTGCCGATATGTCCGACTTTGCCGCCCAACAGTTTTATCGTATCCTCCACGACAAACTCGCCGGAATCCGCAGTGATAACACCCTTGTCACCCTGCTGGCCGCCCATAGTCGCATAAAATGGTGTTTCGTCCACGATAATCGTTCCGATTTCCCCGTCAGAAAGCGCCTCGACAAGCTCGCTTTCAGTTGTCAGCACGGAAACCTTTGAATCAGCTGTCAATGTATCGTATCCAACAAAAGATGATGTTATGGCAGGGTCGATTGACTCGTATACTGTCGCGTCCGCTCCCATGTAGTTGGTCTCTTTACGCGCGTTTCTCGCCTTGGTGCGCTGTTCCTCCATGGCTGCATTAAATCCGTCCTCATCAATGGAAAACCCTTTTTCCTCCAATATTTCATGTGTGAGGTCTACAGGGAATCCATATGTATCGTACAATTTAAATACATTCTCTCCGGAGAGGACTTTCTCTCCTGCCGCCTGCATCTTATCCTGCATATCGGAAAGAATCGCCAGCCCCTGATCAATTGTCTTACTAAATTTTTCTTCTTCCTGCGTCAGCACCTTAAAGATAAAATCCTTTTTCTCGTCAAGCTCGGGATAACCGTCCTTGCACTCGTCAATGACTGTCTTTGCAAAGTCAGCCATAAAGGCGCCCTCGATGCCAAGCATCCTTCCATGACGCGCCGCACGCCGGATGATACGTCTAAGCACATACCCGCGCCCTTCGTTTGTCGGCATAATGCCATCAGAAATCATAAAAGTCGCAGAACGGATATGATCCGTAATCAGCCTGATTGAGACGTCATTCTTTTCATCCTTCTGATATTCTACACCCGCAACCGCACATACTCTGTCGCGGATTGCTTTCATTGTGTTAATGTCAAACACCGTGTCTACATCCTGAACGACTACAGCAAGTCTTTCGAGTCCCATTCCGGTATCAATATTCTTCTGCGCAAGTTCCTCGTAATGCCCCTTGCCGTCTCCCTCAAACTGTGTAAATACATCATTCCAGACTTCCATGTAGCGGTCACAGTCACACCCTACCTTACAGTCGGGTTTTCCGCAGCCGTACTTGATGCCCCTGTCATAATAAATCTCCGAACAAGGACCGCAGGGACCAGCCCCATGCTCCCAGAAATTATCGCATTCGCCCGTCTCCGGATCACGGTAAAAACGTGTTATCTTCTCAGCAGGAACGCCAATCTCGTTTACCCATATATTATAGGCTTCCTCGTCCTCACAGTAAATGGACGGATACAGCCGCTCCGGGTCAAGCCCGACTACCTTTGTCAGGAACTCCCAGCTCCACGCAAGCGCCTCATGTTTGAAGTAGTCACCGAACGAGAAATTGCCGAGCATCTCAAAAAATGTAAGGTGCCTTGCCGTCTTACCAACGTTTTCAATATCTCCTGTCCTGACACATTTCTGGCATGTGGTAACACGCCGTCTCGGCGGTATCTCCTGCCCCGTAAAATATGGTTTCAGGGGTGCCATGCCTGAATTGATAATCAACAGACTATTGTCATTATGCGGCACCAGCGAAAAGCTTTTCATCGCCAAATGTTCTTTGCTTTCGAAGAACGCAAGAAACATTCTCCGAAGCTCGTTTACTCCGTAGTTTTTCACAATATTTCCTCCAAATCATCTATACACTTATACAATACTGCTTCAATACACAAAAATTCATGCACTGCTTATCAGAATACAAACTTATCTGCAAAATAAGCATCCAGCTCGTCAATCTTGATGCGCTCCTGCTCCATGGAGTCACGGAAACGGACAGTCACCGCCTGATCCTGCTCTGACTCAAAATCATATGTAATACAGAACGGTGTGCCAATTTCATCCTGACGGCGGTACCGCTTTCCGATATTTCCCCTGTCGTCAAACTCGCAGTTATATTTCTTGGAGAGCTGCGCAAATACTTTCTCCGCACCCTCGTTCAATTTCTTGCTCAGCGGAAGGACACCGATTTTTACCGGTGCAATCGCCGGATGGAAATGAAGGACGGTTCTCACGTCGCCCTCCCCAATCTCCTCCTCGTCGTAAGCCGCGCATAAAAATGCAAGTACGACACGGTCTGCACCAAGAGACGGTTCAATCACATACGGTATGTATTTTTCCTTTTTCTCATCATCAAAGTATGACATATCCTGCCCCGACGTATTCTGATGCTGCGTAAGGTCATAGTCTGTTCTGTCGGCAATTCCCCAAAGTTCTCCCCAGCCGATTGAAGGGAATAAGAATTCAATATCCGTTGTTCCCTTTGAATAAAAGCAAAGCTCCTCCGGCGCATGGTCGCGCAGGCGCATCTCATCTTCCTTAATGCCAAGGTTTATGAGCCAGTCACGGCAGAATCCTCTCCAATACTGGAACCACTCAAGGTCTGTCCCCGGCTCACAGAAAAACTCAAGCTCCATCTGCTCAAATTCCCTTGTCCTGAACGTAAAGTTGCCCGGTGTTATCTCGTTTCGGAATGATTTTCCGATCTGACCGATGCCAAACGGAATCTTTTTCCTTGAAGTCCGCTGTACATTCTTAAAATTCACAAAAATCCCCTGCGCAGTCTCCGGTCTCAGATACACAGTATTTTTCGCATCCTCCGTCACGCCCTGAAACGTCTTAAACATTAGATTAAACTGACGGATATCCGTAAAATTATGCTTGCCGCAAGTCGGACAGACAATATTCTTTTCCTCGATGAAATTCTTCATTTCTTCCTGCGAAAATGCATCAATGGGTTTCTCCAGTGTAATTTTGTTCTCACCTGCATAATCTTCAATCAGTTTGTCTGCGCGAAATCTCTCATGGCATTCCTTGCAGTCCATAAGCGGATCCGAAAAACCACCGAGATGGCCTGATGCCACCCATGTCTGCGGATTCATGAGAATCGCACAGTCCACGCCTACATTATATGGATTTTCCATGATAAATTTCTGCCACCATGCCTTTTTTACGTTGTTTTTAAGCTCTACTCCGAGATTTCCATAATCCCATGTATTTGCAAGTCCGCCATAAATTTCCGAACCGGGATACACAAATCCCCTGCTTTTTGAAAGTGCCACAATTTTGTCTAATGTTTTCTCCATTTCGTACTCTCCTAACATTTATATTTTAATTATTTAAAAACAATCATTCCATATCCGCCGGAAACGGTCACATCCGCGCTTTTCTTCCCCACAGCCACAACACCTTCGCCGGCATACAATATCTCGTCAAAACAGTTAATCCGCATCGGCTGCGCTTCTGCGCCGTCAGTGCCTGCCGCCTCAAAAATAACAATATGGTTGTCTCCCATTCCCAACAATTCCGGTTTGGATACGCTTGTCAGGTCGGCATTGTCCGAAACTGCCTGCAAAGTGACATTCAGGTCAAATCCTGCCTGATTTGCCGCCTGAATAGTCCCTGCAAAAAAATTCTCCCCGTTGAATCCTGCATAGGATTTGTAGTCGGCAAACTCCATAAGGACATTTACACTCCCGTCTGAAGCTTCGCACTTTTTTAACGTTACCTGCGCCGTGCTGTCCTGTCCCTTATAGTCCGCGATCGCAGACTCAATCATGGATTTTAATCCGCCGGCATCATAGTAGCTCTCGCCGAAATCTTCAACAATCCTGCTTGATATGCTTCCATCCTTGTTGACTGAAATAGATGACACAGCAGCCTCCTCACCTGTACTCTCCTGCGTCTTTTCTCCGCATGCCGTAAGCCCCATCACACAAAAGCAAACAATCAGAAATAAAGTTTTCCCTGCCCTCATAGATTTTTTCATTTTCATCTCCACATTCATACTATTGTAACTGCCCAGATCAGGCATTATCAGTTTCTTATTACGCGCTCAAAATATTAAATTTTTGAAAAGTTCTGCGTTTTATTATAACCAACTTACTCAATATTTTCAAGTATTTCAAGACTTTTAAAATTCCTATCTATCATTCTTTTGCACATCTCCCTGCTGAAAGTCCCCAATTCCTGCAAAACTTCCGGCTTTACCTGAAACGAAAAAAGCTTTTCAACAGGCGTTTTCACTATGTAGTCAATCGTATACACCGTCGATTCCATGAAACTGTCCTTCTGTTTTATGCCCGGAAACTCGCCGTTTAACATAACGGACTTTATCTCAAAAATATACCGCACAAGCTTATTCTCAAAGTTCGGCGCTGTTAGTGCCCTGAGTGACTGGTACAATAGCTTCAGCATGCCTGTCTCGTCATTGTTTTCCCTCGTATAATAATCGCATATTTCCAAAAAGTACATTCCATAATATGCGCCGGAAAAATCCTGCCTGAGCTCCTCGAAATAATTGGATATGTCCGCATCCAGCATATTGTAGGAGCTTCTGCCTGCATAGAGCTTGAACTGTCCGAAAGAGAACGGATTGGCAGGCGCCATCAGCCTGTTGCCGGGCCTTCTGGAGCCCTTGGCAAAGGCCGATATTTTTCCCCTTTCTTTCGTGAGAATTACGACTCTCCTATCGTATTCACCCAAGGGTTCTGCTTTTATAATCATCCCTGTCAGTATTACAAAATCCTCTGTCCCCATACTCATGTATCTCTCCTGCCTTACTTTCGGCCTTTTCCATATCAGGATGCCCCTTGTAAGCCAGATAATCGTGTACCTGTCCTGTCTGTATAAACCGGCTCCATCCATCCTCGTGCATTTAACGTCCCTGCCCTTTCTGTTCTGCATGCTATGCAGATTAAAAATAAAAATTTTCAATCTGTATTCAAGAATAGGGTGTGCTTATAGGGCAATTTTATTCATTATCTTTCGGGTCATAGCCAAAATTCTTTATCAGGAAGTCACTGTCCCTCCAGTCTTTTTTGACCTTTACCCACAGCTGCAGATTCACATGCTGTTCCAGCAAATCCTCAATCTCAGGGCGTGCCATGGTACCTATTTTTTTGAGCATGGAACCGCCCTTTCCGATTATGATTCCCTTGTGTGAATCCCGCTCACATATAATCGAAGCTTCGATATCCACAATCTTTTTTCTATATTTCATGGATTCTATTACCACTGCCACGCCATGCGGAATCTCCTCGTCAATACTTCTGAGCACCTTTTCTCGTACAAGCTCTGCCACAATCTGTCTGGTCGGCTGATCGGTTATCGTCTCCTCGTCATAAAATGCAGGTCCGTAAGGCAGATACTTCATAATCTGCTCTATCAGAACATCCGTATTGTCACTTTTGAGTGCAGATACAGGAACAACCTCCGCAAAATCAAGCCCCTTTCGATACGTATCAATATACCCGAGAAGCTGTTCCTTTTTTACCGTGTCAATCTTATTGATTACTAAAATAATTGGTGTCTTTACTTTTTTGAGCTGTTCTATTATATGCTGTTCGCCCGCACCGATATAGTCTGTCGGCTCTACGAGCCACAGTATGACATCCACTTCCCGCAGACTATGCTCTGCCACGCTGACCATATAGCTGCCAAGTTTGTTTTTTGCCTTGTGAATTCCGGGCGTATCCACAAACACAATCTGTCCCTCATCAGAAGTGTACACAGTCTGTATGCGGTTTCGCGTCGTCTGCGGCTTTTTGGAAGTTATTGCAATCTTCTGGCCAATCAGACAGTTCATCAAAGTCGATTTTCCTACGTTTGGTCTGCCTATCAGCGCTGCAAATCCTGACTTGTATTTTTCGTTCATTCTTCTCTCCGTTCTGTTCTGAATGGCAGACGGCAGTTCTATTCTGCCGTCTACCGCACATTGTTCCTCCCAATGTATCGAACTCGCTGTTCAAAAGCATCCGCTTATTGAATAAGATTCTCTACACCGGAAAATAGCTCTTTGTTTTCCTCTATCGCCTGACTGTTTCCTATGACGCACACAGCCTCCTGCCCTAAAATAGCATCCATATATCCTGCAAGCGCCCGAATGTCCTCCTGCGTGCATGAAAGCACCTCGTCCCGGTCTCTCTGCAAGTCTTCAAAGTCAGTATTTGTCATGTACACAGACAGGGAACGTGTTCCCTTTGCGGCGGGTGTCAGGGGAACATCCATGTCACTTATGGCACCTATGATATATTTGGTCATCGTTCGCTCGTCGACCGTAAACTCCCTCAGGTAATCGCTCGTTTTCTCGAAAACGTCAATTGTCTTCTTAAGATTGGGATCCCTGTATGAGACAAGATAGCTGTCCCCCGTCTTTCCGAAATTGCACATGCAGCCATACGCGCCACCTTTCACGCGCACATTAAGCCACAGGTAGTCATAGCCAAGTATAACCCGCAATACTCTTAACGCCCCAGTGTACACATAATCTTTATTTGTGGTAAAATTACCTGCCCTGCACACATACTGCACCTGTGCAGATGTGGAAAATCCTTCATTTTTCTTTTGCAGTACAAGCTTGAACGGCTCTTTTTTAACCGGGGCAGTAAATAATTCCGCTTTCAGTTTCGGCACAAGCGCCTTTATCTTTTCAAATCCTTCCTCGTCCGCAGTGATGTCAACCATAAGATTTTCTGATCGGAAAATGCTTGTGGCAAGCGCCTTTAGTTTCTGTATCAGCTCATCTTTCCGTCCTGCGTAATCAGCCGTGTATTTTTCAAGCATCCGGCAGAAAGGAATACCGCCCGAAATTTCTGACACTTCCGCCGTCTCGCTAAAATAAGACATTGCCCTGATTGCTGCCATCGTATGGCTTGATGACATCATACTTGCCTGCACTCTTGATTTCAATTCTTCCAGTATCTCAAGAAGTCTGTCTTCGTCATCGAGCTTCGATGCCGTCATAATCTCTGTCATAAGGTCAAACGCCGCCGGAAGCTCCTCATACATAGCTTTCGTGTGCATCTCGAATGTAAGCTTGTATGTTTCAAGATTCTTTGCATTTACATAGGTGCTGACTGTTCCGCTGATTCCTCCGGTATGAATATTCATCTCGTCAAAAAGTTCTCCGTATCGAAACTTATCCGTATCGACAAGGCCTAGCACGTTCTTCAAAATACCAACGTAGGAAAACAATTCAGCGGGTATGTTATCCGCCCTAAATATCAGTTTGACATAGGCGATACCGTTCGTCAAAACATCATGGAACAAAACGTCTGTGCCTTCTATGCTACGCATGTCATTCACAAATCCTTCTTCTTCCTTTCTGATGTCCTCCCTCGTAAGCACCGGGATTCTGGCGATATCTTCCGGCGCATCCTCCGCGTCCTGAAACGCATGCAGCGCCTTTGTATCAGCGACAATACGCTTTACCTCATCCGCAGTCAGCCCTGCCTTGTATGCGGCAAGCTGGGCTGCAAGTGCTTTCTCCTCCTCGACACCCAGTCCCTCTTTGGGTGCCACGACGACAACGGATTTGTGCTGATTGTGAATCAGATACTTCTCTATCAGTTTTTCATAATAATCGGTATTGATTTTTTTCTTCAAATCCTTGAACACATCGACTGCCTCAATCATGTCAAACGGCATATTGTCGTCATAAAGCCACGAGTCAAACATCTGAAGCCCATATATCAATCCCTTAGGGTACGAGCCAAAATCTGCCTCCCTGTACCGGAATTCATAGAAATTCAAGCCCGCAAGCAGTGATTTCTTGTCAATCCCTTCTTTTACAATACGGGATAACTCACTCTCCACAGTCTCAACGAACGCATCCTTCTGCGACATATTTGCATTCTTGGCAACAATCGAGAAATATGGCTGATAAATGCCGTTTTGATAGACGGAGTACACTTCCGTTCCAATGTTTTTGTGTATCAGCGCCAGCTTCAGCGGTGCTGCCGAAGCGCCGCATATAGCATACTCCAGTATCTGCATTGCGTAGTAAAGCTCTTTGTCAAGGCTTGTCCCCACAACGGTATTGTATGAAAGATAGGTGTTATTTTCCACCGACTCTCCTTCCATAACGGGATATTCCTTGTAAACCATGGCAGGCTTCTCAAATGCCTTCTGCATTTCTATCAATGAATCAATTTCCAATTTATCAAACCGGCTAAGATACTTTTCATCTATCCATGCAAGCTTCTCTGCCATGTCTATATTACCGTACAAATAAATATAACTGTTTGACGGATGATAGTACCTTCTGTGGAAATCGAGGAATTGTTCGTATGTGAGTTCAGGAATTACTTTGGGGTCTCCGCCTGACTCCACCCCATACGCAGTGTCAGGGAACAGCGAGTTGACCACTTCCCTGTCGTTTACATCATCCGGAGAAGAAAAAGCACCTTTCATCTCATTGTAGACCACTCCGTTCATTGTAATCGGACTGTCCTCGTCATCCATCTCATAATGCCATCCCTCCTGCTGGAAAATTTTCTTTTCCTTGTATATGTTGGGATAAAAAACCGCATCCAGATACACATGCATCAAATTCTGGAAATCCTTATCATTACAGCTCGCAACAGGATAAACTGTCTTGTCGCTGTACGTCATGGCATTAAGAAACGTATTCAGGGAACCCTTGACAAGCTCCACAAACGGATCCTTCACCGGAAAATCCCTGGAACCGCAAAGAACGGTATGCTCTATAATATGCGGAACACCTGTGGAATCTGTTGGCGGTGTGCGAAAGCCGATGTAAAACACCTTATTTTCATCATCATTGCTCAGAAGCGCGATTCTTGCCCCTGTTTTTTTATGGCGTAAAAGCCAGCTCATAGAACCGATATCATCAATCTGTCTTTTCTCAATCACTTCATATGCCTTTATGTCCTCAATCTTTTTCATTCTAATCCTCCCTGCCGCCCTTGGCGGTTCCATTATAGTAAAAAACACTGCCGTTTTTTCTTCAACTGTTCTTAAATACTAAGTGCCATTAGCGCCAGCTTTGAAATCGAAATATCCTCTATCATCACGCTTCCTTCATTCACCCTGCCGCGATAGTCGCCACAAAACTGCCCAATCTGACATGACGCGTGAACCCACCGCTCCTTTATCCTTCCGCCCATGCAGCGTTTCTGCTCCCTGTAACAGATTCTGACTGTCAATTTCAGCTGTTCAAAAATACGGAAACAAAAGGCATCCTCAGCCATATTTAAAATGTGGTCTGTCATTCTGGTATCCAAGCTGGTATCCTTGGCTATATGTGCACTGATGACTGCCTTGAACTTAAAGGGCACGTCATCCATGTCCATCATTTCACTGTAGGTCAGCTCCCTGCCAAAATACACACTGCCCATGTCCTGTATCACATATTTAAAATCATCCTTGTTTTGTGTATCCATCTTCACTCTTCACTCTCGATATAGTCAATATGATTTGCCGAAAACTTGACTGCCTCCCTTACCTTTTCCTCAGCAATCCCAAGTTCATCCGCTACTTCCTTTATGGTAACCTTTCTAAGAAAACTGTCATAAAGCTCTTTTGCCTTGTCATTCACATCATTGACCCTGCCCAGAACATTTTCATCTATCTGATGGCTGTCTGTATCCTCACGGATGAATTCCTCCATCGCATCCATAATCATGCGGCCGATAAATCCTTCAACCTCATCAATGCTTTCCACGCAGTCCAGCATCGTCACTGCCGAAGCCGCCGCGACGTTCCCCTCTCCGATTAAATCCTCAATCAACGCCCCCTGCCCTGCATAAAGCTTTGAGATTTCCACAACATACGGCAGAAATATCTCGACAAGCCTTGCCTGAGCGGAACCGTCACCCGCAAGCGCAGACATCATCACTGCCCTCTTTTCACCGTCCGATGCGTCCGGAAGTTCTTTTAACTCCTCAAGATACATCTCAAGAAAGTTTACATCATCACCCGACAGGCTTTCTTCTGCATCACCCGGCTCATCAATTCCGATATGGTTTTTATGAAAATACGCATGTATCAGTGAAATCTGTTCCTCTCCAAGATTCCACTCTCCAAATGCCTCGCGAATCTCCTCACTGGTCAGCATATTTCCCTGAAATCTTGCGCTGTCCTTCAGCTGTTCGAGAATACGCGCAAAATTCGTCTGATTCAACTCCATACTTTTCCCCCATTCCTGACCGCTATTTCACATGTGTATGTGTGAAAAGATGATCCTGGCAGTATTCATAATTTCCGTTACATTTGGAGCAGAACCGGAATTGTACCTCAGGGTTCTCCTCACTATTCTTACCGCAGATTGCGCACTTATGCTTTGCCACACTCGCAGGTTTCGCACGCTTTACCTCCCTGTTGTAATCGTGCCGCCGTTTCACCTGACGCGGCGAGATGCGCATACCGATTCCTCTTCTCGTCATCAGGAAAAAGACCACAAAATTGAGGAGGGACGCACCAATAACAATTTTCGCGCTGATATCCCCCTGCAGAAACTGTACTGCAAGCAGTATGCCATATGCAATCCCCATCCACTTAACTTTTACCGGAATAATAAACATCAGCAATACCTGTACATCCGGAAACGTTGCGGCAAATCCCAGAAAGATGGACATATTCACAAAATATGTGCTAAAATTATACGCCACCATCCGAAAACAAGCCATCTCGCCGTAAGCTTCCCGCACTGCATATATATTAAATACCGGAACGTAGCTAATCGCCATAACCAGAAAGCTTCCAAGTATGGTAAAAATCATACCCATAAAAAGATAGACATTATAATGAAACGTCCCCCATGTTCTCTCAAGGTTTGTTCCCACTGAGTAATAAAACATCAGCATCACGATTGTAAACAGATCAAAACCTGACGGCGGTATAAGAATCCAGGTTACAAGCCGCCAAATCTGTCCATGAAGTATCAGATATGGATTCAGTGTCAGAAAGTCCACGACCGCCGGACTGATAAATTCCATGATATATCCGAGTACATACCCCAGTATTAGATACAGGGAAATATTTGGTATCGCATACTTTCCAAACTTTCTCTCCATTTTATTCAAAAAATTCATATTTTTTCTTCCTGCCTTTCCATTTTTAAAACGGTCTTTTTTCGCCTGCCTTTCCAGTATAGCATTCACTGCAAAAAATGTAAACCAATCTAAATTTAACCAATTGAAATATAATATTTTTTTTATAATTTGAGATTGTACAGTTTTCCTGACTCGTACATATATATATTATTAGCTAATATTTCCAAAAAAGTATAATCTTTTCTATAACTTTTAATCAACTGTTTTATTGCGTTTTTGGAATCACTGTCGTATAATAGCAGATATGTGTTAAAAAGGTCGACTCATGTGACCGTTCGTACCTGATTATTTTATTTTGTTATTCGTTTTATTTTGTTTATGAGAAAGGTATGGTTATTTACATGAATAAAAATAAGGAATTCTATACACTCGGAATTGACATCGGTTCCACCACCGTAAAGGTCGCGATACTGGATGCCAAGCACAATCTTCTCTTTTCTGATTATCAGAGACATTACGCTAATATCCGCGAGACGCTCTCTTCCCTTTTACAGGATGCCTATACAAAGCTCGGAAACCTGACACTCCATCCTATGATTACCGGTTCCGGCGGTCTGACGCTTGCCAATCACCTTGGTGTGCCTTTCGTGCAGGAAGTTATCGCCGTATCTACATCTTTGCAGGAACTTGCTCCCAAGACGGATGTTGCCATCGAGCTTGGCGGCGAGGATGCCAAAATCATCTATTTTGAGGGTGGAAATGTAGAGCAGCGCATGAACGGTATCTGTGCAGGCGGTACCGGCTCTTTCATTGACCAGATGGCTTCCCTAATCCAGACAGATGCCTCCGGTCTCAATGAATACGCGAAAAATTATAAATCATTATACACTATTGCAGCGCGCTGCGGCGTATTTGCAAAAACGGATATCCAGCCGCTGATCAATGAAGGCGCTACAAAAGAAGATTTGTCAGCCTCCATTTTTCAGGCTGTCGTAAACCAGACAATCAGCGGGCTTGCCTGCGGAAAGCCTATCCGTGGCCACGTCGCCTTTCTGGGAGGGCCGCTTCATTTCCTGTCAGAATTGAAAACCGCATTTATCCGCACCTTGAAGCTTGATGAGGAGCATATTATAGATACTGCAAACTCCCATCTGTTTGCAGCGATTGGCTCTGCCCTGAATGCAAAGGAAGCGGTTTCTTTTTTGATGTCTGAAATGGTTGATAAGCTTTCTTCCGATATCAAAATGGAGTTTGAGGTTGCACGCATGGATCCCTTGTTCTCCGACGAAAAAGAATACGATAATTTCCGTACAAGGCATGATTCCCATCATGTAAAGAGCGCAAAGCTTGCGGATTATCACGGAAAATGTTTTCTGGGAATTGATGCAGGCTCCACCACGACAAAGATTGCCGTCGTTGCTGAGGACGGAACACTTCTGTACTCATTTTACAGCAGCAACAACGGAAGTCCCCTCAAAACTGCGATTTCATCCATTCAGGAAATATACCAGACGCTTCCAAGCGATGCCGCCATTGTGCACTCCTGCTCAACAGGTTACGGCGAAGCATTGTTCAAGGCTGCGTTTATGCTTGATGAGGGCGAAGTGGAAACCGTCGCACACTACTACGCCGCTGCGTTTTTCAATCCAGATGTCGACTGCATTATTGACATCGGCGGTCAGGACATGAAATGCATCAAAATAAAAAATCAGACTGTTGACTCCGTACAGCTCAACGAGGCATGTTCATCAGGATGCGGCTCCTTTATCGAGACGTTTGCAAAATCGCTAAATTACAGTGTACAGGATTTTGCCACGGCAGCACTTTTTGCAAAGCATCCGATTGACCTCGGAACACGCTGTACCGTTTTTATGAATTCAAAAGTAAAACAGGCACAGAAGGAAGGTGCAGAGGTATCCGACATCTCTGCCGGTCTTGCCTACTCTGTCATCAAGAATGCCCTGTTCAAGGTTATCAAGGTTTCTGATGCAAGTGAACTCGGAAAAAATATTGTCGTACAGGGCGGGACATTTTACAACGATGCAGTTCTCCGCAGTTTTGAAAAAATAGCCGACTGTGAAGTTATCAGACCCGACATTGCCGGTATTATGGGCGCGTTTGGTGCAGCCCTTATCGCAAGGGAACGCTACCAGTCTGCGCCGGAAAGCTCGACAACCATGCTCTCAATTGACCAGATAAACGCGCTTGCCTTTACCACTTCACTTGTAAAGTGCAAAGGCTGCACGAACTCCTGCCGCCTGACGGTCAACAAGTTCTCGGATGGCAGAAGCTACATATCCGGAAACCGCTGTGAGCGCGGGCTTGGAAAGGCAAAGACAGACAGTTCCGTTCCAAATCTCTTTGAATACAAACAAGAGAGAATGTTCTCCTACGAACCGCTCTCTGACGCAGAGGCAGTGCGCGGACGCGTCGGTATTCCAAGAGTATTGAATATGTATGAGAACTATCCATTCTGGTTCACGCTGTTCACAAAGCTGAAATATCAGGTTGTACTCTCTCCTTTGTCCAACAGAAAGATTTATGAGATGGGTATTGAATCCATCCCCAGCGAGTCGGAATGTTATCCTGCAAAGCTTGCGCACGGACATGTGGAATGGCTGATTCAGCAGAAAGTTGATTTTATCTTCTACCCTGCACTGTTTTATGAGCGAAATGAGTTTGATGATGCAAACAACCACTACAACTGCCCCATTGTTACCTCCTATTCCGAAAATATAAAAAATAATGTGGAGGCAATCGGACGCGGTGAGGTTGTATTCAAAAATCCCTTTATGTCATTCAGGGAGCCGTCCCTCATCCTGCAGTCGCTGGCAAAAGAGTTTCCCGATATTCCTTCCGCAGAGTTAAAGGACGCTGTGGACGCAGCGTGGGAGGAACTTGCCAATGTGCGCAGGGATATGTGTAAAAAAGGCGAGGAAGTTATCGCATACCTTGAAAAAAATCATGCGCGCGGTATTGTGCTTGCAGGCCGCCCTTACCATATTGACCCTGAAATTAACCACGGTATTCCTGAGTTAATTACTTCCTATGGAATTGCAGTCCTCACCGAGGATTCCGTATCCCATCTGGCAAAACCGGAGCGTCCGCTTATTGTGTCAGACCAGTGGATGTACCATTCCAGACTTTACGCAGCCGCAAGCTATGTCAAAACGCGTGACGATTTGGACTTGATTCAGCTCAACTCTTTTGGATGTGGTCTGGATGCCGTCACTACGGATCAGGTAAGTGATATCCTGACCGGTTCCGGCAAGATTTATACATGTCTGAAAATTGACGAAGTAAACAACCTTGGCGCTGCAAGAATCCGTATCCGTTCCCTGCTCTCCGCCATCCATGTGCGCGAGCGGCGTCATCAGGAACGCACCATACAGTCCAGCCGCATGGACAGGGTAGTCTTCACAAAAGAAATGCGCAAAAACTATACCATTTTGTGTCCCCAGATGTCACCAATACATTTTGACCTTCTGGAGCCTACCTTCCGAAGATGTGGTTACAATCTGGTTGTGTTAAACAATGACAACAAGGGCAGCGTTGACATGGGGCTGAAATATGTAAACAATGACGCCTGCTACCCTTCCTTGTTGGTTGTCGGTCAGATTATGGAAGCTGTTCTTTCCGGAAAATACGATACAGACCACCTTGCGGTCGTAATGTCGCAGACCGGCGGCGGCTGCCGTGCAACCAACTATATCGGCTTTATTCGGCGTGCACTAGAAAAAGCAGGTTACCAGCATATTCCGGTCATTTCAATTAATCTCTCAAAGCTGGAAAGCAATCCGGGATTCAAGCTCACGCCAATGCTTCTGCTACGCGCAGTATACGCAATTAATTTCGGGGATATCTTTATGCGGTGTGTCTACCGGATGCGCCCTTATGAGGCTGTTCTTGGCACTGTAAATGAAGTCCATCAGAAATGGATTCAAAAATGCTGTGACTTCCTTGGACGCAAATATATGTCATTTCATACTTATAAAAAAATGTGCCGTGAAATGATTGCAGAATTTGATGCAATTCCCGTCCTTGATATCAAGAAACCGCGTGTCGGTGTTGTCGGTGAAATTCTCGTAAAATTCTCTCCGGCAGCAAACAATCAGCTTGTGGAACTCCTTGAACACGAAGGCGCAGAAGCAGTCGTTCCTGACTTGATGGATTTTATGTTCTACTGTTTCTACAATCAGCTGTACAAGGCAGAGCATCTAGGTACCAGCAAAAAAGCCGCCGATATTTGTAAATTTGGCATCAAGACAATACAGATGCTCAGAAAGCCAATGAGCGAGGCATTTGCCGCAAGCAAACATTTCATTCCGCCTGCCGACATCTATGAAACTGCTAAAAATGCAGAAGAAATTGTGTCTATCGGCAATCAGACCGGAGAAGGCTGGTTCCTGACAGGGGAAATGCTTGAGCTGATTCATACTGATACGCCAAACATTGTATGTACACAGCCCTTTGGCTGTCTGCCAAACCATGTGGTGGGCAAAGGCGTCATCAAAGAACTCCGCAAACGGCATCCCGAGGCGAATATCGTTGCCATTGACTACGACCCGGGAGCGTCCGAGGTCAATCAGCTGAACCGCATTAAACTGATGCTTTCCACTGCCCAGAAAAACCTGAATAAAGCTTTGGAAGCCGAGAAAAATGCGGCAAAACAACAGAACCTGCATCAGGCTGAAAACACGGCAAAGACTGTTACAAACAAGAAAAAGCAGACCAAAGGCACCGCCGACAACAATAAAAAGCAAAACACAAGCAACAAATCAGCATAAATTTTCATACGCCTCTGGCAGCGTTGAGCGCAATAAAAAATACAGGTCTGAAATATCAGCCCTGTATTTTTATTGCGCTCAACGCTGCTTCTTTTTATACAAATTCTTCCATAACTGAAACTTGCGTTTTGCCTTGTTATATTTTTTGTCTTTCACAGCCAGAATGTGTATTTGATTGTCTGTCAGCTTTTTCTCCAGTGCTTGCACGACATAATCATCCACATTCTCCCTGCTTACCTCACTCTCGCTTGCCTTCAATGCGACGAGTTCCCTATCCGTGGAATCCTCCTCACAATTTGTACTTGACATACACTTAATCGAAATTTCTCCGGTTCCCCATCCCGAAGCTTCATAAGTGACCGTCCCTGACTCCATTAAATGCTTAATGGTACACGCAATGATAGATTCTCTTGTCCTCCCTGACTCTATAGAATCCACCTCCAATCCTTATATTTTAATTATACAGGCATATTATAATTCACAGTTATTGACTGTTCTAGGGAATGGTATAACATCCCTGATATTGCCCATTCCTGTCAGATACATCACACAGCGCTCAAAGCCTAACCCAAAACCGGCGTGCCTTGCACTTCCATAGCGTCTCAAATCAAGATAGAAATCATAATCCTCAGGCTTCAGGCTGCATTCCTGCATTCTCTTTTCCAACACATCGAGTTTATCCTCTCTCTGGCTGCCGCCGATAATCTCTCCTATTCCCGGCACAAGGCAGTCCATCGCCGCAACCGTCTTCTGATCCGCATTCAGTTTCATGTAAAATGCTTTTATCTCCTTTGGATAATCCGTAACAAATACAGGTCTTCCAAAAAGCTGTTCTGTCAGGAAACGCTCATGTTCTGTCTGTAAATCACATCCCCATGACACTTTGTACTCAAATTCATCATTGTGCTTTTCAAGCTCTGTAATGGCATCCGTATATGTGATATGCCCAAACTCAGAATTGGCCACATGCTGAAGTCTCTCAATCAGTCCCTTATCCACGAACTGGTTGAAAAACGCCATCTCCTCTGGAGCATTTTCCAGCACATAATGAATGATGTATTTTAACATGCTTTCAGCAAGCATCATATCATCCTTGAGGTCAGCAAATGCAATTTCAGGCTCTATCATCCAAAATTCTGCCGCGTGACGTGTGGTGTTGGAATTTTCGGCACGGAATGTTGGTCCAAACGTGTAGATATTCTTAAATGCCATTGCATACGTCTCACCGTTCAGCTGACCGCTTACCGTCAAGTTGGTGGGTTTATTGAAGAAATCTTTTGCAAAGTCAACCTGACCGTCCACCATCGGAAGGTTCGTCAAGTCAAGTGTCGTTACCTGAAACATTTCACCTGCACCCTCGCAGTCGCTTCCCGTAATGATTGGCGTATGCACATAGACAAAATCCCTCTCCTGAAAAAATTTGTGAATTGCATATGCGCAAAGCGAACGCACTCGGAAGACTGCCTGAAATGTGTTGGTACGCGGCCTCAAATGCGAAATCGTCCTGAGATACTCAAAACTGTGCCTTTTTTTCTGCAGTGGATAATCCGGTGCCGAGTCTCCTTCTATCCCAATGCAAGAAGCCTGTATTTCAAACGGCTGTTTTGCCTCGGGTGTAAGTGTCACAACGCCTGTTGCAATCACTGCCGCACCCACGTTGAGTTTTGAGATAGCCGAAAAATTATCCAGCGCATCACTGTATACAACCTGAAGCGGCTCAAAAAACGTACCGTCATTTATTACCAGAAAGCCAAATGTCTTGGAATCTCTTTTACTTCTGAGCCATCCTCCAACTGTTACCTCCTTATCCGCATACTCCTTATAATTATGATATAATTCGCGTATGTTTATCATTTTGCTTTTCCTTTCCTTTTTCGTATTTGTTCATTCAATTTTAAATGGCAGAACCTGTGTCTGTCAACACACAAAAAGTCCATTCACTTTGCTTTCCATTATACCCTTTTCAGGCTATGTACGCAATTGTGTTTGGACTTTTTATGAAAATTTTTGTTATTATTTTACAATTCCACTCAACCACGCTTTTGACTTCCGGCTACTGTGCCGTCTGCATCTGCGCAATCTGGATAATGTCAGATATCTCCATTCCGGATTTTTGTACAACCATCCTAAGCTCATTAAGCTCTTCCATCTTCTGCATCTCTAATAGTTCGTTGAGCTCGTCTCTTTCCTTTTTTATTCTGGTGGACAATGCGTCAATCAGCTCTTCCTTCTGTGCTATTTTTTCCTGTAATGATTTTTTTACTCCTCTTGCCATACTTATTCTCCTTACCATAATACAATTTCTATAACAGACAGACTGTTATTTTCTTTATATGTATTAAATTATATGGACAAGAAAGGAAAAATATTCATACTTTTCTATTTTCTGCTGCGACTTCTCTTTTCAAAAAAATGATCCACTTCCCGTTTTACGTCAGAAGGCTGTAAAGTCTTGGACAAATATCCTTCCGGTTTTAAATTAATGACTTTTTTCACACTCTCTCTGTCAACCCTGCTGGTCAGGAAAATAACAGGAATATCCGCGCATTCCTCCTCCGAGCGAATCATCTCCAAAACCTGCCCCCCATCACAGACTGGCATTTCATAGTCGAGCAAAACCAAATCCGGCCGATTCAATGTAATGGTTCTGATTGCAGACATACCGGATTTTGCAAGCACGACATTGTAATCGTTACAAAGCAAATCCTCCATTGTTTTCAGCATAAAGTCAGAATCATCTACCACAAGCACAGTCTTTTTCTGACTAACTGCTTCCTGCTCCGCTTTTTTCTTATTCAGGTATCTCTCAACCTCAGTCATGGCATTATCTGCCAAAATTGCCGTTGCGCCTTCACCCTGTGTCATGTGCGGCGCAACCATGCAGTATGCAAAATACCCTTTGCCCGTATCAAACAAAAGACTGAACTGAGGCGTTTGTTTCTCAAATACATGCTGAAACTGCTCATAGGTCAATAATTGTTCTTCCTTAATCTCAAAAGATGCCGAATCAGGAAAATGCGCTCTAATTTGATCAACAAACTGCCGTGAAATATAACGGGCTGCATTCATCAGCATCGTACTAAGTGCCTGCGTCTGACTGTCCATCATGCCGCCTACCGTAGCGAGAATCAGCCTTTCTTCAAAAATCAATAAGAACTCCCACCTTTTGCCTTCCTTCGAGCTGTAGATCAAACGGTAATATACGCCGTCCCCAAATTTCTCTCCACCATAGCAATCGCTTACCAGCCGTGGCTCAAGACGAAACATATCATTCAATAGGCGATTAATCGTCTGCCCCATCGCCGCCTGCTCCTCTTCCGGAAGCAGATTTGCCCACTGGCTTACCGCCTCTTTCTCCACAATTGCATGATCTTCAATCAGGGTATGACCGATTAGCCAGCCTGCACAAACACCCAGAAAATGACTGATTGCTTCCTCCGAATACCCTGTCACCTCCAACTCCCTTTCCAGTGTCGGAAGCGTTCTTTCCCGAAAGTTTTTATGTATCCGTCTATGCATCTCGAAACCCGCATAATTGATGGAAAGCATGTATGCTTCCTCCTCTGCAAAATGCTTCAATGCATGATCCCTGAAATACTTTACTGCCTCCTGACATACCCATTGGCTTTTATCTTCCTGCTTGCCAAAGTCAAAAAGCTTATTCAAAACGCTGAACAGCTTCTTATGCTCCTTATCAATTACTTCTACACCGATATTATAACGATTCTGCCAAACTAATTGATTACCCATATAAATCTTCTCCTTTGTTATTTTATATTTGCATTTGATTACGCATATAAAATGCAATGGTTAAATCTATTATATCATACTTTAATAAAAATTGTTATATATATTCGCCTAAAAGTAGGTAAAAAATAATTGAAAAAAAATACGCATTTATGACATTTTTCGCGCAAAATACAGTACTTTTCTACCACTCGTAGGGCGTCGCCTGATACACGTAGTAATTCAGCCAGTTTGTGTATAGATTGTTGCTATGTGAACGCCACTGCAGGTTTGGCTTTTGTGCCGCGTCATTATCGGGATAATAATTTCTTGGTATATGTATCGGCAGTCCTTTCCCCAAATCCCTCTTATACTCTGCGTCAAGTGTATACCGGTCGTACTCCGGATGTCCATTGACAAATATTTTTTTACCATTCTGCGCATATGCAAGAAAGACACCGGCTTCCTCAGATTCCGCAAGAACTGTAATCTTATCGCATTGGTGGATGTCAGCGGCCGGCGTCTCTGTGTGGCGGCTATGCGGTGCAAGGAAATAATCATCAAAACCGCGCACCAGTGGAACCTTTCTGTTCTGCACCTTATGCGAGTAAATTCCGAACAACTTTTCGGAAAGCTTGCGTTTCTGGATACCATAATAATGATAAAATCCCGCCTGTGCCCCCCAGCAGATATGCAGCGTGGAGGTCACATGTTCCTCTGCCCAGTCCATAATTTCACACACTTCATCCCAGTAGTCAACTTCCTCAAAGGTGATATCCTCAACAGGCGCTCCGGTGATAATCAGTCCGTCAAAACGCTTTTGTTTTATTTCGTCAAACGTCGTGTAGAAACGGTTCAAATGATTCGCCGATGTATTTAGTGATATATGGCTCGCCACCATCAGGAACGTCACATCCACTTGCAGTGGTGTGTTGGACAGTGCCCGCAAGAGCTGTAATTCGGTGTCTTGCTTAACAGGCATCAGATTCAGTATGCAGACCTGCAATGGTCTGATATCCTGATGCAATGCGCGGTTTTCATCCATCACAAAGATATTTTCATATTCCAATATCTCCTTTGCAGGCAGGTCACTCTGTACTTTAATAGGCATTTCTTCACTCTCCTGTCAATTTCATTTATTTTCTCATCCATTTTCCATTCCCAGATACGTTTGCATGAATTGCTCCTCTGTCAAAATCGGAACATTGAGTTCCTTTGCTTTTTTGTTTTTTGAAGAATTGGAAGCAATGTCGTTGTTAATCAGGCAGACTGTCTTGGCAGAAACACTTCCAGCGACTTTTCCGCCTTTTTTTTCAATCAGCTCTTTCAGGGCGTTTCTACTGTCAAAATGTTCCAGACTACCTGTAATCACAAAAGTCTGACCATCCAGTGTCTGCTCTGTCTCGTCGATATCTTCCTTTATTATAACAACTTCTTTTAAGAGATTGTCAAATCTTTCATTGTTCCCTTCGTCAGAAAAATAGTCCTCAAAAGCCTTCCCGATAACTTCGCCGATACCGTCAATTTCACTGAGTTCTTCGGCTGTCGCATGACGCATGGCATCTATGTCAAACTTATAATATCTGCAGATGACCTTTGCATTCGCCAGTCCGATATTGGCTATCCCGAGACTGTAAATTAATTTTGGCAGTTCTACATCTCTGGATTTTTCAATACCATCTATCAGTTTTTTGTAGGATTTCTCACCAAACCCTTCCATTGCTACAATCTCATCCTTATATCTGTCAAGATGGAACATATCCTGATACTGGTGGATAAACCCTTTTGCAATAAACTTTTCGAGTGTAGCCTCCGACAAACCGTCAATATTCATTGCATCCCGGCTCACGAACAGCGTGAAAGACTTTATCTTCTTTGCATCGCAGTCAGCATTGGTACAGTACAGGGACTGCACCTCATTCACCGCGCGCACCTCCGTATCGCCCCCGCACACTGGACAGGCAGATGGAATTTCGATGCTGTCACTTCCCGTAAGATTTTCCGCAATCTGCGGTATAATCATATTTGCCTTATAGACAGTGATTTTATCGCCAATGCCAAGTTTCAATCCTTTCAGTATGCTGATATTATGGACGGAAGCCCTGCTTACCGTAGTTCCCTCAAGCTCTACCGGCTCAAAAATAGCAACCGGATTAATCAGCCCTGTGCGGCTTGGACTCCACTCTATCTCTTTCAGAACGGTCTCCCTTATCTCGTCCGCCCACTTAAAAGCGATTGCGTCACGTGGAAACTTGGCAGTCCGTCCCAAAGAACGCCCATACGCAATGTCATCATATATTAATACAAGTCCATCTGACGGTATATCAAAACTTTGTACACGATTCTCATAATCCGCTACCGCGTCAGCGACATTTTCTGCATTCACTTTCTGGAATTCCACGACATCAAATCCCTGTTCTTTCAAAAAAGCAAACTGCTTCTCCCGCGCGTTCCCGAAATCAACTCCGTCTGCCTTCACAAGCGCAAACGCATAAAATCTAACGTTTCTTTCCTCGGTAATCTGATTATTCAACTGCCTGACAGAACCGGAGCAGAGATTGCGCGGGTTCTTGTATTTTGCATCAATATCCTCTATGCGGCTGTTGATTTCCTCAAAATCATGGTACGTAATCACTGCCTCTCCCCTAAGAACCAGCTCTCCTTGATATCTGATGCGGAGCGGAATATTTTTAAACACTTTCGCATTGTTGGTAATGACTTCTCCCACTTCGCCATTTCCGCGGGTAACTGCCTTTAACAGACTTCCGTTCTGATACGTAAGCACAATTGTAAGACCGTCAAGTTTCCAGCTCAGCAGCCCCTCCTTGTCACCCAGCCAGCTTTTCAGTTCCTCTCTGTCCTTTGTCTTTCCAAGCGACAGCATCGGACTTTCATGCGCCTCTTTGGGCAGCTCGTCTACCGCTTCATAGCCTACACTGATTGTCGGGCTTCCCGCCAGAACCATCCCTGTTTCCTGTTCCAATGCCGCCAGCTCATCACACAGCTTATCATACGCAAAATTGCTCATGATTTCCTTGTCCTCTGCGTAATATGCCTTTGAAGCCTCCCGCAGACGTTCAACAAGTTCTTTCATTCTATGTATCGCTTCCTTGTTTTCTGCCATATATTCCTCCAAATCAACTTATTCAATATTTCAAAAATCGGTTTTGTCCGGCATCCCGCACAGACGGTAAAGTGTTGCTAGCGCATCACCTTTCAGTTCCCGATATTCACCGCTTTTTAATCCCGCCAATTCTATATTCAGCACTCTGATACGTGTGAGGGTTTTTACCTGATAGCCGAAGGCTGCACACATCCGTCGAATCTGCCTGTTCAGCCCCTGCGTGAGGATAATTTTAAATGTGTATTTTCCTACACGCTGTAATTTGCAGGGGCGCGTTGTCCTGTCCAGCTCCTTTAAGTATACACCTTGTGACATTCCGGAAAGAAATCCATCGGTCAATTCCTTGTCAACTTTTACGACATACTCCTTTTCGTGACCGTTTGCCCCCTTCATCATATGTTGTATCAATTCACCGTCGTTTGTCATTAGCATCAGCCCGTCAGAATCCTTGTCAAGGCGTCCCGCGTAAGTAAGCCTTACAGGATATTTGACTGCATCGGCTATTGTCTTCCCTGCATGCCTGTCTTTCTCCGTGCACACGACTCCGATGGGCTTATTGTACGCAAGAACGACTTTCTCAGAAATCGCTTTAACCTTCCTGCCGTTTACTTCTATGATATCTCTGTCGCATACCTGCATACCGCTTACGGCTCTCTGACCATTTACAATCACCCTGCCCTCATCTATCAGTTTATCCGCATTCCGTCTTGAGCATACTCCACATTCCGCAAGGTATTTATTCAATCTGGTCATCTCTGCATCCTTTCAAATCTTTCGTTATCCACAAAAAATGATGTCATAAAAACTTTTTAAGCCTCTCGATCGATTTCGCCTCAAAATCCATCAGCTCCTTTGCAACCTCCATAGATGTATTGCCCGAATTCTGATGATGGTTAATGGATTTCCACATGCTTGTCAGTCCCCTGTTGCTTCCCTGTATCATAAGCTCGGCAATTTTGCTGGAGCTGCAATTTGTAAGGGTATTCATCTGTATTCCGCCCTTAAGCATCATGTCCTGCATCGTACTGGCATGGTACCCTTCTGCCCGCTCGCTCTGAAGCCTGTCCGTTGCCTTATTTTGTATTACAGAATATAACAATCTCTGTTTTGACAGCTCGTGCAGCAGCTCCCTGTTTTGAACCTTCTCCGATATCGTGTCAATCGCATTCATTGCCATACTGGAATTTCTCTGCACTTCCTTTAATATCTCCTGATCATCTTTTTTCATAGTTATCTTCCTTTCGCCTGCAAAATTTACGAATTCATTCCGATAACTATAGTGTTGCCAGTATTTAGCAGTTTATGCCAGTATATCCGTGTCCTCCTTCACAGTATCCTCCACCTCGCCAGTCAGAACCTCCGGTTTATCCTCCGACAGCTCTGTCATGGCAGGAATCTCTTTCTCAAAAGGATAAATAACACCCCATTGTGCGCGAAGCGCATCCATCTGTTTCATTATGCGGAGTGTTTCTTCGTGCGGCATCTCCCAGCACTCTTTTTGTCCTTTTTCAATTGCCTCCAGACAAGAGTAAACCTCATATTCATAACCAGTAATCTGTTTTGGCGCTTTTATTGTTTTCCCCGGCTTATATCCCGCATCATACACTGTAATGGATTCAAAATTATTGATATTTTCAATTACGATGTACCCCTTGGGTCCGTATATGACACCACGTCTGTCACTCACTGCATGCATTGTACAGTTCAGGACTGCCATCCTGCCGTCTTTATACTTCAGTGTAATACTTTCACTGGCATCCACCCCTGAACTGGTCAGTATACAGGAAGATTCTGTTTTCTCAATTTCTTTTCCGAAAATCATGGATGCAAAATGAAGTGTATATACGCCCAAATCCAAAAGCGCCCCTCCTGCAAGTGCCGGATTCGTAAGTCTCTCCTTGTCGGATACAGGATATCCCAAATTTGCCGTGAGCATTGTCGGCTCACCAATAATTCCCGAATTAATAATACCCTTTATCGTCGTCATCATCGGCATGTATCTCGTCCACATTGCCTCTGCCACAAATACACCTTTTTCCCTTGCGAGCGACAAAACTTCCTCCGCCTGTGGCGCATTTGCCGTAAATGATTTCTCACAAAGCACATTCTTTCCATTCTCTATGCATAATTTCATATTTGCATAGTGTTCCGAATGTGGTGTTGCTATATAAACCAAATCTATTTTATCGTCGAGCATCATCTCCTCGTAGGAAGTATATGCCACCTTTATACCATATTCCTCGGCAAATTTCTTTGCTCTTTCCTCACTTCTGGATGCCACGCCATAACATTTTACATTTTTCATCTTTTTGATGGTGCCTGCCATGACACCCGCAATCTTACCGGTTCCCATAATGCCAACTCGTTTTTGATTAAACATACGCAATCCCTTACCTTTCGTCTGGTGATAACAGTCCGGCCTACGTTTTCCTGCCACGGACATCAAACCATGCAAAGCCTCTTTGCGGTGACTTGATGCATCTCAACTTTAACACGGTTTCAACAACCGTGTTAAAGCGTTAAGTCTCCGGCTGAATTGTTACATTCGGTGCTTTCTAATCTGTCCGACCATTTACAATGCAGACCCATGTAGCATAACTGCCACATGGGTCTGCATTTAGACACAATTTTATTATAATCAATTTATGTATGATATTTCAATACGTTTCTCTATTTTTCAAAAAATTCTGCCTTAACAAAGCCTGTCGAACCGTTATAGTTTATCTTGAACCACTCTCCCTGTTCTTCAAGCAGTTCATACGTTGTCCCAGCCTGTGCCGTGCCAAGTTTCGCCGATTCCTGATCTGCCTGACTTCTGACATTTACATTTGTCTGGGCTGTCACCGTGCCAATCGGCTCTACCGTCACTTCAGAAGTTACAACTTCAAGGTAATCGCTCTTTATATAAGCCTCCCTATCCTCAAAGATAATCTTACTCCATCCGTTGACCCTTTCCTCAACACGTGTAAGTTCTGTTCCGGACTGTACTTTACCGATTTTATCTGCTTCCTCGCTGTCCGAAGACCGCACGTTGACGGTATCCGTTGCCCGTACAATCTGGTTCACTGCCTGATTCTGCAACGGCGGCTGCTCCTCTGTCTCGCTTGGGGCTTCCGTCTCTGCCGGCTGTGTCTGTTCATCGGCTGATGACGGCTGCGTCTCCTCTGTCTGAGGTGTATCGGTATTATTTTCCTGTGTTTCTAGCTGTGCCAGAGCCTCGCCTACAGACGTCTTAATCTGTACAGGAAGTTCTTCCAAAAATACACTGAGTGCTTCGTCAGCTGCCACTGCTTCCTTGTAGCTTACATCTATCTTATTGTATAAGTCAACCACATCATCCTGACTTGTGACAAGCTTGAACGCCGCCTTGATATTCTCCTCCGTGTCACCGTCAATCTTAAGGGTTCCGTCTTCTGCCGTATAGACATACCACGCATTAAGTCCGGGTGCTTTTGTCTCTATATCCTGTATCTTTACCGCATATGTGACATATACAAAATATGTATTCTCACTTAACCCCGGTTTCGTGTAACAATTAATTGTATCGTAGAACTCAATGAACTCGCTCTTCTTCTCATAAGTGATGATTTCCTTGTCATCATTATAATCTTTAACCGCCCTTACCGTCTCCATGTCACCGTCAGCAAGAGCCTTATAAAAGGTGTTCATCAGCTCATTGACATTGTTGTACGCATTCTCCTCCAAAGGCTTATCGCTGAGCGAAACCGCCTCTCCGTCTGCCTCTATGTCCGGACTTGGGTTCTCAACTGCTTTTGTCCTCTGGGAACCGATATATGAAACAATCACAGCAATAACAATCACACACGCTGCAGCCGGCAGTAATATTTTTGCTGCTTTCACTGCGGTATCCTTGATGTTCCCTTCCCTAAGCTGCGCAATACTTTTCTGGATAAAGGATTCCGAAGTGTTTATCCTTTTCGCTTTTGCAGCCGGTTTCGCAGAAACCGGTGCGACTGTTTTTTCTATTTTATTATTCTTTTCTGCTTCATCATTTTTTTCTGCCTTGTTATCCGGTGTCTGCCTGTCCGCTTTTTCAGGCTTGGATTGCTTTTGTTCTGTTTCCTTTGAACTTTGCCTGATCTCGTCAGCGCCTTTATTTTTTTCCGTTTTACTTTCTGCCTGACCAGACTTTTCAGCCGCCTTGGCTGCGTCTGTCGTCTCATTCTCCGTATTATTTTTTATCTTGTTTTCCGCCTGCTGCGGATTTGCATTTAACTGTTTTGTATTATCATTGGAAATTGGTTTGTTTTTTTGCCTGCTTTTCTTTTTTTGCCTGTTATCCATTTCTACTCCTATCTGTCACTGCCAATTCTCCCCCCTGATCATCTGCCGCGGCAAATAACCTTGTCCATTACAGTTACAAGCAATAACACATACGTGCATCAATCCTTATCAAGGAAATGCACCCGGCAGGAATCGAACCTGCATTAAAGGCGTCGGAGGCCTTCGTTCTATCCATTAGACTACGGGTGCTTAAAGTTTTTTATGTAACATCACGTTTGTAATCATATCACAATTCTTTGAATTTGTCTATACAAGAAAAAAAATTACATTGATTTACTTTATTTCCTTTATTTGCTGCTGATACTTCCCACGAAGTTCATCAAACCAAAACACTTGCTCCTGAAGCGCATGAAATGCTGCTTCATCATGTAATTCCAGTCCGTCAACAAACTGAAACAGTCTTTGCTGTATTTTATAGTGTTCTTTCGCGTCCCCGCGGTATGCATTGGCAATCCGCATAATCTTTTCAAGGTATTTTGCAGTCTGCCTGTCATTTCCCTTTTCAAAAGCATTCTGCAAAAGTTCCATATTGTCAAGCTCCTGTAAATCCGTCACCTTCGCAAATGTGTTTGCCCCAATTGCATAGTATTCTTCGCCAATCTGAAAAATAAAACTTTTCTTTTCGTAAAGGCTCTCCTTAAAACTGCTCATCTGTCTCCTCCATCTGTTCTTCCTTTATGTACAATATAAAATTTTACCATTCCGCACATCATTTGTCATCATCTTTTCAGTTTTTTTATATAATCCTTTACTTCATTGTCCGGATTGAGGGACTCACGTATCTTTTGCAGTGCCTTGTTATATGTCCAATCGTCCATCCTGCATGCACCGGCAAGCATCAAGTTCGCCTCATACGGAAAACAGACAAATGTCTCCGCCATAAGCCATGCCGCCGCCATCCGGGCGTAATATCCCTGAGGAAATGTCCTGTTTAAAGTATCCAATATTTTTTCAAGATACGGATACTGCGCTTTTGTCCGGACAGATATTTCGCGATTTGCAGGGTTGTCTTCGATATCTGTCATAGTCACTTTCCTGTTCCTCGGAATTTTTTCGTTATCTGCGCCGTATTTCAGGTACTGGCTTAAAAGCAGTATCAATGCTGTCCTCACCTCGTATTCTCTGTCCGAGCAAAGGTAAGGCTGTATTTTGTCCCAGACTTCATCACGATACCTGTTGGCAAAGGAAAATGAATTGCAAAAGCTGTCACAGACAGACCAGTTATCAATATATGGAATAAATTCCGCCAGATATTCCAGTCCTTCTGTGCAGGGAATGCCCCCTTGCGCCGTCCCGTAACCGATAATCATTCCACGAAGCATGGTTTCCTCAAAATAAATATCCTCGTATTCCATGCCATGGTTGCCAACCTCACTGCGCCAGTCCTTTTTTACAATATCCTTTGCAATCTTTCTGAGCTTCGGCAGCCTTACCCCTATAAGGGGCTTCGCCCCGGGGATAAGACCTGCCGAAAATTCTTTATACTTTAAATCGGCAAACTGTACCAGTATATTTCTAATTTCTTCTCTCATGTCTATGCTTCGCTTCTCGTTTCCTGCCCGCCTTTTCTATACTGAACCGGCGTCATTCCCATTTTCTTCTTAAAAATCCGGTTAAAATGTTCCACATTGGGATAGCCCACTGCCATCGCCACATTTTCGACTGTCATATTGCCATTTCGGAGCAATGTTTTCGCCTTCTTCAGACGAATGCTTATCACAATATCCCCAAAAGTCTTTCCGGACTTTTCATGAATATATTTGCTCAGGTAAGGCTCTGACAGATGAAAATGTTCTGCGACGTCACTCAGCGCAATTGCCTGATAATTTGCCTGCAGGTAATTCATTATCTCCATCAGGCGTTCATCCTGACGTGCCGCGTTTTCGCAAATCTGCGGAAGTTTATTGACGCTCACACAAAGCGCGTGGATAGATGCCTTGATGATATCGTCATCCATACCGACTCCCCAGAACTTTTCGCCGTTGCAGGTGACACTTACATAGGCAATCGCCTTGGAGGATGAACCTTTTGTAAGCGCGTGTTCCTCATAATCAGACAGCTGGTAGCTGACGCCAAAATATTGCTTTATTGTATTACTGACTGCATCCAGACGTCCGTTTCCATTTGCATCCACAGTTGTCTTTTTGTCCCCGCAGACAATCACCGACTCTGCCATAATGCCGTCTATCTGCTTGAAATGACACTCGCTAATCTGAAACAGTGGCGTGTTGTCGACATAGTTTTCGCAGAAAATGTCGTAGACCCATTGCGGCGAGAGTACTTTATGTTCCTGATCCGATACATCTTTCACAAGATAACCGACCTCCTCGCGCATTGCATAAGGAAGGGATATCCCATAATTCTGTTTCAGAATATAGTTCACGCCGCCCTTTCCTGACTGGCTGTTGATACGAATTACATCCGCATCATAATTTCTTCCCACATCTTTGGGGTCAACAGGAAGATATGGCACTGTCCACTTGTCGGTATTTTTTTCCTCTCTCCACTGCATCCCCTTCGCGATGGCATCCTGATGCGATCCGGAAAATGCCGTAAACACAAGATCTCCTGAATATGGCTGTCTCTCATGCACACTCATGCGCGTAAAGGTTTCATACTTCTCCCTGATTTCTGACATGTTTGAAAAGTCAAGTTTCGGATCCACGCCGTGGGAGAACATATTCATCGCCACAGTGACAAGGTCAACATTCCCTGTCCGCTCCCCATTTCCAAAGAGCGTTCCCTCTACACGATCCGCGCCGGCAAGGATGCTCAGCTCGGCGTCACATACTCCACATCCGCGGTCATTGTGAGGATGCACCGAAAGCACCACCGCATCCCTGTACTTCAAGTTTTTGTGAATATATTCCACCTGTGTTGCAAACACATGCGGCATCGCATTCTCAACAGTCGTCGGAATATTGATAATCGCTTTTTTGTCTGCTGTCGGCTGCCAGATATCAAGCACGGCATTGCATACCTCAACCGCATAGTCCACTTCCGTGCCATGGAAACTCTCAGGACTGTACTCAAACGAAAAATTACCGTCAGTCTCCGACGCAAGTTTCTTTAAAAGTTCCGCGCCGTCCGTTGCAATCTTCTTAATCTCCTCCTTGCTCTTCCGAAATACCTGCTCCCTCTGTGCGACCGAGGTGGAATTATAGAGATGTATCACGGCATGGGGCGCTCCCTGAACCGCTTCAAACGTTTTTTTGATAATGTGCTCCCTTGCCTGTGTGAGCACCTGCACAGTCACATCATCCGGTATCATATTGCGCTCAATCAAGGCGCGCATAAACTCATATTCTGTCTCTGACGCCGCCGGGAATCCAACCTCGATTTCCTTAAATCCAATCTCCACAAGCATGTCAAAAAACTGTAATTTTTCATCCAGACTCATCGGTTCTATCAATGCCTGATTTCCATCCCTCAAGTCGACAGAGCACCATACGGGCGGTACTGTGACGGCATCCTTTTTGACCCAGTCATATGTACAGACTGGCGGTAAAAAATATGACTTTTCGTACTTTGCTGCATTTTTCATGTTCAAATCCTCCCATTCTCCTGTTATTCTTTCAATTCCTATATTCCGGTAATGAAAAAGTCAGTCGAAAAAGTCCTCCGACTCCACAACATCACCGTTGTAGAGACGAAAGACTTCTATATATCCTCATATATTCTTTCGCGGTACCACTCTACTTCATGTTAAAACATGCACTCACCAGCACTATCATGCCTACCCCGGATAACGGTGGGAAACCGCCGCGTCCTACTGACAATCTGTCATTGCCTGTTCAGACACAGAGCTCCAAGACGAGTTCACCGAACTTTGCATACTGCCTCGCACCAAGCGGCAGCTCTCTGAAATGGTTACTGTTCACTCCGTTCCAGTAACAGGCAAAAATCCGTGCAAAAATTTGCTTCGCAAATGGATTTTTGCTTTTCATGCTGTACGTTTTTTCATGGAATACGCAGTTTGGCGCATTCCTGACCTGTGAACAGTAACCTGAAATGCTCTATACAGCTACTATTCCTTTTCATCGCCATTTCTTTTTACTTGTGGTTCTATGGTATCATTATTTTGACAAGATTACAATAATTAAAATTAATCATTTTTATTGATTATTTTTATCATCATGCTAATGTCAGTCCCAGATACCCCTCCTGACAATCCCAATTCTTCCATTTGTCAGGGAGCAGAACCATGCCGCCCTTATTTCCGGCATATGCAAGAGTAGTCCCTGTTCGTGTAAGAAGTTCCGGCAAGATGTTCTCAAGTGATTCTTCTTTAAGGGTAGTTTCCACAACATGAAGCCTGCTGCCTTCAACGCGGTACATCAGTACTGCCTTTCGCATAACTTTGCCCGCAGTTTCCCTTGAAAGCATAAGCGTCTGCCCATTACAAAATGCATTCTCCTTAATGGCATAGGCAAGCGCTTCTTCTCCCCACTCCACATACCCTTCCTGCTGAAAGAAACCATCACGGACTGCCTTATATTCCTTTCCGTCCGCAAGAGATACGTTCCATTGTCCAAGCATTTCCGAAGGCTTGGGCACATTCATCGTTTGTTCTGCTGCTTTCAGACAGTTGCTCTGGTTATCTGAAATGGCTGTCTTTCTGGTGCATCCTCTGTTAAAAATCCAACAAGGACTCTCACAAAACGCTTCCACAAATCCCAGCCTTTTATAATACTCCTGTAATTCTTTGTCAGACGGCTGCAAAACAAGCGGCTCTTGATACTTAGCAGCGGCATGTCTTAATATTTCCGCCGCATAACCTTTCCCCCTGTACGCAGGCAGGGTCGCAACCGCATAGACATATCTGGCTTGGCGCTTCTCCCCATTTATGGTTATCCATGCCGGAAGGAAGCTTGCCATGGAAACGGGATGCCCATTTTCATATATCACAAGCATATTGTCATTCTTAAAACAATTTTCCATATACAAATTAATATACAAAATGTCATCCCCGAAACAGCTTTGCCATATGCCGGCAACATCTGCCTTGTCACGTTCAGATGCAAAAACAACATGGCTTTCCACTGCGTCATACTTCCGGAACAGGATGTCTGGGTAATACGATAATTTTGCTTTTCGAAGCCCCGGATCACCTGTGTCCTCCTCACGGTTCACAAACATGAACTGCTGCGCCTCATGCAGCACAAACTGCTGGTTTATCATAGGATACGCACCCTGCAAATCCGGAAACGCCTTTTCAAAGTGCACAACAAACGTATCTTTATTCAGCGGCTCCCCGATTGTAAACGCCACTATCTTTCCGCTTTTGTACAAGACCCCGCCTTTCAGATTGAGTACGCCAAAATGGGCAAAGGCAATATCCAGAACCCCCATCTCCTGTTCCATCTCTTCGTTCCACTTGTCGGAACGCATAGAAATCCACTCTTTTGCCATTTTCCTGCATTCTGTTATGTTGTCTTTCGACATTTCTTCATAACTCCAGTCACCGTCATCCATAAAACGTGCAATGTGGTTTCTCTTTCCATGAAGTTTTTTCCCTCTCAATAAAGAAAGTTTTTCCACACTGTATACGTAATCAAACCGGTTTCTGTCAGGGGTTATTTCAAATTCTCCCGGAAACCATTCCGTCAGTTTCATACGGTTGTTTTCATCAACAGGAAAGAGCCCTAGGCGATGTCCGTGGACACTGCAGATTCCTTTCAATAATTCTATCGCTGCCTTTTTGTCCCCGTTTCCAAACGGGAAGGAATATTTATAATTCATCTGTTCCTTATATCGTATTACTCCACAGTCATGTACCTTTCCGACCTGTACACCATATACCCCTGCCCAGATAAAGTTATTGGCAAAAGTATATTCACACGCGCCCAGATTGTCCTCCTTTAGCTTCTCGTCTATCCAGTCCTTGTCATCCAATGTTATCGGATGAAAAATAAGCTTTTCCTGCTCTAGCATTTGGGTTCCCATCCTGTTTTCTGATATCATTTTATATGCCGCCGTTCATTTCCCTCATAAGTCTCTGTAACTCTGCATCCACGGCCTGATTGGTCTCAAGCTCTGCAAACTCGTCTTTGGCAAACACGGTCTCACCTGACATTTCTGCAAACGCTTCTGCCCTTGCTTCCTTATCCGCAACCTTGCGCTCCATCTTATCCAGTTTCGACAATGCACTGTTTGGATCGGTATTTGTCATTGCCGTCGCCACATTTTCTGTCGCTTCTGCCATTTTTGCCCGCGCTATGAGCATATTCTGCCGCTGCCTTGCCTCCTCAAGCTTTTGCCTGAGCACCTCGACTCTGGATCGAAGTTCGCTTGTCTGGGCGGCTATCTGGTCATATGACGCCTGAAGCGCCTGTACATTCTTGTCCACTTCGACCTTGGACGTCAATGCCTTTCTGGCAAGCTCTTCGTTTCCTGCATTGATTGCCAGCTTTGCCTTGTCTTCCCATTCCTTGGAATTTCGCTTCGCATTTTCGAGCTGCGCGTATGCCTGCTTTTCACTTGCCATAGCCTGCCCAAGCGCTTCTGTCGCGTCACGAACCTGTTCTTCCATATCAATAATTATCTGCTTTACCATCTTTTCAGGGTCTTCTGCCCTGTCCAACAAATCATTGATATTTGCTTTTAGTATGTCTGAAATCTTATTAAATATTGACATTTCGATTCCCTCTTTCGATTCATTTTTTTGGATATGGCATTTCTGCCAAATTAACTTTGTGGTTTACTCGTATTTCCGTCAATAATCAACACATTTTTCATAACTTTCGCACAAAAATGCAAAAAATTGTAAAAATCCCAAAAATTGTATTGATTATATGACATTTTTGTACTATCATATTAGATATAGTTTTATTAAAAAGTTCTAAAAACAGACAAAGGAGGCAGGAGTATGGAAGGCTTAAAAAATATCATGGAGGATGATGTGGAGTATCAGTTAAACCATCTGCTTCCCACAATGCCGGAAATCTGCGCTTGTGAAAAATGCAGACTGGACATGGCTACCTATGCACTGAACAGATTAAAACCCAATTATGTCAGAACGGATACCGGTGCTTTATTTCATAAACTAAATACCTCATCCACACAGGCAAAAACAGAGATTCTAACTGCTGTTGTGACAGCAATCAATACAATCGGTGCACATCCGCATCATGACTAAGAGAGTGTTAACGCACTCTTTTTTCGTCGTGACGATTCAGATGTTCTTTTTACAGATATCATAAAGACAGCATTTCTCACAGTACGGTTTTGTCCTTGCCGTGCAAATCTCGCGCCCATGGTCAACAAGCCTGTGGCAAAAGCTGTTCCCTTCTTCCGGCGGAATCAATTCCCATAAAATCATCTCCACCTTTTTTGGCTCCTTGATGTTGTCTACCAGTCCCATGCGGTTTGTCAGCCGGATGCAGTGTGTATCCGTCACAATTGCCGGCTTTCCAAACACATCTCCCATAATAAGGTTTGCACTCTTTCTTCCTACTCCCGGAAGTTTTAACAGCGCTTCGAAATTATCCGGCACCTTACAGTCATATGTATCGCGCAGCTCCTTCATACAGGCACTGATGTCCCGCGCTTTGCTGTGTCCCAGCCCGCAAGGTTTGACAATGCGTTCAATATCCTCCACATCAGCCTCCGCAATCGCTTCAATCGTCGGATATTTTTCATACAGTCCCTGTACCACCACATTGACCCTTGCATCCGTACACTGCGCCGCCAGACGCACACTGACCAGAAGCTTCCACGCTTCATTATAATCAAGTGTGCAGCCCGACTCCGGATATTCCTTTTTGAGACGCGTTATAATTTCGAGTGCGAGCGCTTTTTTCTTTCTTTTGTTCTTGATTTCCATTTTTCCTTCCCAATCCTGAAGACAGCCTGCCGGCTCCTTTCCACACACCAACCGACCTATTTTTCCGATTGCACATCATTTTAATTCTTCAAATTTTCCCTGTAGAACTGCTTAAACTCCTCATATCCCTCGGCGGCAAGCTGTTCCTTTTGGAATTTCTTATTTTTATTCATGCGTGCCACAAGTACTTGTGTGCCATCCTGCCGCTCCCTCTGTGCCTCTGCAATAATCTCGCAGAGCCTGTCGCCGGATACACCTTTCTCAATCAAGTATACTATCTTTTTGTTTTGGTTCGGCACCTTGAATCCGCTCTCCATCAGAATCAGAATAATGCGCTCAAAACCGATGGAAAAGCCGCACGCGGGCACATCCTTTCCCGTAAACCTGCCAACCATCTTGTCATAGCGTCCGCCGCCGCCACAGCTTATGCCGAGTTCCGGCATCATGATTTCAAAGATTGTTCCTGTATAATAAGACATACCACGCACTAAAGTCGGGTCAAAGACAAGCCGGAAGCAGTCGTCTTTTGTAGCATTGACGCTCTCGATAATCTCACGAAATCCGGTCTTGACATCCTCGTCAAGAAATCCGGTCATTTTTTCCTCAATAAAGGACAGCGTATCTTCCGACGCGTTCATGTCACGGAACAGTGCAAGGTATTTTTCAACGCTGGCGCTGTCGTATCCGTTCGCAGTCAATTCGCGCTCCACACCTTCCACGCCAATTTTGTCCATCTTGTCTAACGTGATAAACACATCATCATAATCTTTTTCGTCAAAACCGCTGTAAGCTGCCATTGCCTTGAGGAGTCTGCGGTCATTTATCCGAATCTGAAAATTTCCGAATCCCAGCCTTCCCAGTGTGGTAGTCGTTGCAAGTATCAGCTCGATTTCCGCGAGATTGGACTCCTCGCCCAGTATATCGATATCGCACTGCATAAACTGACGGTATCTGCCTTTCTGCGGCTTGTCCGCCCGCCATACATTTCCCATTTGTAATGCCTTAAACGGAGAAGGCAGTTCATTAGCATGGTTGGCGTAATATCTCACGAGGGGAACGGTCAAATCATAGCGCATTCCAAAGTCCACAACATCGGACTCTGACTGCGCTGTTTCAAGGTTGAGTTTTTCACCTCTTTTTAAAATCTTAAATATGAGTTTTTCATTTTCGCCTCCCTGTTTGCTGCTGAGATTTTCGATGTTCTCCATACAGGGGGTTTCCATCGGGGTAAATCCGAATTTACCATACGTTTCCTTGATTACATTCATCACATAATCACGGATTTGCATTTCATCCGGCATGATATCCTTCATGCCTGTCACGGGCTTTTTGTTCAGTGCCATAGCTGTACCTCATCTCTCCATCTTTATTGTATCATGTATTTTTTAATCACATCCAAAGTTTCCGACAGTGCCTTTTGACCAAGGACTGCCCACATCACAGCGTCCGTGATGGTACTGCGTGTTGACGGTTCCTTCCTGCTGCTCATCAGACACATTCACTTTGATACGGCTTACGCCGTTTTCCGTCTTGCTGTCGAGCATATTGATGATATCGTTGATTTCCTGCTCCTGCTGGTGCTGTTTCCTTGCCGCAAGCTCGTCCATATCTTCCAGACCGCTGAATACTGCCATGTTCTGTCTCCTCCTTTTGTCACATTCATGTCACATCGTATCATAACATATATCCGAATTGAATACAAATTGTATTTCGTACAAGTTTCAAACTTTCGTAACAGTTCAGCCTTCGGCTTCCTGTTACGGGCATCAAGCCATGCAAAACCACTTCGTGGTGGCTTGATGCATCTCTGCCACTACGCTATTTCACGGACTTTGCAGTAAATGCAAAGTCCTGGGCTGAACTGTTACAAACTTTCATCTACTGTCCTTCGATTTCCTCGTGTTTTCCGATGATTTTCTCCATCCAAATCATGTGATACCAGCGTCCGAATTTATACCCGCACTTATGGAACATTCCGACCCTTGTATATCCGAGATGCGCATGAAAATCTGCGCTGTTTGTTGTCAGATATTCATCATCTTTGTCAGGGTAGCCAATACAGGCATACAGGTTCAGGATGCCCATTTTGCCAAGTTCCTGTTCCATTGTCTCGTAGAGTTTCCGCCCCACTCCGCGCTTTTGCACATTGTGGTCAAGATAGATCGTCATTTCACATGACCAGTCATAGGCTGCCCTGCCAACAAACGGACCTGCATAAGCATATCCCTGAATAACGCCATTTTCTTCAACCACAAGATACGGATAGCGGCTCATTGTCCTCACCATACGCGCAATCCACTCATCAAGGGCTGGTGTCTCGTAGTCAAAAGAAATCGCGGTGTTTTTAACATAATAATTGTATATCTCTAAAATACGACTGGCATCTTCTATCACTGCGTTTCGGATGGTGAACATCAGGACTCCTTTCTATGGTTTCAGCTACCTTTTTCTATATTTCTTTTCGATGACGAGTATATATACTGCCATGGCAGCAATGCTTTCCACCATGACACCCACGATAGAGAGCATTGCCCATGCGGAATTCTGCCCCGCAAGCAGCGGAAATCCTAAGACAATCAGCACAATGCCAAATACACCAAACAGCTTGGCTGTCGCGCGGTTATATTTTTTTACATCTGTGACTTCAAACATTTTGGCATTCGCCCAAAATCCCATTGGCTTTGGTTTCTTTGAAAACCATGTATACACAGACCATCCCAAAAACATACACCCAAGTAAACAATATGCAAGAAAAGCAATTGTTCTATCTTCCATTTCTACACCTCCATTTAAATCCTAGAGCACATATGCCAAAAGCAATTTTCAAACACGCTCTAGCTTCATTTTTCTTTTGTCACAGTACCAATCATTGTACCAATCAACATAGCCTATCTTCCTTTCCGAAATAAGCAAGTGTCATCCTGTTCTCATTCTAGTATATGGAAAATCCGGCAGGAACACAACCCATTTTCAGAAATTTACATTGTCATTTGCATAATTCTCCCATTAAAAGACGTAAACGGTGGATAGTATGTACCTATACAAAATCTGAGCCATCCTGTATCATA